>CACWKU010000015.1 GCA_902761575.1 uncultured bacterium
GTCGGCGCGGAGGGCGGCGCGCGCGGACTGCGCCTCGGCGAGCGCGGCGCGCGCCGCGGCGAGGCGGCGCTCCTCGGCGAGGGCGGCGTCGGAGGCCGACTCGGCCATGCCCTGGAGCGTCTCGACCTCGCCGGAGACGTCGTCGAGGCGCGCGGCCAGGTCGCGGACCGAGGACTCGAGGCGGGACTTCTCGGCGGAGAGGCGCTCGTTGCGGAGGATCGACTCGCGGTCGGCGGCCTCGGCCTCGCCGAGCTCGTTCTGGAGGCGGGCGCTGGTGCGCTCGAGCTCGACCGACTGCTCGCGAAGGCGCTGGAGCGCGGCGCGGGCCTCGTCGGAGTCGCCGTGCAGCGAATCGAACGCGGCGCGCGCGGCGGCGAGCCGCTCCTCGGCGGCGGCGGCGGCCTCGTCGAGCCCCGCGAGGCGCGAGTCGACCTCGCCGCGGAGCTTCGCCTGGTCGTCGCGGACGGCGCGCGTGCCGGCGATCTCCTTCTCGTCGCGCTCCTTCCAGGAGCGGTTCTCGGCGAGGCGAAGGTCGTTGTCGCGCAGCTTCTCGTCGGCGTGCGCGCGGGCGTTGTGGGCGGCGGCGGCGGCCTCGACCGCCTCGGAGATGCCCTGCTCCGCCTCGGCGACGACGCGGCGCAGCGCCTCGAGCGCGGACTCCGCCTCCTCGACGCGGCCGCGCAGCCCGCGGCCCTGCTCCTGCGCCTTCTCGAACGCGGCGGCGAGGGCGCGGCCGCGCTCGTTGAGCTCCGCGAGGCGGATGCCGGCCAGATACAGGTCGACCTTGCGCAGCTCGGTCTGCAGCTCCTTGTAGCGGCGGGCGCGCGAGGCCTGGGCGCGGAGCGAATGGATCTGGCGGCGCAGCTCCGCAATGACGTCGGCGAGGCGGGCGAGGTTCTGGTCGGTCGCCTCGAGCTTGCGCAGCGCCTCGCGGCGGTCGGCGCGGAAGCGGGTGATGCCGGACGCCTCCTCGAAGATCGCGCGGCGGTCCTCGGGGCGGGAGGAGAGGATGGCGTCGATCTGCCCCTGGGCCATCACGGAGTAGGACGTCGTGCCGATGCCCGTGTCCATGAAGAGGCGCTGGATGTCGCGGAGGCGGCAGGGCGTGCGGTTGATGAAGTACTGGCCCTCGCCGGTGCGGAAGACGCGGCGGGTGACGGTGACCTCGTTGAACTCGAGGCCGAGCTCCTTCTCGCAGTCGGCGAAGGTGATGGAGACCTCGGCCATGCCGAGGGGCTTGTGGTCGTCGGTGCCGGCGAAGATGACGTCGGTCATCGCGCCGCCGCGCAGGGCGGTGGGGCGCTGCTCGCCGAGGACCCAGCGGATGGCGTCCGAGACGTTGGACTTGCCGCAGCCGTTGGGGCCGACGATGGCGGTGATGCCGGGCTCGAAGACGAGTCGCGTCTTCTTCGCGAAGCTCTTGAAGCCGTTGATTTCGAGTGCCTGGAGATACACGGAAGGGGAAAGGTGAAAGTGGAAAGGGTAAGGTGGAGGGCGCTAGAGTGCGCGAGGTTGAAAAGGTTGAAGGGTTGAAAGGGATGAAAAGGGAGAAAGGGGATCAGGCCTGCGGGGCGGGGGCCGGTGCGGGGCGGACGGCGCGCGGGCGGCGGCGGAAGCGGTTGCGCCAGGCGAGGCGGAAGACCATGCAGAAGGCCTCGCGGGCGATGCCGAGCGAGAGCTTGGAGTAGCCGAGGCGGCGGTCGAGGAAGACGATCGGAACCTCCGCGATGCGGAAGCCCTGCGTCCAGGCGGAGAAGGTCGTCTCCATCTGGAAGGAGTAGCCGTTCGAGACGATCTTGTCCAGGTCGATCGCGCGCAGCACCTCGGCCGAGTAGCACTTGTAGCCGCCGGTGGGGTCGCTCACCGGGAGTCCGGTGACGAGGCGCACGAACACGCCCGCGCCCATCGAGAGCAGGAGCCGGTTGAGCGGCCAGTCGATGACGCGGATGCCGCCCTTGTAGCGCGTGCCGAGGACGAGGTCCGCCGTCTCGGACGCGGCGAGGAAGGCGGGGATCTCCTTCGGGTCGTGCGAGCCGTCGGCGTCCATCTCGAAGAGCCGCTCGTAGCCGCGCTCGAGCCCCCACTTGAACCCCGCCACGTAGGCGCGGCCGAGGCCGGCCTTGGCGCCGTGGTGCAGGACGTGGAGGCGCGGCTCGCGCGCCGCCATCTCGTCGAGGAGCGCGCCGGTGCCGTCAGGCGAGTCGTCGTCGACGAACAGGATCTCCGCCTCCGGGTCCGCGCGGAACACGGCCTCGGAGATCGGGCCGACGTTGTCGCGCTCGTCGTAGGTCGGGATGATGAGGAGGGTCTTGCGGTGCATGGGAGGGTCACACGGTCTTACGGTCACACGGTCACACGGTCTTACGGTCACACGGTCTTACGGTCACACGGTCTTACGGTCACACGGTCACTCCGCCTTCTGCGCGCGGAGAGCGCCGTAGAGGCGGCCGAGGAGGGCGAGGGAGAAGACGAAGAGGACGGCCTCGGCGACGAAGAGCGAAAGGACGGAGAAGCCGACGTAATCGAACGCGAGGACGAGCGCGGCGCCGAGGATCGCGGGGAGGAGCTCGACGCAGAGCACCGCGGCGAGGTTGCCCTCGACGAGGCGGCGGCTCTCCGCGAGCGCCTCGAGGCCCTTGGCGCCGGTGTCGAGGTAGACCGGGAGCGCGAGCGAGACGGACGCGCCGACGACGAGCGGGGCGGGGACGAAGACGAGCAGCATCGCGAGCCGGCGGAGCCAGGGGGCGAGGGCGGCGATCTCGCCGGGCGCGGCGGCGAAGAGCGCGGCGCACTGGACGGTGCAGAGCCAGCCGAAGAGCGAGACGCCGGCCATGAGCGCGATCGTGAAGCCGAGCGTGAGGAAGAACGGGACGATGCGGGCGCGATGGCGCGCGTCGAAGATCTCGATCGGTGAGACCGGGCGGCCCTTCGCGACGTCGACTGCGGCCGAGGCGAGGCCGACCGTCGTGCCGAGGTTCACGTAGGGGACGCACGCGGTGAAGAACCACAGGACGAACGCGAGGAAGAGGCGCAGCAGCGCCCCTCCGTCGCGAAGCGCGTCGAGGACGACGGCGCCGGGCGAGACGCGCGCGGGCAGGTCGCCGCGGGGGCGGGAGGCGAGGACGGTGTCGGATTCGGTTTCTTCGTTCATGGCGCGGGGACTCCTTCCGCGCGGGCGCTCCGCGCGGTTTGCAGAACGCGCGAGAGTATACCAGACCCGCGCCCGCGCGGCAACCGCTTGAAAGGACGCGTGGGTTCGGGTAGAATGCGCCGCAATGAGAAACGACAAGGTCTTCAAGATCAACCCCGAGGCCGCGCCGCGCGGCTTCCGCAACCCCGTCTCGCGCTTCCTCGTCGAGCACGCCGTCGGCTTCCCCAAGCTCGACCGCATCGTCACCGAGGCGCGCGCCCTCCAGCGCAGCGGCGAGGAGCCCGACTTCAACGCCGCCGTCCTCAAGGGGATGAACCTGCACGTGGAGCTCGACGAGGCGGACCTCGCCAACATCCCGAAGGAGGGGCCGGTCATCCTCGTCTCGAACCACCCCTTCGGCGGCATCGAGGGCGTGGTCCTGCTGGACATCCTCCGCCGCGCGCGCCCCGACTTCAAGGTGATGGCGAACTACTACCTCGACGCCATCCCGGAGATGCGCAAAGACTTCATCTTCGTGAACCCCTTCGGCTCCGCCGCGGCCGCGAAGCAGAACATACGCCCGCTCCTCGAGTGCGTCCGCTGGCTCAAGGACGGCCACATCCTCGGCGTGTTCCCCTCGGGCGAGGTCTCCTCCATCGACCTCAAGCGCCGCCTCGTCCGCGACCCGCCGTGGAGCGAGACGATCGCCGGGCTCGCGCGCAAGACGGGCGCGACGGTCGTCCCGATGCACTTCTGCGGGCGCAATCCCGCGCTCTTCCAGCTCGCGGGGCTCGTCCATCCGCGCCTCCGTACCGTGCTCCTGCCGCGCATGACCGCGCGCCAGCGCCGCCGCACGATCACCGCGTTCATCGGCAAGCCCGTCACGCCGGGCGAGATCGCGCGCGTGGAGTCGGACAAGGAGCTCACCCGGCTCTTCCGTCTTCGCTCCTACGCGCTCGAGGGCCGCGCCCCTGCGAAGAAGAAGCTCCTGCGCCTCCCGCGCCGCAAGCCCGCCGCCCTCGCCGGCCCGCGCGAGGAGATCATTTCCGAGACGCCGCGCGAGCAGGTCGAGGCCGCGCTCGCCGCCCTTCCCAAGGATTCCTTCCTGCTCTCCGGCTCGGGGCTCGACGTCTACATGGCCTCCCTCTCGCCCGAGAACCCGATCATGCGCGAGATCGGCCGCCTGCGCGAGATCACCTTCCGGGCGGTCGGCGAGGGCACCGGCCGCGCGACGGACGTCGACGTCTACGACCCGCACTACCGCCACCTCTTCCTCTGGGACCCGAAGGAGCGCCGCCTCGTCGGCGCCTACCGCCTCGGCCTCGCGCCGGAGATCGTGCCGAAGTTCGGCGTCGAGGGCCTCTACACGCACTCGCTCTTCCGCTACTCGCGCCAGCTCATCGACCGCTGCCAGCCCTGCATCGAGATGGGGCGCTCGTTCGTCCGGCCCGAGTACCAGCGCGCCTTCGCGCCGCTCATGATGCTCTGGAAGGGCATCGGCGCGTTCATCGCGCGCAACCCGGACTACCACAGCCTGTTCGGGCCCGTCTCGATCAGCTCCGCCTACCGCGACGAGTCGCGCAGCATGCTCCTGCGCTCGCTCCGGCTCTCGAACTTCGCCGGCGAGCTCGCGCGCTTCGTCCGGCCGCTGCGGCCGCCGCGCCGCGGCCGCCGCGCCGAGTGGAAGGGCAAGGACTACGAGGAGATGATCGCCAACACCGACCTCGTGAGCTCGATCATCTCCGATCTCGAGAGCGACAAGAAGGGCATCCCGATCCTCGTGAAGCAGTATCTCAAGCTCGGCGGGCGGATCCTGGCCTTCAACGTCGACCCGGACTTCGGCGACTGCGTGGACGGGCTCATCCTCGTCGACCTGCGCCGCACCGACGCCAAGGTCCGCGCGCACTACATGGGCGCGGACGCGGACGCCGCCTTCCGCGCCCACCACGGGCTGGGGTAGGGGGCCGCCCGCCTTTCCGCCATCTCGCGGAAGCGTCCCTGCCGATACGACGGACGAGAGCGGTTTCGCCTGAAGCGCATCCGTTTCCAAGGCAGGGACGCGCCCGAGGCGCGTCCGCCTTGCGGACGTTTCGTGAAAACGTCCCTGCCTTCATGCGGCTATCGACTGGCTGGAACCGCTCTGAGAGGAAACGAAGGGTCGGGATTCGTTACTTGATCAAAAGCAGCATCCGCTTCAGGTTGGGCGCGGGCGAGGCCATCCACTGGGTCTCCAGGGTCACGTCGCCGCCATCGGTGTCGCCAAGGAAATACTTCGCGATGAACCAGCGGCCCGTCTTGTTGCAGGCGTAGACCTTCTTGCCCTTTTCGTCGTATTCCCCGGTCCAGAACCATGTCCCCGAATCAACCACGGTATGCTGGATGCGCTTTCCGTTGTAGTCGCGCAGATCCACGTTGATGGCACCGTTCTTGAGCTTGAGCGTCTCCGTGGGATCGGGCCAGTATTCCGCCCGGGTGAGTTTGATCGTTCCGCCGGCCGCAAGGACGGTCTCGCTTGTGATTTCGGCGAGTTTGACGAGTTCCTGGCCGATCTTTTCACTCCAGATCGAGAGGCCGTTCAGGTCGACGGCCCGGTCGAGCTTGTTCGTGAGGACGATGAACTCGTCCGTCGGGTCGTCCACCGCCGCGTTCAGGATCGCCGCGATGCGGATGCCGTAGCGCTGGTCGTTCGGGATGTCCATCTCGAGCGCGACTTCCTCGAGCGGGGACCATTCGTTGTCCTTGAACAGGCGGGCGCGGACCGTGGCGCCCGCGTCCGGGATGGAGAACGGTGCGGTGTACTCGACGCCCGAATCGGCCGGGTCGGTTCCGTCGATCGTGTAGTAGAGCGTTCCGCTCGCTTCGTTGTTCTGGAGGTAGACCTTCTGCTGGTAGGGGACCTCGCCGCCGTCGAAGTAGCGGTCGCCCGTCGCGTTCACCACGAACGGCGCGGCATTGGTGGGATACCAGCCCGCAGCCTGGTACTGGGTCTTCATGTTGCCGACGCGGTTCGTGATGAACTGCACCGACTTCGAGCAGGCGCTGAGCCAGGTGGAGCGGGTCTTGCCCTGCCCCCAACGCGCGGCTTCGCAGACGATGGCGTCGTCGATCTCGGCCATGCGGCTCGTGTAGCGCGCGGTCGCGTTCTCGACGGTCATCGCGCCGCCCTCGCGCAGGCACTCCCGGTAGAACAGGTCGGCGTACTGGCGCTTGTAGACCGGGTTCTGCATCAGCAGGTAGTGCAGCTCCGCCGGCGTGAAGTACGGGATCCTGCGATGCTTCACGGCGCCGGTGAACTCGGTGCACTCCTCCGTTCCCCAGAACGTCGGGTTGTTGGACGGGCCGGTGTTGGAACCTTGGTTCATCGACATCTCCGCGTCGTGGCGCAGGAAGACGAACCCCTTCACGGCGCCGGCGTCGTCCCGATTGCGAATCGCGTAGAAGTTGTTCGGGTGGCCCTTGTCGATGGAGCTGAACGGCGAGGTCGGACCGTCCCGGTCCACGACGTAGTGCGACACAAGCATGTAGACCATCAGACTTTCGGCGTTCAGCAGGATCGGGTAGGCCGGGTTGCGCGTGCCGTCGGGATTGAGGCCGAGAACCTTGTTGTAGTTGCCCTCATGGCCTTCGCCGAAGCCCTCCTGGGTGGCGATGTGCCAGAGGTTGCTCCAGGCGTCCCACGTGCCTTCGTTGCACTCGATGCTATAGGAGATGCTGCTTCCGTTGTAGGTGGACGCCGTCTTGATGAGGTCGTACTGAAGCGAATCGCCGCCGAGGTAGGCTTCCGCCCAGTGTTCGTCACCGCGCTCCTGCGTCTGGTAGAGGCCCCAGTACTGGCCGTTGATGAAGAGGTTGTAGTAGCGGCTGCGCGTGTAGGGCTGCCCGAGGTCGCGCTGCGAGTCGCGCGAGAAGACCTCCGTGACGAACGTGTCGTTGTTGGGGCTGTCGTTGTTCGCCCAGGAGTTGTTCTGCGATGTGCGCAGGTCGAGCTTGTCGTACTCGCCGATCTCCTCCTTCATCTTGCCCTCGCCGTTTGGCGAAAGCGGTTCGCCCACGAACATCTTCTGTGCGAGGCTGCTCTCGCCGTAGGAGCTGCGGAAGAAGAAGCGGAGCGAGTGCTTGGGCTTTCCGGTTCTGCGGCTGTAGCCGCCGCGGATGCGGATGCCGGCGGGCTGCGCGAAGTCCGCGCCGACGCCCGTCGGATCGAACCCTTCGAGCATGATCTGGCGCTCCCACGTCTCCCCTTCGCCGCGCGGGTTCACGTAGATGCCCGTCGAGCTGTTGAAGAGGTTCGCCGGATCGACGACGACCGAGAGCGTCGCGATCGTGTTCGTGAAGCCGCGCAGCAGGCGGTCGCGGTCGGCGCCGGTCACGATGTCCTGCCGCATGCCGTAGAGCATTTCCTGGCCGTTCACGGCGTTGTCGTTCGGGAAGCCGACGGCCGACGCGGGCGCAGTGCCCGATTGGGCCTCTGCGAGGACGTCGTCCAGGAAGATGTAGGTGGCGGACGTGTCGAACTGCAGGATCGTGTTCTCGACCGGGACGGCCGCGCGGACGACGGTCGTCTTGTCGACGCGGATGGCGCCCGTGTAGGGCGTCGAGGCCGTCGTGGGCGAGGTGCCGTCGAGCGTGTAGTAGATCTGCGCGGTCGGGTCGTCCGGGCAGCTCAGCTCAAGGTCGAACGCCGCCGTCTTGTAGCCGTGCGGCTCGGAGAAGGCCACCGCGGGCGTGAAGTCGCCGAAGCCCTCGGTCACGTTTGCGGCGCCGGGCGTGGCGGTCTTCATGTAGACGAACGGGCCGTTGCCCGGGACGAGCCCGGCCTCGGACGGGGCCGAGAGCGGGCCGTAGGAGACGCCCTTGATCTGCTTCTTCGTCGAGAAGTCGACCTGCTGGACGACCGCCTTGCTCGGATCGGCGAGCTGGAGGAATTCGCCCGAGGAGGAGAGCTTGAGGACGGCGAAGGCCTCGTCCGCCGCGTACTCGGACGGATCGACGTGGATCTTGTCGAGCCAGACGATCTTGTAGCCCTTGGCGGGGATGACGCAGGAGCCGAGGATCGTCGCCTTGTCCTCCTTGCCGGGCTTCGCGTTGTCGGAGAGGTGCCAGCCCGTGAGGTCGACGTCCACCGGGGCGCCGTTGTAGAGCTCGATCCAGTCCATCTCGGCGATGCCCTTCTCGCTCGCGATGCCGCCCTTGTCCACGGACGGGTTCGACGCCATGATCTCGTTGATCTTGATCAGGGAGGCGATCGAAACGGCCGTCGGAACGGAGGCCGACGGGAACTCCGTGGTCCCGTTGACGGTCACGGTCGCCGTCGCGGCGGGGGTGAGCACGTATCCGTCGGCCGCGGCGAAGGTCACGACGACTTCCGCGCCGTCGTAGACGGGATAGGCGCCTTCGACGGCCTCGACCGCGACGCCGTTCGTCGTCACCGAGACGAGCGACACGTTCGCGGGAAGTTCGGGAAGCGTGAGCGAGTAGACGGGAATGGGTTCCGCGGTCGGCATGTCTGCGGTGGACAGCGTCTTGTCCGCGTCCATGACGACGGAGACCGTCGCGTTGCCGACGAGCCGATAGCCGGGCGCCGGCGCGAACGTCGCGACGACGGTGGCGCCGTCCGCGACCGTGTAGACGCCCTCGACCCCTTCGACGGGAACGCCGTCAGCCGTCACGGATACGAGCGTCACGTTCGCGGGGAGATCTCCGACCGTCAGTGTCGCCGTCTCGGGGGGATAGGCTTCCGTGGCGCCTGAAAGGGACGAGACCGCGAAGTTCCGGCCGCGCATGCCGGCGTGGCCGAGAGTCGTGTCCGTCGCCGCGACGGGCAGCCATGTCTCGGAGCCCGCCGCCAGCGCGACGCCGCCCACCTCGTACTGGACGTAGAAGTCGCCGTTCGCGGCCTTGGCGAGGACGCGAACCGCGAGGGGCGTGCCGACCGCGGGCGTCGCGCCGGCGAGCGCGAGCCACGTGTTCGTCGTCCCGGCGGGATCCTTCGCCCAACCGTAGTAGTTCGTGGCCGAACCGTCGGTCGCGGCCGCGAGCGAGCCCTTCTTGTCGGCCTCCAGCGGCCGCAGGTTGGCGACCGGCTGGACGGCCGAGAGCGTGGCGGTCACGCTGAAGGCCACCTGCCCGTCGGCGGCGTCCTTGGACGCGGTCGGCGCGAACGCGACCGTGGTGCCCTCGGGGGCGTCGATCACGAGCGCGTGGTTCGCGAGCGTCGCGCCGGTCGTGCCGGACCATTCGCCGGCGGGCGGGTTGGTCGGCCACGTGGTGTAGCCGGCAATCTCGGCGTCGAACCAGTCGACGCCGTGCGCGGAAACCGCGAAGGCGGCAAACGCGAGGAGGGGAAGGAGCGTCTTTTTCATGGTTCTCCTTTCTCGGCTTTGTGCCTACCAGATCAGGATCATCGAGGACGTTCCGGCCAACGTGGTGTAGGGCCCGACGATCGCGGAGTATTTGACGACGTGTCCGTCGTTCTCGCTGCGCAGGCGGAGGTAGTAGGCCGTCTCGGGTTCGAGGCCCGTCAGCGTAAAGGACCGGTATCCGCGCTCCGTCACGCCCGTTTCGGTCGCCGTGTAGGCCGCGACCGTCTGGAAGTTCGCGACCGTCGACGCCTCCAAGCGCAGGTCGGCGCAGGTTACCCCGCCGCTCCCGGGCGTGAAGAGATAGCCCCACGCCGTGATCGTCGTGTCGGTGGCGACCGGGGGGGCGCACTCCGCCGGCGGGTTCTGCACCTGCGTCAGGTCCGTGACGACCGAACCGTTCGGCGCGCCGGGAACTTTCGTCCGGAACTCGACCGGATCGGTTTCGAAGGATGCCGGGACGTCGTTCGTGAGCGACGCGCGGACGAAGTAGGCCGTGTTGAACGACAGCCCGGTCGCGGTGCCGGTCAGCGTTCCGGCGGCCGAAAGCGATCCGCCGGCCGGGAAGGTCAGGTATGTCCCCTCCTCGAAGTCCTCGTCGGCGCAGACCTGGAAGACGCCCGACACGCTCGTCGCGCCCTCGCCGAGGCCCGTCACGTTCGCGGCGAAGGTCGCCGAGGTCGTAGTGGTGCCCGTCACGGAGACAGTCGCCTCCGGCGCCGCGGGATTCACGAACGGAATCGTTTCGATCTCGGGCGAAAGGGCGCCTGCCACCGCGTTCGTCGCGAGGAGGCGGACATAGACCGTGCGGGTCTGGTCGGGCAGCGTGAACGTACCCGTTCCGCGGCCGATCACGCTCGTCGCGGACGACAGGGCGTTCGTGTGGTCGAGGTCGCCCTTTCGGAAGCCCCAGACCACCAAGACGTCCGCGTAGTCGTAGCCGTCGCCGGCCCACGCGACGCGGTAGCCGACCGTCGTTAGGCCGTTCGCGGCGCGGTCCAGGTTTTCGAGCGCGACGGCCGGTTCGTTCATGCCCTGGCCGTCGCCCTGCACGGCATAGCGGAAAATCACGATGCCGCTGCCGCCGTCGCCGCCCTTGTAGAGGCCGGTTTCGTTGCTGCCGCCGCCGCCGCCGCCGCCGGTTCCGGCCTTTCCGGATTCGGCAACCGCGCTTCCGTTGCTTCCGTCCTTGTCCGAACGCTGCCCACCGCGGCCGCCACCGCCCTTGCCGCCAGAAGCAGCGCCGGCAGTGCTGCTGTCCTTCTGCGAATACTCGCCGCCGCCGCCACCGCCGCCGGCATAGTAGATTTCCTCTCCCGTAATCGAGAAGGGCTTGCCGTCGCCGCCGAGGCCGCCGGAAGAGGTGGTGCTCATCCCCACGGAACCGCCTGTGGCATTGGAACCACCACCGCCACCGCCCCATTTGTTGTTTGCATTGTTACTGTCAGACCTTCCGGTGCCGCCTGCATATCCCTGTCCGCTCTCGCCGGCTCCAGCTTCGGTTGCGACGTTGACTTTCGCTCCCGCGCCGCCGCCGCTGCCGCCATATTGACCGTTGCACATTGCGGCCGCGCACGATGGATCGCCGTTGCCACCCGCGCCACCACCGACGGTCGTGACGAGTACCGCTCCGTTCGCGGAGATGGAGGAAGGCATGCCGTTTCCGCCGAATTCGGTGTAGGAATCGGATGCCAGGCCGCCCGCGCCGACCTCGACGTCGTAGGTCGCGCCGCCCGTCACGGCGAAGGCGTCGTAGTGGAGAAGGCCGCCCGCGCCGCCGCCGCCGCCGCGGCGGTAGCCGCCCGCGCCGCCGCCGGCCACGACCAGCGCCTCGACGCTCGTCGCGTAGGACGGGGGAACGAACTCGAACGTGGCCGTCCCGTCGCGCGCGATCTTGAAGGAGTGGACGATGTCGTCGCCGTCGCGCTTGATGTCGCCGCCCTGGCCGATTTCGCCCGCGCCGGTCGTGGTGAACGTGCCGGTCGCGACGTCGGATTCCTCGGAAATGTCGTTCGCCGCCTGGATCTTGTAGGTGTAGTCGGTCTGCGGCAGGAGATCGACGATCGCCCCCGTGAAAGTGCCGTTCAGGGCAAGGCCCGTCGCGAGCGTGTTCCAGCCGGCCGGCTCCGCCGTTCCCGTCGGCCACGCCTTGGCGCGAACGAAGCACGCGGTCGCCGAATCGCCGCCGAGGCCGTTGATTTGCCCGGAGAACTGGGCGTAGGCCGCGCCGTAATCGGTCAATTCGAGGGTCGCGAGGGGCTTTGCGACGACGGCGATCTCCGTGATGGTCGAAGCCGAGAGGAACGCTGCGTCCGTGGCCTGGTCGTAGTCGGCCTTCACCCAGTCGGCTGTTCCCGCTCCGCCCGTCGCGTTCGCATTGAACTGCCCGACCCGGACCTCGTCCATGTCGCCCAAAAATGAACGCTCGCCTCCACCGGGATTGCCGCCGATCGTCAGTGTACTTGATCCTTGGACCGGTGTCGTATACTTGGATGTAATGGCCCCTTTGCTGACGCCATTGGCAAACAATTCGCAACTGGCAGGCTTATAAACGACGTCCAATTTTGTCCACTGGTTCTGGACGAGCGGCAGAATTTGATCGGTCGTCGTCACGTTTGGGTCGGCAGTCTGGCTCGACCAGATGCGCAAATTTTTGCTTTTGTCAGCCAGTTGTAGCTGCCAAGCCTCGGTGCTGGTTGCCGGCTTGCGACCGATGAGTTCGTCATAGCGGACGCCTGCGTCCTTATCCGTGACCGCCCCCAACGGGCGCATCCAGAACGAAACGACGAAACTTGTGCCGAGCGTTTCAAGAGCGGCTGTAGCGGCGGCGGAGACATCAACATTGATGCCGGTATCCGCGGGCTTCTCACGCACCGTAGTGATTGTCCGGGCCGCACCAATTTGACCGCCAGATACGGCATATGAGCGATGGGAGGACTTGGCCGTCAACGCGTTTGGCGTGGAATCGGCGATCGTCTGCACGCCGTCGCCGGACTCGCCCAGGTGCCAGACGCCGACGAAGTTCTCGAACGCGTTGTCGCCACAGACGGTCTTTCCGCTCTTCTGCCCCTTGTAGAACATTGCGAACTCGGTGCCCTGCATCATCGTCGGAAGCGTGACCCAGACGAGGGACGTGGCGTTCGCGGACGTGTCCCACGTGTCGATGTCGAAGGCGAGCGGCGTGCCGTCCTCCGCCGTGAAGCAGATGTCGGCGTTCGCCTTGGCCGGGAAGTTGATGTCCGAATACGAGAACCCGGGAATCGTTTCGTTGGAGATCCGCACGAGGACGGGGAAGTCCGTCAGCGTGGCGCGATTGGCGTCGTAGCCGGCGACCGTGAGGACGACGCCGCGGGCGAAGCCGTCGGGCTTGGCGGCGAAGTTCTCGATGTCGATCGTGGCCCGTGCGGGCAGGGCGAGCGCGAGGAGGGGGAGGAGGAGTTTTTTCATGCGTGGATTTCCGGGGTGATTATTGATTAAGTGGTTAAGTGGCCGCTTCGCGGCCGAAGTGGCGGCTACGCCGCCGAAGTGGAGTTGAAGGGGTTGAAGCGGTTGAAAGGGTTGAAGGGGTTGGAAAGAAGAAAAAATCGCCGGAGTCGCGCGGCGGGGACGAGCGCGGGGCCCTTTATGGGAATGCGATTGCAGATTATAAGCACTTCGCGCGCGTGTGTCCACCGAAAAAAACGCGAACGGGTCCGCCGTTTGACAGAGTAAGCGCGCCCCCGGCCGACCCGGGGGCGCGCTTACTCTGTCAAGTTACCAAAAACACCGAGGCGGGCGCATCTTTGTTTCCGGCGCACCCCGCGGTCTGCTCCGGCTCCCTACGCGTGGGGCGGGGGCGCCGGGGGCGCGGCCTGGTTCACGAGGTCGTCGAGGATGTCGGGGCCGTTGATCGCGTCGGCGTCGAAATTCCCGTTGAACGGGTCGAGGGCCGCGCCGGGCTGGCCGGTGGCGGCCAGGTCGATGGCGGCCTTGAGGGCGCCGATGTGCGCCATGTGCGAGGTCGCCTGGTCCTCGAGCCGCATGGCGGTCTCGATGGCGAGGCCGTCGTTCTGACGCCCGTTCCCGATGTCCATGTAGAGCGCGAGCATCTTGGCGGCGGTGTCGCCGCGGAAGGCGCCCTGCATCGCGCGGACGGTCCGGGCTCCGCAGCGCGCCATCATCAGCGCGGCGACGAAGTTGCGGCACGCCTGCTTTTCTTCGGGGCCGCCGGTCGCCTGCTCGGCGCCGCTCGCGTCCATCGCCCGCACGAGGCCGTCGCGCAGCTGCGTGACGGCGCGGTGGATGGCGAGGCCCGAGGAGCGGGAGGAGAGCCGGCGGAGCGAGTCGATCCCCGCGTTCGCGGCGGCGGCGACGAGCTTGCCGATCGTTCCGGGGGGCAGGGTCTTGCCGCCCAAACCGGCCATCAGGCGCTTGCCCGCCTCGTAGACGGCGGGGTTGTCCTGGGCGAGCGCCTTGAGCTCGGCGAAGTTGGCGGAGATGGCGTCGACGCGCTCGCGCACCTGCTGGAGGGTGCGCAGCTCGGCGCCGTTGTTGACGAGGAGCGTGCCGATGTTGGCGGCGACGACCTGGACGGCGTCGTCGTTGTCGGAGCAGCGCCGGAGCGCGTCGAGGATCATGCTGTCGACCTTCTCCGCGTTGCCCTCGCCCGCCTTGGCGTAGGCGTTGGCCGCGCGGGCCTTGGCCCCCGCGAGCGCCGCGTTGACGACGCCGTTCCGGCGCTGCTCCTCGTTCTGCGCCTCGAGCGCGCGCCGCGCCTCGGCGGAAATCGCCTGGAAGAGGGCCTTCTCCCCGAACGCCCGTTTGTCGAACGGCTGCCGGAACGGCCCGACGACGCCGTCGTCCTTTCCGAGCATGGTCTCGACGGTCATGTTGTACTGGGGCGCCAGCTGCCCGAGCGCCACGCACTGCGACTGGATCCAGTCGGACATCTCCACGGAGACCTCCGGGGTGCCGGCGGGATACCGTTCGGCGGCGAAGTCGTCCAGCACGGCGACGAGCTTCGCGGCCGTCTCGGAGCGGAGGGCGGCGTTCGCGTTCCGGAGCCCCGCGTCGGTGAGCCGCGAAAGGACGAGCGCGGCGGCGAGGTCGCGCGCCGCGAGCATTTCGTCCCCGCCCTCGAGGTGGTCCCGGACCTTCGCGCCCCGGATCACGGCCTCCGTGGCCTCGCGCAGGTCGATGAGGCCCTTGAGGATCTGCTGCGGCGTGGACCGCGCGTTGAGCTTCGCGAAGTCGCCGGGGTTCGTGGATCTCGCGGCGCGGAGGATCCGCTCGAACAGGCCGGCGGGGACGCTCTTGCCGGCCAGCCCCGCCAGGAAATGGATGCCGGCCTTCTCGATCCTCGCGTTGCCGCGGGCGGCATGGCGGACCTCCTCGATGTTGGCGCGGATGGCGTCGATGCGCGCCTTGATCTCGTCCGGCGAGCGGAGCAGGTTGGCCCCGTTGACGCAGAGGCCCTTCATGTTCTTCGAGACGACGTCCTTGAGGTCGAAGTCGTCGCCGCAGTGCGCGAGCATCTCCCGGACGAACGCCTCGCCGGCCTCCTTGGTGCCGGCGGGCAGTTTCGCGCCAACGGAGCCGGCCGCCTCCAGCGCCTTGGCCTCGAACTGGCCGTGGTCGACGCGCATCGGGGTCGTGGTGACGTTGCCGTTCACGTCGACGGTCAGGGTCCAGCTGAACTTGACGGGCAGGCCCGCCGGCTCGGAGCACTTGACCGTGACGGCGCCGGTCGTCTCGTCGCGCGAGAGCGTGAAGGTGAGGGCCATGTGCTCGTCGGAGACGATCCCGTAGGGCAGCAGGCCGCCCTTGGTGTAGCCGCCGGTCCCGCTCTGGGAGAGGGCGTAGCAGATGTTCGCGATCTGCTTCGGGTGGACGCGGCCGCAGAGCTCCGCGATCTTGTCGGCGATGGCGTTGCACGACGGAAGGACTCCTTCGTCCTCCTCGAGGCCCGGCTTCGCGGCGAGCGTCTCGCCGCCGGGGAAGTGGAAGACGAACCGGCGGTCCTTCGATTCGATGGCGGGCTTGTTGTCCGCGACGAGGGAGGGCCTGGAGGGGCGGACGAGGTCGCCGATCAGCGTCTTGCGCCCGCCCGCCGCGGTGCCGTCCACCGCCGAGAGGTGTCCGTTGAAGGGGGTGACCCCCGGGGCGTCGGGGATGGGCCGGTTCTCGCGGATGGCGGCGGCGACCTCGTCCAGCGGGGCGCCGGAGCTCATGGCGAGCGAGACAAGCGACACGATGATGTCGGCGTGCGACATCAGCTTCTGTTCGACCGCATCGTTGATCCGCCCGTTGGAGGCGTTGGGGGGGACGGCGAGGTCGCCGTAGAGGATCGGCACGAGGTGGGCGCGGTCGAGCTTGCCGGAGGCCTGGAGCGCCGCGACGGCGTCGAAGTGCTTCATCACGCGCGCCGCGAGGATCGCGCTCTGGCTGATCGCGGTGCGCGCGGCGAGCTTGGCCGGATTGGCGGGGAGCTTGTCGAAGACGTCGAACACGGCGTAGAGGACGCCGCGCCTCTCCGGCGGAATCCCCTCCAGCGAGTTGGCGAAGGACTGCGTGTAGCCGCGGCCGATGAAGCGCATCGCGGGGTTGTTCGCCATGCCGAAGACGTTCTCGGGGTGCTGCGCGTCGAGGGGGATCTTCCCGTTGCGGGCCACCTCCTCGAGGAGGAACTGGAGGACCGCCTTGCCGGCGTCGCGGGTGCAGAGGGTCGGGGAGAGGTTGAGCTTCGTCGGCGTGTCGTGGTTCTTGGCCTCGTGGTCGCCGTGGAGGTTCTCGTACCAGCCCCCGAAGGCGTCCATGAGCGCGAGCCCCTTCCGGAAGTTCTCCGCGTTGAGCGTGAAGCGCCCGCCGCAGTCGAAGAGGCGGCGCGCGTTCGAGGCCGGGTCGAGCGCGGCGGCCTCCGCCTCCGCGTCGGTGCAGTTCGTCGCCTGCTGGTAGAGGTTCGCGACGCGCGCGAGCTTCGCCGTCTCGTGCGGCAGGTAGCCCGCCGCCCGGGCCCGGTCGACGCTCGCCGCGTCCTGGAACTTGCCGCCGCCGAGGGTGTCGATCGCGATCTTCACGAGCCGGACGCGGCGGGCGGTGAGGGGCCGGCCCTTGCCGAAGTCCTCGAGCTTCATGTTGTCGCGCACGATGTCCGGGATGAACTTCTCGCCGCCGAACAGGTCCGCGACCGCCTTGCGGAAGACGTCCCGAACCTGGTCGTTCGCCGTCTTCATCGCCGACGAGCGAAAGATCGAGGCGAACGTGCCCTTGTAGTCCCCCTTCGGAGCCCCTTCGAAGCGGGCGACGGAGTCCTCGCCGCTGGTCTCGTAGGCCTTGTTCGCGAAATTGACGAAGGCCTGGAAGCGGGCGTTGTAGTTCGTATTGATCGGCAGCGGCATGGCGGTGGTCCTGGTTGGGGGTGGCGTGATTTCCCTGTATACACGCGGGCGGCGGAAAGGTTACACGTGCACGAAGCCGTCCGGGACCGCGTCGCGGGACTCGTCGGCCGCCGCCGGGGCCGCCGAGCGGACCTCCTCGGCCGTGCGCAGGCCGGCGAGGACCCGGCGCCAGTTCTCCGTCTGGTTGACGAGCGACTCGAGGCCGGCGCCGAGCGACTCGACGTCCGCCAGCGCCAGCGGGAACGGGCGCACGAGGGCGTAGGCGCCGGTCTCGGGGTTCTGGCAGAGCGTCGCGCCCTCCGTGCCGCGCAGGAGGAAGTTGGCCTGCAGCATCAGGCCGCCGAACGCGCCGTCCGCATCCGGCGGCGGGAGGCCGATCTCGGCGCAGGCGAGCGCGCAGCGCGACTGCGGGTCGTCGAGCAGCTCCACGCGGACGCCGTCGACGTCGAGCTCCGCCGCGCCGTCCGCGTCCGCGAGTCCGTCGATTCCGTATTTCGCGGCGAACGCCGCGAGCAGTTCCTTGAATTCCATCTTCGGTCCTTTCGTCGTTGCGTGCGGAGGATCGTCGTCCGGTCCGCGAACGCGGCGCCCATTCTACACCAGCCTGCCGGAAATGGAAAGCCGCCCGCGCGGCGCGGGCGCGCGACTCGCGGCGAGGGGTCGACGATCCGCCGGCCGGAGAGGGTTTCTGTCTGCCGGGTCTCCGCCTCGTGGACCGGGAGCTCGAGTCGCAGCAGGCGGGCGCCGATTTTTGTAACATTTGTCTCGGGTTTCGTGTAGAATAGGCGACCGCGCGTCCGACGGACGGCCGCGCAACCCGAACGGACGACACCATGGGCGGAATCAACTCTCTCAGCGGACTCAACAAGGTGAACGTGGACTACCGGCCCCCGGTGGAGCCGAACGTCCCGAAGAAACCGGACGCGAACCGGCCGCAGCCGGAGCCGGCCGTCCTTCCCGACGACGCGCAGCCGCCCGCGGAAGCCGGGGCCAGGAGCGTCGTCCGGCAGCTCGACGTGCTGCTCCTCAACGCGGCGGACAAGTCCGTCGCCGCGGACGCCGCGACGAACGTCCGGACGGTGAGCCAGTCGCTTGTCGACAAGGGCGTGCTGAGCCGGAAGGAGGCCTCCCGGCTCGAAAGCCTCGCCGAGGACGCGGCGGCCAAGCTCAAGGCGCTCGACCGGTTCTCCGGCCGGGAGCTCGCCATGGCGCTGATGCAGGACAGGAAGACGGGCGAGACCGTCTGGCGCGGGAGCTTCTGGGGCTTGAACCCCGCCGCGAAGGCGGTGAAGGCGGCGATCGAGGCGCAGCAGACGCTTTCGGCGGAGCTCGGCAGGTTCAACGTCCGCCTCGCGGAGAACGGGCAGGTGGGCGCCGCCCTGCAGGACGCGTTCACGGAGCTGCAGTTCCAGTGCGACCGGCGCGCGTCGGAGATCGACTCCGTCGTGTACCGGATGTACGACCTCGCCCAGAAGGACGTCGCGGGCGGGGCGGCCGCCGACCCGCGGAACAGGGCGCTTCTCCATGCGACGTTCAGGGAGCTCATGCCGCGCGAGGCGATCCTGATGCACGGCACGGCCGAGGCGTTCGAGAAGCTGAACGCGCACCTCGCCGCGCAGATGCGTCCGCTCGCCGAGAAGCTGGACGCCTTCGCGGCGGACGGCTCCAGGGCGCTGGGCCGGGAGGAGATCCTCGGCCTCCAGCGCGACATGGCAACGATGAAGAACGCCATCGCCAGCGTGCGCGCGAACGGCATCGAGGTCCAGGGCGGGCGCATCGAGGTCGACAAGTCCCTCCTCGACGCGATGGAGCGCGTCCTCTCCGACGCCGCCGAGCGGATCGCCAACGCCAGGGAAATCGCCGTCAAGAGGACGCGGGGGGCGTTCCTGGAGGAACTGAAGGCGGCCCTTTCCCCGGAGAACGCGCCCGGCGGCGACCGGGCGATGGCGTCAAGCCGATACGCCGGCCACCCCGTCCTGGTCGAATTCAGGAAGGCGAGGAAGGATCTCGTCGAGCTGATCCGCGACTTCGCGGTCGGCGCCCTGCCGATGGACCAGTTCGACGCGAGGTTCAACCCGTGCATCACGAAGTTCAGGACCGGGCTGTTCGACAATCTCGAGCTGGCGCTGCTCGAGGTCGGCTTCGACGCGGCCGCCGCGAAGCAGGTCGCCAAGACGGTGCGCGGGCTCGATTACGTCAAGGCGCAGTTCAAGGAGCTGATGAAATCGACCGAGGCGCTGAGGACGGGCGGGGAGGACCCCGCGCTCGCGACGGGCGACGTGCGCCGCCTCCTGCTCGGCGAAAACAGCCTCTCCAGCCTCGTCGAGGCGAAGGCGCGCGGGTTCAAGCCGGGCGACGTCGACCCCGCCGCCGACGATTCGAACGTCGTCGAATCGAAGACGCTCGGCTCCGGCGCCGCGGGAACGACCTACCTGCTGACCACGAAGTCCGGTGGGAAGCTCGTCTTCAAGCCCGAGCTCGACAGCCGCATCGGCCTCGGCGACCTGATGCTCGGCAAGGGCAAGGCCTACCTCAACGCGCAGCAGACGGCGAATCTGAACCTCGCCACGCAGGACACCGCCAGGGCGTTCGGCTGCGAGGACGTGGTCGTCAAGTATTCGGTCGGAAGCCACAACGGCCAGTTCGGCATCTTCATGGAGAAGGCGAAGGGCATCCCCGGCTGCGGATTCACGCGGAGAAGCGCCTCGGGCGGCGGCGGCATTCCGCCCGCCGAGCTGCACCGGATCGCGGACCCCGCCGAGCAGGCGAAAATCAAGGGCGCCATCGCCCGGAAGCTCAACCAGCTGATGTGGCTCGACCTCGTCACCGGCCAGGGCGACCGCCACTGGGGCAACTACTTCGTCCACATCGACAGGGCCACCCACGAGGTGACGGTCAAGGGCATCGACAACGACGCGTCCTTCTCCGCGCTGCGCATCGGCCTGATGAAGTTCGCGCTCAACAAACGCCAGACCTCGCTCTTCGAGGCGCATCTGAAGAACGCCTGCCAGAAGATCCACGGCAAGGGCTGGGAGGCGGAATACAACCGGTGCCTGAACGATCCCGCCATCGTGCGCAACGGCGACACCCTGACGATCGACCTCGCGAAGGCGAAGTCGCCCGAGGCGAAGATGGCGATCATCCCCACCGTGGGACTGCAGACCATCGCGCTCCCGGAGGAGATCGACCAGGACTTCTACGACCATCTCCTGGCGATGGACGGGGACACCGCCGCGAGGCGGGCGTTCCTCGGCTCCATCGCGCCCCGGATCTCCCCGGACGCCCTGAAGGCGGCCGAGGCCCGCCTCGACGAGGCCATTGCCCACGCCAAGGCGCTCAAGGCGAAGGGGAAGGTCTACGGAACGGACCAGTGGCAGAACCAGAAGAACATCGCCGCCATGACCGCCACCAAGGCGTCCGTGACGATCACGAAGTCCAACGGCGGCCAGATCAAGGCGACGCACGAGATCGAGTGCGTGAGAGACTACAACGAGCGGATCTGCCCGTCGTTCTTCAAGCGCGAATTCTTCCACAATATGTTCAACAAGCCCAAGCAATCGGCATAGAGCAAGGAGACAGACATGGACAACGACATCGAAGCCGGGCGCGCGGCGGCCATCGGGGAACTCCGGGCCGCCCTCGCCGAAATCGAATCCGGCGCGGGGTTGGCGCGCTTCGTCGGCGGACACGGCATCCAGAGCCGCGTCTTCGAGTTCGAGTGGGACGAGCCGGCGCTCGGGATCCGCTTCCGACTGCCCTGCGGGCGCCTCCTGTCGGACGAGGAGTCGCAGAAGGAGGACGACGCGGAGATCGGCGCGGCGATCCGGATGGCCATCCTGCTGCTGTCGACGGCCGGGCGGCCGGGCGCGGCGGCGCGGATCGAAGCCGCCTGCGACGACCGCGGCCCGACCTACGCGGTCTACGCCGAGGGCGGCGAAATCGAGGACTCGGGCGCCGACTGGGGCCCGCTCGTGCGGCGCCTCGAGACCGTCCTCGGCGGCGAGACGGACGCCGTCTCCGTCATCTGGCCCTAGCCCGCGCTTCAACCCACTTCGGCCAGCGCAGCCGGCCACGTAGGCCGCGAAGGCGGCCTCTTAATCGCTTAACCAATCAATCGGGAGCCACCCATGCCCGTCGACCTCGCCAACGTCAACATCTCGCTCCGCCAGTTCCAGAAGATCTCGTCCGGCACGTACAACGCCGGCGAAATCCGCATCACCGGACGGAACTCGCTCGGCAAGGTGAACAACCACGTCTCCCGCCTCGGCCAGAACGTGGTCCCGCTCTCCCACGAGGAGGTGATGGCCGTCAAGACCGCCTTCATCAAGGCTCTCGCCTCGGGCGGAGTCGGCACCGACGAAATCGCCCGCGTCCGCCGGGAACTCGGCCTCGCGCCCGACACGGGCGAAGCCGTCGACCGCAACCTCGGCCAGCGCAGCATGAAGCCGCTCACGCGCCAGCAGGTGCGCGAGATCCTCGACCGATACGCCGACACGATCAACAACCATCCCGGCGCCCCGCGGATCCGCACGGCCGCCCAGCGGAACGCCCGCCTCACCGACGCGGAGCGCACCGACCGCGCGAACCGCCGCGCCGCGGTGAACAACGCCCTCGACGGGTCCCGCGCGGTCTCCGCCAACAACGACATCCTGCTCTTCGAGCGCCTCGTCGCGGGCCACTTCAACGGGATCTTCCGGGAGGACGCCGAGCGGATGGCCGAGATGGCGCGCCAGAAGCTCGCGTCGGCCCGCGAGAGGCTCGCCGCCAATCCCAATCCACCCGCCGGCCGGCCGCTCCACGTCACCTGGGAGCTTCCGGGCGGCCAGACGGTCGATCTGCTGGCGCCCGTCGGCCTCGCCGATTTCGTCGCGCGCCTCGAGGACGCGATCTTCCTCCTTTCGATCGAGCGGCCCCGGCGCGGCAACGCGGAGCCGCCGCCTCCTCCGCCGCCCCCCGTCACGAACGCCGCCTGGAACGCCGCCCTCAAGTCCGCGCTGCTCGCGGACCCCCCGAAGCCCCTCCCGCACGACATCGCCGTCCTGGAGAGGACGCTGGTCGACGAGGCGCGCGCCAAGTTCGGCGCGGACGCGATCCCGCCGGACGCCCGTCTCGCCACCCTCGTCCACGGGTCGACCATGAAGGCGTTCAACCAGGCCGTCCAGGCCGCCGGAGACCGCCGCGTCGGGCCGGACGACCTGCGCGACCGGTTCCGCGACGCCCTCGACACCTTCGGCGCGGCGACGCTCGCCGGCCGCCGGCTGGAGCAGGCGGCCGCGGACCTGGGCGTGACGGGCGTCACCATCGCGGACAAGCGGAGCTTCATCGCCCGCAATCCGGAGCTGATGGCCGCGATCGCCCGGGCCGATTCGCCCGAGGCGGTCGCCCGGGCGCTGGACGACGCCGGGCCGACCATCCGGAAGATGGCCGGGCTTCTCGCGAAGATCCGGGAACTCCAGCGTTCGGTCGTCGATCGCGCCGCCGAAGCGCTCGCCCGCAAGTGCAACCTCCCCAAGCCGGTCCTCGCCGCTCTTCCCTCCGTCACCAAGACCCTCGTCCAGAAGGCCTCCACCCTCGGCATCAAGCTCGCCGCCGGCACGGAGGTCGCGTGCGAGACGGAACAGGACGCCGAAAGGGCCTTCGACGACCTGGTCGAGCGGTTCTCGGAGGGCCTTCCCGCCTTCCTCGCCAAGGCGGAGGCCGTCATCGCCGCGCGCGGGCTCTCGCCGATCGCGGCCGATGCGCTCCGCGGCCTGGTCTGCTCCCTCCCCTCGTTCAAGCCGAACGTCTTCGACCCCGAATCGGTCTCCGCGTTCGCCGATCCGCTCCGCCGCTCGCTCGAATCGCTCGCCGTCGAGCTCCGCGAGCCGGGCGTCTCCGACGACGAGGGCCTCGCCGCCGTCGAGCGCTTCTTCGACGCCGGCCTGGCGGCCTTCCGGACCCGGATGCCGGAGATCGAGGCGCCGGACGATCAGGTGATTGCGTTCCAGGCCTTCGTCCTGATCGCCTTCGACGGAAAGCTCGACGCCGTCGCCACGATCCACGACTTCCTCGCCCGCCCCGACGTCGCGAAGAAGCTCGCGATGAAGCCCCTCGCCTCGTCCCTGGAAGGCGTCTTCCAGTGGACGAAGGCGCTGGGCGACCCGAAGGCCGCGAACGGGCTCCTGCTCGAAGGGCTCGGCACGCCGAAGCTCCCGCCCTTCCACGCCGCCGCGCTCGTCGGGGCCGCGCGCGCCGCCGGCCTCACGGCGACGTCCGAGGCGGACGTCCTCGCCCTCTTCGCACCCGACCGGCCCGCCGGCCGCCTGCTCGCCGAGGCGATCCGCGACTTCCCGCTCGTCGTCACGCCGGAGCTGCTGACGGGCCTCGTCAAGAGCGCGCTCGCCCCGTTCGCCGGCGCGATCCACGACGGCGTCGCCTCCGCCGCGCTCGCCGCCCCCGCGGCCGACTTCCCGCCCGCGGCCCGCTCCCTGGCCGAAAGCGCCTACCAGAAGGCCGGCGCGGAGCCCTGGAAGGCCGACGCCCTCGTCGCCGCCGCATTCCGCGCCTGCGGCGACGACGCCGACGTGCGCGCCATCGTGACGGCCAACCTCGACCGCTTCCTCGTCGGCGCCGACGCGGCGCTGCGCACCGAGGAGGCCGTCCGCCAGCGCGTCGAGGCCCTCCGCGCCAACTTCGCCGAGCTCCGGCAGCTCTCCGCGAACGACCCCGAACTATTCGCCCAGGGCCGGGCGATGCTCGTCTCCCTGCACGGCAAGGCGCTCCCCCCCGGCCTCCTGCCCAACCTCGTCCAGGCCGCCTGGGAGCTGCCCGCGGACGACCTGCGCGGCCTTTCCGGCCGCTCCCGCGGGATGGCGATCCACAGGGCCGTCGTCCGGTTCGTCCAGAACGTCGATCGCGCGGCCGAGGAGTCCGGCGCGATGCAGCAGTTCGAGGGCGCCGACGAGCTCGCGATCTGCCGCGACTTCGTCGTCCGCCGGATGCTCTCGAACCTGCGCCCCGCCGACGTGCAGGGCCTCTACGCCGCGTTCCATTCGCAGAACGCCGTCCGTCTCGCCCACGCCTACCGCGGGATGGCGAACCTCGCCGGCGACGGGACCTCGGACGGCCTCCGCTCCGCCCTCGGCGCCGTCGGCCAGAACCTGTACCACACGATTCTCGAGCTCCGAAGCACAATCGGCGCCCATCTCGGGCGGGAGGACGCGCCGATCGGGAATCTCGCGGGCGACCCGCCCCGGCCGGAGACCTTCGGCGCCGCCGGGCTCGTGAACGAGGTGCTCCCCCTCGCCCGCAGGCGCATCGCCGACGGGAGGAAGGCCGCCCTGGACCACTACGTGAAGGGCGGCGGCGCGGCCGCCGAGCGCCTCCGCGGCGTCCTCTCGGACCGGATCGGCCCGGAGCCGGACAACCCCGAGCAGACCCTCTACGACGACTTCCAGCGCATCACACGGACGACCCTCCTCCGGCCGATGCTCACCACCCTGCGCCGGATCGCCTCCGTCCCGAACGGCGTGCCCACGCTCGACCCCAACCGGACCTTCCCGATCCGCCTCGACGGCGAGGAGGTCTCCCCCGACACCCTCTCCGCGCTCGACCACTACGCGAAGTTCGTCACGAAGGGCCGCAAGACGACCTACGCCTCGCTCACGAAGGCCGAACGCAACAAGGCCCACTTCGCGATGGTCTTCGCCTCGAAGGGCACGGGCGAGCTCCTCGCCGCGTCCTTCGGCATCCTGCTCGACCCGCGGAAGAACGACCGGAAGGCGCGCTTCGAGGGCGACGTCGTCGATCAGAGCTTCGACCTGGAGCTCGACGCCGCCGGCAACCTCCGCATCGTCTACTCCGCCCGGCAGATCCCGACCAGCGCGGTCGTCGGCAACGAGCGGATCCCGTGCGGGCCGGGCAGCGAAGTGAGGAGGACCCTGGAGATCCACGTGAACGCCGACGACTTCGAGCGGTTCGCGAACCAGGACTTCACGAAGTACGACGACGCCCCGGCCAACCGGATCCTGAACGTCCAGAAGCCGGACAACAAGCACGCGCAGGCCTACTTCGCCATCCCGGAGCCGTTCCGCCTCCGGTTCGACACCGTTCCCGGCCTCGTCGCCGACCTGAAGTAGCGCCCCTCTTGCAGGCCCTGCGGGCGCGGCTCTGCCGCGCCCGCAGGGCCTGCTTGCGCCGGTCGGAAGCTCGCCGCTCCGCGGCTCGGCACCGTTTCTCCAAAGGCGGAAGGTGCGCGACCTGCTGTCTCGCAACGGTTTCCATGGTTGTCCACGAGCCTCCCTTTCGCCTCGACATTTTGAAAGATTGGGCTTGATTTCCGGCCAGGAATCGGCATAATGGGCGGCACAAGCGAGACGAAAGGGAAAATATGAGAACGATGACCTCCGAGCAGATGCGGGAGATCCGCGACAATCCGGTTTTCCGCCGGATCGCGGAACTGGGACGTCCCGATCATGCCGCGCTCAAGAAGGAGGCGGGGATCTTCGCGAGGTGGATCGCGCGGCAGCACGAGAAGGAACGCGCCGCGACGAAGGCGGCCCTGGCATGACCGCCCCGGACGTCTCGGCGCTCTCGACGGCCGATTTCTCGTTGGAGCGCCTCGCCGCGACTCCGGACAATCTCGCCCTGGTCGAGTCGTTCCGCGCGGCCGAAAACGCGAAAGGTCTCGAACGGTACCTGAAGGACTGCGCGCTCCGCGACGAAGAGACGAACGAAAGCCGGACGTATCTCGTCAAGGATTCCGTGTCCGGCGAACTGGCGTGCTACTTTTCTCTGCGGGCCTGCCTCGTTCCGGTTTCGCTCGGGAACGATCTCTTCGCCACGGTCCCCGCGGTCGAGCTGGCGAACTTCGCCGTGAACGAGACGTACCGGTCCAGACAGCGCGCCGTGCGGAGAATCGGCGCATACGCGTTTCTCGAGTTCGTCCTGCCGCTCGCCCGCTGGTCCGCCTCCGTCGTCGGGGCGCGGTGGCTGTGCATCTACGCGCTTCCCGAGAAGCGGCTTCTGGCGTATTACGGCGAGAAGCTCGGCTTCGCCCGCCTGTCGCCCGAACAGGAGGCGTTCGTGCATTCGCACGTCAAGCCGCAATACGACCGCGGTTGCATTTTCATGTACCAGGAGTTGTAGAATTCGAGTAGACTGGTCCGCGCCGAAGGGGAACGATCGGCCGCCGATGGCGTGTAACCTTTCGGCGGACCGCGGGTAGACAGACCAAACGATCCCGAAAGGACAAACGAGCATGCCTCTGGACATCGACGCCATCCGTTCGCTCGACGCGAGCAAGACCTACTACCTCGCCAACTCCACCGGCCAGATCAAGGAGGCCGGCGCGTGGCAGAAGTTCAAGTGCTTCTTCGGCATCGGGGACGCACGCCAGAAGGTGCAGAATCTCATCGACGCGGTCAAGGTCGCGCTCCTCAAGGAGGTCGGCGAGTCGGACAACGCCAAGCTCTCGGCCGACATCGAGAAGTACGACGAAGACCGCTACATCGACGTGTCGGCCTCGGGGCGTTCGCTTGCCGAGATCGCGAACCGCTTCGCCGCGGCCAACGCGGAAAAGCTCGCCTCGAAGGCGGCCAAGGCGGTCTGCGCCAAGTACATCCAGTCGCTCCTGAGGGACTCGGTCATGCCGAGCCTTCCGCCGTCGCAGCAGGGGAGCAGGCCCGACTTCATCGCCTACCTCGAGCGCGCCGCGAAGCCAATCGTGGACCATCCGCCGATGAAGGAGCTCGCGGACGGACGGCAGGTCCTCGACGAGGATGCGCTCGCCGCGAGGCTGGGAGATGCCCTCTACCGCGACGCCTCGACCGACCTCGTCCATATCGCCAAGTCGGAACGCCTCGGCTGCCCGCGCTTCGACAAGAAATACCTCGACCATGTCTTCAAGACTTTCTACGACGGGAACGGCGTCCGCAACGACAAGACGATCGACGACCTCCAGCCCGCGCTCGACTTCCGCCTCGAAAGGGCGCGCCATGCCGGTCCGAGCGAGAAGACGCAGCCCGAAGTGTACCGGGAATACATGAACATCGTCAAGCCCCTGCTCGAGAAATACGCCGATGACCCGGACGTGCTCACCTATTTCCTTGACCACGTCCATCTGTACGTCTTCAGAAGCAACGGGAAGATGCGCCCGAAGGAAGAGGTCGAGGCGACGCTCGCCGGCATCCGCGCCAACTTCAACGAGCTTCGCGAGGCCGCGAACGGCTCCAAGAGCGTCATCCAGGTTGGAATGGCGATGCTGCGTGGATTCCACGGCAAGCCGATGCCGCCCGGCAAGATCTCGCAGATCGCCCAGCTCGCGAAGGCGGCCGACCTCGGTCTCGTCGAAAAACTCAACCCGTCGACCTCCGACGCCAACGACATCCATAAGGCCGCGAAGCAGATGTACACGGCGGTCCGGCACATCTTCCGCGAGACGGGCTTCGACAACGTGGCAGAAGGGGAAAACCGCATGCAGTACCGCAGCATCATCATCGCCTTCCTGCTGGGCCGCTTCCCGCCCAACGTGCTGTATTGCATCAACACGACGCTGGGATCGAATGAGGCGGCCGCCCTTGCGCGCGACTACAACAAGTTCTCGATAATGGAGTTCTTCCCCGATAAGGACTGGCCGACCCCGCCTTGGAACGGCGCGGAGAACCAGATCTCGAAACGGTCCCGGATTCTGGTCACCCTCCTCGATTCGTTCAAAAACGTGCTGGACCGGATGCTTGGAATCGACTTCCAGTACATCGATCCGGACAAGGTGAAGAACGAACGGTACACCAAAAAGGACTACAACGTCTTCTGCGACATCGTCATGGACGCGAAGGCTGACGCCCAATGACGCCACTGACCACTAACCTCTGACCACCATGTCCAACATCACTCTTGACACCATCCGTTCGCTCGACGCGGACAAGACCTACTACCTCGCCAACTCCACCGGCCAGATCAAGGAGGCCGGCGCCTGGCAGAAGTTCAAATGCCTGTTCGGCGTCGGGGACGGACGCCAGAAGGTCCAAAAGCTCATCGACCAGGTGAAGGTCGCGCTCCTCGAGGCGTCCGGCGAGTCGGACAACGCCTCACTCTCGGCCGACATCTCGAACTACGAGGACAACCACAACTGGAGCCTCTCGGCCTCGGGAGGCACGCTCGCCGAGATCGCGAACCGCTTCGCCACGACGAACGCGGACAAAATCGCCTCGGCCTCTGCCAAGGCGATCGCCGGGAAGAGCATCACGGCGCTCGTG
>CACWKU010000016.1 GCA_902761575.1 uncultured bacterium
GAAGGGCGGGGCCGAAGCCGCCGAGGCGGTCGGTGGCCGGCGCTTCCGGCGCCCGGGCCGCGGAAGGCGCGGGCACGGCGCCCGGGACGCCGCCGAGCGCCTTGGCGAGGGCGGCGAGGACGGCGTCGCGGACCGCCCCGACGGCGCGGAAGCGGACCTCGCGCTTGGTGGGGTGGACGTTGACGTCGACCTCCTCGGGCGGAAGCTCGAGGAAGAGGAAGAGGACGGGGCGGCGGCCCTGCGGCAGGTGCGGGTAGGATTCGCGGATGGCGGCCTGCACGACGGGCGCGGTGGAGGGGCGGCCGTTCACGAAGACGTACTGCCCGGCGGTGTCGGCGCGCGTCTGCGAGGGGAGGCCGGCCCAGCCGGTCACGCGGACGGCGGAGGTCGCGTGGTCGATCGGGACGAAGCCGTCCATGTAGCCCGCGCCGAAAAGGTCGTCGAGCCGCTCGCGCAGCGAGGCGGCGGGGCGGAGGCGGTGGACGGGGTCGCCGTCGCACACGAGCGAGAAGGCGACGGCGGGCCACGCGATGGCGTGGACGAGGAACATGCCGCGGACGTGCGCCTGCTCGGTGGTGTAGGAGCGGAGGAAGGCGCGGCGCGCGGGGACGTTGAAGAAGAGGTCGCGCACCTCGACCGTCGTGCCGGGGGGCGCGCCGCAGTCGCGCACGGCGACGGTGCGGCCGCCGACGATCTCGACCTCGGTGCCGGCGTCGTCCTCCGCGCGGCGCGTGCGCAGCGTGAAGCGCGAGACGGACGCGATCGAGGGGAGCGCCTCGCCGCGGAACCCCATCGTGCCGATGCGGGCGAGGTCCTCCGCCGTGCGCAGCTTCGAGGTGGCCTGGCGCTCGGGGGCGAGCAGCGCGTCGTCGCGGCCCATGCCGGAGCCGTTGTCGGAGACCGAGACGAGCCGGCGCCCGCCCGCGGTGATCGTGACGTCGATGCGCGTCGCGCCCGCGTCGAGCGCGTTCTCCATCAGCTCCTTCACGACCGACGCGGGGCGCTCGACCACCTCGCCCGCGGCGATCTTGTTGGCGACGTCCTCGCTCAGGATCCGGATGTGGGAACCAGACGGCATCGGGTCGAAGGGTTGAAGGAGTTGAAGCGGTTGAAGGGGCCGGCCAATCAGCATTCAGCATTCAACATTCAGCATTGTCCATTAGAGTCCGAGCAGCCTTGCGACCTCCGGATCCTTCTCGCGCACCTCCTCAGGCGTGAGGCCCATGAGCTCGTGGGGGAAGACGAGCCAGGAGTCGGTCTCCTTGAGGTAGAACTCGGGCTTGAACGGCCAGCGGGAGCGGGCGGGCTTGTAGTAGAGCGTGGCGAAGCGAAGGTCCTTCACGAAGGGCTTCAGCGTCTCCTTCACGGCGGCGACCGTGTCGCCGCTGTCGAAGATGTCATCGACGACGAGGACGTGCTCGGCGTCCCGGAGGTGGTCCAGCAGGACGCCGAGGTTCTCGACGACGGGGTGCTTGTGCTCGCCGATGCCGGTGTAGGCCTGGGTCTTGACGGCGGTGTGGTAGCAGTCGACGCCGAGGTAGTGGAGGAACTCCTGGATGGCGACCGCGACGGGCGTGCCGCCGCGCCAGAGGCCGATGATGACGTCGGGCCGGAAGCCGGAGTCGTAGATGCGGCGCGCGAGGGCGAAGCTGTCGCGCGTGAGGCCGTTGCTGTCGAGGAAGATCTTGTCGCTCATGCCGGGAGGTGTCCAACTCCGCCGATTCTACCACAACCCTCGGCCTTGCGCCACCGCGCGCGGCCGGTCAGGCGAGCGCGCGGTAGACCGCGAGCGTCTCGAGCGCGCAGCGCTCCCAGGTGAACGAGGCCGCATGCGCGCGGCCCGCGGTCGCGCGCTCCGCGCGCGCCGCGGGATCCTCGCGCAGGAGGCGCAGCGCCGCGGCGGCCCATTCGTCCGCGTCGAAGCCGCGGACGATCTCCGCTGCGCCTCCGAGCACCTCGGGGAGGGAGCCGCCGTCGGACGAGAGCACCGGCGCGCCGCACGCCATCGCCTCGAGTGGCGGGAAGCCGAACCCCTCGTAGAACGACGGGATCGCGAAGAGGGACGCGGCCGTGTAGAGCGCGTCGAGGAGGCCGTCCGGCACGTAGCGCACGTAGTGCAGGCGTCCCGGAAACCGCCTCTCCGCCTCCGCGAAGCGCGCGAAGATCGGCTCGCACCGCCAGCCCTGCGCGCCGGCAACGACGAGGTCGTAACCCTCCGGAGCGATCTTCTCCCAGAAGTCGACGAGGAAGGGCAGGTTCTTGCGCGGCTCCACGGTGCCCACGTCGAGAAGGAACGGCCGCTCGAGGCCGAGCTTGGCGCGGACCTCCGCGACGCGCTCCGGCGGCGCGGGGCGGAAGTCCGGCGAGATGCCGAGCGCCGTCGCGTGCACCTTGCCGCGCGCCTCCGGCAGCAGCTCCTCGATCTCGCGCTTCGAGAACGCCGAGTCCGTGATCACCGCGTCGGCGCGCGCGACGCTCCGCGCGACGTTGGCGTGCAGGTACGCGCGGTTGCGCGCCTCGGCGAACTCCGGGAAGCGCTCGAACGACATGTCGTGGACCGAGACCGCGACACGCCCGCGCCGCACCGGGCGCGCGACGAAGTTCGTGAAGTGGAAGACGTCCGCCGGCCCGGAGAAGCGGTCGAACGCCGGGGCGCCGAGCCTCGTCCAGAGCTTCTGCATCACGGCGCCCGGAAGCAGCCGGAACGCGCGCGTCTCGGCGCCCGGAACGGGATCCGGCGGCGCCTTGCGGCGGAAGTCGCAGAAGAAGAGCCGCAGCGAGTCCTCCGGCGCGAGCGCCGGAAGAAGGCCGCGCGCGAGCATCCGCGTGTAGCGGCCGATGCCGGCGCCCTGCGCCACGGCGGGCTGGTAGTCGAGACAGATCCTCATGGTCGCACGGTCACACGGTCATACGGTCATACGGTCGGTCGCGTTCGCCGGTCCCGCGGAGAGGTCCGCCGCGGCGGACCCCGCCACGGGATCCAGGACCCAGCGCTTGTTGTACCAGAACCACTGCTCGGGCGTCGCGCGGATCGCGGCGTCGAAGCGCGAAAGGACCTCGCGCGTGATGCGCGCCTCCTCCGCGTCGCGGTCCGCGGCGGGATCGGGCCGCAGCGTCGGGAAGAACTCGATCTCGAAGCGCCGCCACGCGACGCGGCGCATCACGAGCGGCACGACCGGCGCGCCCGCCTGGATGGCCAATAGCGCCATGCCTCGAGCGAGGTTCGCCGTCCCGCCGAGGAACGGCACCGCGAGCGCCGGCGTGCGCGAGCGCGTATCCGGCAGGATCGCGAAGACCTGGCCGCGCCGGATGCGGCGCAGCATCTCCAGGTAGACGCGCGGGCCGCCGTCGCGCTCCAGCACCTCCATGCCGTGCCCGCCGCGCATGCGGTTCATGAGGTCGTTCATGAACGGGTTGCGCTGCTTCGCGGCGACGCTGAAGATCGGCAGGCCCGCCAGCTCGACAAGTGAGCCGGCCAGGTCCCAGTTGCCGCAGTGCGGCAGCGCCAGCACGACGCCGCGCCCGCCCGCCTCCGCGAGCTCGGCGCGCAGGTGCGCGATCGCCTCGTCCGCCTGCGGGATCTGGCGGCGCAGCGCCGCCGCGTCGAAGCGGCGGATGCGGAGCATGTCGACGAGGTTGAAGGCCGTGTTGCGGAAGGAGAGCCACGCCGCGCGGCGGATGGCGCGCTCCGGCGCGTCCGGCCCGAGAACGAGCCGCAGGCGGCGCCGCGCCTCGCGGCGGCGGGAGCCGGCGAGCGCGTAGGAGAGGCGGGCGAGCGGCCAGACGAGCGCCTGCGCGGCGGCGTGCGGCAGCGCGCGGACGAGCGCGCCGATCGCGAGCACGGCGCCGTATTCGAGGCGCCAGCGGACGGGATGCGGCTTGCCGGCCATTCGCTCCGTTCTCCCCGCCGGCTAGTCCCGGCGCCAGAGCGCCTCGATGTCGTAGTAGGCGCGCGCGTCCGGGAGGAAGAGGTGGACCATCGCGTCGAAGTAGTCCAGCACGATCCACGCCGACTCCGCGTCGCCCGAGATCCGGGCGCCCTCGCCGCACGCCTCGCGCACGGCGCGCTGCACGGCGACCGAGAGCGCGCGCAGGTGCGGGGCGCTGGTGGCGGACGCGACGACGGCCGTGTCCGTGATGCTCGACCTTCCGCGGACGTCGTAGACGGCGACGCCCTCGGCCTTCTTGTCCTCGAGCGCCTTGCGGATCGCGTCGATCTTGGGGTTCTTCTCTTCGCTCATGTGCGGTGCGCTGCGCGCGGTCGCGCGCAACGGGGATGGTTATAGCCGATTCGCGCGGCGGGGGCAACGAAAAAACGCGGACCGCCCTTTCGGACGGTCCGCGCGAGCTGGCGGGAAGGACGGGGATCGAACCCGCAACCACCGGATCGACAGTCCGGAGCGCTAACCAATTGCGCCACCTCCCCAGGGAGGCTCCCGGCGCCGGTTGGCGTCGGAAACGCGGTGCAGGATAGCAGAACCCCCTCTCGAATGCAAGCGGTTTTTTCCGGAACGCGGCATCCTTGAAAACGGGGGTCGAGAGAGCGGCCGATGTGCCGGATTTCCGCCGATCGGTCAGGGGCGGGCGGGGGCGACGAGAATGGCGGAGAGGACGCCGGGGCGGGAGGCGTCGTAGGAGACGCGGAAGGAGACGGGCGAGGTGCCGTCGTAGGCGAAGTCGGCGGTCGCGCCGTCGGCGGAGATCGAGAGGCCCTCGACGCCGTCGGCGCCCGCGAGGCGGAACGGCGAGGGCGCGGCGGGGGAGGGCGCGGGGGCGCCGAGCTGGTCGGAGGGGATGGCGGCGGCGATGTCGGGCTTCTCCTCCAGGAGCGTCGCGCGGTAGCGGCCGGGCGGAAGCGCGAGGGGGAGCCACGGCCCCTCGACGGCGGTGCACGGCGGGTGCGGACCGGGCGCGAAGGCGAGGTTGTCCGGGGTGGGGACGAAGCCGCCGGTCTCTTCGTCGGGGATGCGCGCGAGCGTTGTCGAGCCGAACTCGTGGCAGAGATCGACGGCGGGGAGGCGGAGCGCGCCGTCGGAGTCCGGCGCGGGGAGGCCGCCGAGCGCGGGGTCGCGAGCGTAGGCGACGTAGGAGATGCGCGCGTCGCCCGGGGTGGAGAGGTGCGTCCAGAGGTTGGAGGAGGGGTCGAGGGCGGGGAGGAAGGCGAGGCGCCAGGGGCCCGGCTCGGCGTCCGCGGCCGGGAAGCGATTGGTGACGGCGTGGATCGAGCGGTCGGCGTCCTTGAAGGAGGAGACGAGGACGAGGTCCTTGCCGGCCTCGGCGCGGACGAGCCAGCCGTAGCCTTCGCGGTGGATCTCGGCGAAGGAGCGGACCTTCGTGGCGGCGTTCGTCTGCGGCGGGGTCACGCCCCAGTGGCGGGTGGGCGGTTCGAGTGACGAGTGACGAGTGACGAGTGACGAGTGGGATGAGGGATTGTCGACGACCGCGAAGGTCCAGGCGCCGGAGGAATGGGAGAGGAGACGGAGCCTCGGGTTGGCGAGGTGGCGGCGGAGGGTGGCGCCGAAGGGGAAGAGGGAGACCTTGGCGGGGAAGGCGTCCTCGTGGAGGATCACGTGCGTGACGCCCGTCTTGCGGAGGGCGGCGTATTGGTCGTCGGTGAAGTCGCCCTCGGTCATCGTCTCGAAGCGACGGAAGACGCGCTCGACGTAGGCGGGCTCCGTGACGGCGGCGTAGCCGTTGAGCATCCGCAGCCCGGCGCGCATGGCGTGGTATTCGTAGATCGAGCTGTAGGAGGAGTCGCCGGGCCAGATCGGCAGGACGAGCGCGCGCGGCACGAGCCCGCGCGCCTCGGCGTCGGAAACGGCGGCCGCGTAGGCGGCGTTGGGTCCGGGAAGGAGGCACACGCCCGCGCGCATGCCGCGCGAGGCGGAGAGGAAGACGACGAGGACGAGCGCGGCGGCGGGAAGCGCGCACAGGAAGGCGCGGCGGCCGCGCGGCGGGCGGCGGAGAAGCTCCGCCGCGGATTCCGCGGCGCGGTCGCGTTGGCCGGCCGCGAGGCGCGAGAGCGCGAGCGGCGCGGCGGCGCGGCGCAGGAGCGGCGCGAGGGCATGGAGCGAAGCCCACGCGAGGGCGAAGAACGCCGCGTAGAGCGTCGGGAGGAGGCAGAGCGCCTTGAGCGGCTGGCGCACCATCCGGAAGGGCGGGACGAGCTTGCGGACGGCGCGGAGCGGGAGAGCGTCGCAGGGACCGTTCGTCCCGAGCGCGAGGAAGAAGAGCAGGACGATCGCCGCGCCGAGGAGAAGGCCGGCGAGCGCGGCGCGCAACGCGGCCGAGTCGCGGCGGGCGGGCGACTCGACGCGGGTCGAGAAGCGCGGGTCGAAGACGATCGCCGGCGAGCGGAAAGGCGCCGCGCGGCGGCGGCGCAGGAGCCGCCGGAGCAGGACCGCGGCGGCGAGGAGAAGCGCGAGTCCGGCGAGGGCGAGCAGGGCCGCGACCGCCCAGCCCTGGTGGAGCTGCTCGGGCGAGTGGCTGAAGTAGGCCGGGTCGAAGAAGGCGTGCCAGTCGGGCGAATGGCGCGCGAGATCCTGCATCGAACGGCCGCCGGCGGCGTCGGTCGAGGCGTAGGCGCGCTTGGCGGCCCGGCCGAGCGCGCCGCAAACCGCGCCGCCGAGCAGGATCGGCGAGAGGGCGCGGACGAGCCGAAGGAAGCGGCGGCGCGAGGCGAAGGGGTTCGCAGGCGAGCGCAGGAGCGCGACGAGGCCCCAGAGCGGGAGGGCGAGCACGGCGAAGAGGAAGCAGTGCAGGTCGGCCGCATAGCAGGCGAGGACGAGCGCGCCGGCGAGGACTCCGCCGCGGAGGCGCCGGTCGCGCACGGCGATGTCGACGCCGAGCGCGACGCCCGGGACGAGCCCCATGCCGAATCCGGTGGGGGATCCGCCGGCCAGGACGACCCAGCGGTAGGGGACGCACGTCGCGAGCGCGGCGCAGGCGAGCGCCGCGCCGGGGCCGGCGCCGCAGCGGCGGGCGAGGGCGTGGCAGAACGCGAGCCCCAGGAGGATCGAGAGCCACTGGGCGAGGTTCCAGGCGAAGGCGTCGGACGCCCCCGCGGAGCGCGCGAGGGAGTAGGGGAGGGCGAACGGGAAGTAGCACAGGTCCGGGCGCGGGGGGCGGGCCTCGTCGGACGTGTTGAACTCCCAGAGGTTGCGGAACCAGGGGAGGCGGCCGCGGAGGTAGGAGTCGAAGAGGTCGAAATGGTAGAGCAGCTGCAGGTGGTCCCCCTGCACGAGCGTGCGCGCGGGGGCGTCCCCGGCGTAGCAGGTGTAGGCGATGCCGCGGGCGACGTGCGCGGGAAGCGGCCGGAGGAACGCGGCCCAGAGCGCGAGCGCGAGCGCGGCGAGCGCCAGGGCGGCGCGGAGGCGGGGATGTCGGCGCAGGGGCGTCATGGCGGCGGATGATACCACGGCGTCCCCGCGGCGGGCAAGGGGCGCTTGCGGCGCGGCGGCGTTCGTGGTATTCTCCGCGCCCTCAGCACATCAAGAGCCGGGGCTCTTCCGCCCCGCCCCAACCGAGCGATCGCGCCACGGTGGATCCGGACAAGCCGGGATGCGCCCTGAACCGAAAGGGAAAAACCATGCAACGCTACGTATTCACCTCCGAGGCCGTCTCGGAGGGCCACCCCGACAAGGTCGCCGACCAGATCAGCGACGCCATCCTCGACGCCGCGCTGGCGGTCGACCCCGCCGCGCACGTCGCGGCCGAGACGTTCGTCGGCCCGCGCTTCTGCGCGAACCTCGGCGAGGTCTCGGAGCACGTTCTGCCGAAGCTCGATCCCGAGACGATTGCGCGCGGCGTCGTCCGCGACATCGGCTACGACCGTCCCGAAGAGGGCTTCGACTGGCGGACCTTCGACTACCAGAACCGCCTCGGCGCGCAGTCGCCCGACATCGCGCAGGGCGTCGACCGCGGCTCCGCCGACGAGCAGGGCGCGGGCGACCAGGGGATGATGTTCGGCTACGCCGTGCGCGAGACGCCGGAGCTCATGCCCGCGCCGATCGCCTGGGCGCACCGCCTGATGCGCCGCTTCACGGACGAGCGCAAGTCAGGCCGCATCCCGTGGCTGCGACCCGACGCGAAGAGCCAGGTGAGCGTCGTCTACGAGGACGGCCGCCCGGTCCGGATCGACGCGATCGTGCTCTCGCACCAGACGACGGACGAGCCGGACATCGACCGCGACATCCGCCCGGCGATCGAGGCCGTGGTGCGCGACGAGCTCGCCGACACCGGGATGCTGGGCCCCGCCACGCGGTTCCACGTCAATCCGACCGGGCGCTTCGTCGTCGGCGGACCCGCCGGCGACTCCGGCCTCACCGGGCGCAAGATCGTCGTGGACACCTACGGCGGCGCGTGCCCGCACGGCGGCGGCGCCTTCTCGGGCAAGGACCCGAGCAAGGTCGACCGCTCCGCGGCCTACTACGCGCGCTACGCGGCGAAGAACCTCGTCGCCGCCGGCGCGGCGGACCGCTGCGAGATCCAGGTGAGCTACGCGATCGGCGTGGCGGCGCCGACGAGCGTGCGCGTGCAGTTCTTCGGCACGGAGAAGGGCGGCGCCACGGAGGCGAAGGCCGTCGCGATGCTCGAGAGCGGAGAGGTCTTCGACTTCCGTCCCGGCCGTCTCGTCGCCGCGCTCGGGCTCCTCTCGCCGAGCGGCTGGACCTACCGCGATACCGCGAGCGGCGGGCACTTCGGCCGCGCGGCGTTTCCGTGGGAACGCCTGGACCGGGTCGACGCCGTCCGCGCCGCGCTCGGCCTGCGCTAGCCGCGGCACGAGGCGCGAAACGCCCCTTGCGCGACTGCCGGGCTTCTGCTACAATAGCGCCGTTTTCGGGTTTCCCGCGGCGTGCCGCCGGGGCGCCCGCAGCCAAGCCCCTTTTGCACAGGAGTCCGCATGTCCAACGCTTCCCGCCTCTCCCTTCCGCTTCTCGCCGCGGCCGCGCTCGCCGCGCTCCTCCCCGTCGGCGTCCGCGCCCAGAATGTCGTCTCCGACCAGGACGCGAAGATCCTCAGCCAGGAGCTCAAGTACGTCGACGCCCTGAACCGCGCCGGCTTCCCGGACTACGCGGACCTCGTCCTGCGCGACATCCAGGCCAAGTACCCCGCCGCCAAGGCCAAGCTCAAGGTCAAGATGCTCGAGCAGGTCCTGCAGCTGGGCAAGTTCGACGAGGCGCAGGCGATCATCGACAAGGAGCCGAACCAGGACGCGCCCGAGACGTGGGCGATGAAGCTCACGATGGCGGACTACCTCTTCGCCCGCGGCCGGTACGACGAGGCGTTCGAAACCTACAACGCCCTCTTCAAGAAGTACGGCAGCGCGCCGCCGAAGGAGATCGTCGAGTTCTACGTGAACTCCTACTACAAGTTCGCGCAGATGCTCAAGTTCCAGAAGAAGGACAAGGAGGCCGCCGACGCGCTGGAGAAGCTCCTCGCGGTGGCCGGCCTCCCGGCGGACATGAAGCGCCCCGTCCTCTTCGACCACGCGCAGACGCTCGTCAAGGTCGCGAGCGAGGCCGGCAAGGGCGGCTCCGCCGGCTACATCACGCGCGCCAACAAGTCCATCGAGGCCCTGCTCTGGACGCAGGACGTGTGGTTCGGCCGCTCCGTCGCGCTCATGGCCCACATCAAGGTCATCGAGGGCAAGGTCGAGGACGCGCAGAAGCTCGTCGAGGACTACATGCCGATGCTCGTCCAGCTCGAGGAGGCCCTGATCGAGGCCGGCAAGGAGGACGGCGAGGACTACCTCGGCCTCTCCCCGATCCCCGAGGTGCGCTACCTGATGGGCGTCATGTACCAGGAGGAGGCGGACAAGCTCGTGGCCCAGTCCAAGGAGCAGGCCGACCGCAAGAAGAAGATGGAGCTCGAGGACCAGGCCGGCGAGCTCTACGGCCTTGCGCTCCGCGAGCTCGTGAACGTCTACATCAAGTACCCGTCCTACGCCTGGGCCATCGAGGCGATGAACCGCCACGAGCAGATCAACAAGGCGCTCGACGAGCTCGGCTTCGAGGTGGCGGACTCCACCACCCCCGCGCAGAAGGCGCAGGTCGCGAAGAAGCAGTTCGAGTCGGCCAACATGTTCTACCACCAGAACCGGTTCGAGGAGGCGATCAAGCAGTACGAGACCGTCCTGAAGAGCTTCCCGGAGGTCGTCCCCGAGTCGATCAAGGCGCTCGTCATCCTCGCCCAGGCCGCCGTGGAGTACGGCGAGTCGCAGGAGGACGAGGAGGCGCAGCAGTACTGGCAGCTCTACTCCGGCGCCGTCGCGGGCTACATCGCCGACCGCTTCGCGCGCTCGACGAAGGAGGGCATGAACCTGGCGGGCGACCAGCTCCGCTCGCTCCAGTCGTTCTACGCGACGCACAACCTGCCCGAGCTCTCCCAGCAGGCGCGCTCGGACTTCTTCCGCCTCTATCCGGAGCACCCCGCCGCCGCGAACACGGTCATGCAGGAGGCCGAGCGCCTCTACAAGGACCAGGACTACGAGAAGGCGATGCCGCTCTACCGGCTCCTGATGGAGAACTACACGAAGAACGCCGTCTCCTGGCCCGCCCAGCGCCGCCTCGCCGACTGCTACGGCAAGACCGGCCGCCCCGAGGAGGAGCTCAACATCCGCTCCAACTACCTCGCGCGCGTGGAGCACAAGAAGAACCCCGGCAACGACCTCATCACCGCTCAGTACTCCTACCTCAAGGCCCTCCGCACGCTCCGCGCCCAGGCGCTGCGCGACGCGACGCTCGCCTACGACGAGGCCAGGCGCGGCGAGGTCAAGGCCTCCGAGGAGGGCAAGGATCCCGTCGAGGAGGCCGTCGCCGCCCTCAAGACGGCCAACGACGGCGTCCGCGGCATGCTCAACGAGTACACGAAGCTCATCCGCCGCCTCACCGACAAGGAGCAGCGCGCCAGGTACGAGGTGAGCGCCAAGCAGAAGGAGCTCAACGACCAGATCCTCCAGAGCGCGCTCTTCGACCACGCCTTCTGCCTTTCCTCCCTGAACCAGCCCGAGGCGCAGCTGCCGAAGTACAAGCAGCTCGCCATCAAGGACTACGAGCGCATCCTCGAGCTCTTCCCGAAGGCGCAGGGCGTCCCGATCGTCCTCCTGCAGCTCGGCACGCTCTACTCCACGATCCGGACGGACGACGAGGCGGAGGCCGAGGCCAACACCAAGAAGGCGAGCGAGTACTTCGACCGGCTCTCCGCGGACTACCCCGAGTCGGAGCAGGCCAAGAACGCCCTCTACCTCCAGGCCAAGGCCCTCATGGAGCTGGGCTACCGCCCCGAGGCCATCAAGAAGTACGGCGAGATGATCTCCACGCCCGGCGGCAAGTACACGCCGCTGCAGCTCGCGAAGGCCGCCGAGGAGCTCGTCGCCGCCAAGGCGTGGGAGACCGCCGAGAAGGGCTTCCAGGCCGCGCTCGCCGGCGCGAAGCCGGACGACGCCGCGCTGCGCAACATGATCGAGATGGGCCTCATGCAGATCCTCGTCGCGCAGAAGAAGTACACAGAGGCCGTCCCGCGCCTCAAGAAGTTCCTCGAGGACACGCCCCGCTTCCACCGCACGGCCGAGGTCCTGGAGCTGCTCCGCACCGCGTGCGTCGAGGCCGCCGTCGCCGAGCCCGACAAGAAGAAGCGCTCCGCCCTCTTCAAGGACGCCAACGACGCCTCCGCCAAGCTCAAGGCCTACCGCCGCGGCGACCGCGCGGCGCTCGAGCTCCAGCTCCAGCACGGCGACATCATGGAGAAGCAGTACAAGGCGGCCGTCGACTTCAAGGCCGACGACGCCGAGGACATCCTCCGCTCCTCCGCCAACTACTACCAGCGCATCATCACGACCTTCGGCGCCAACCCCAAGAACGCCGACATCCTCGAGCCGCTTGCCCAGGTCTACCAGCGCAGCATCCAGACGCTGATGCAGATGAAGACCTACTCCGACGGCTCGTCGGTCTGGCCCGACGTGCAGTACGAGTGCGGCCACTACATCAAGCTCTTCAAGGACATCGCCGACCCCAAGGAGATGCTCAAGGTCCGCAGCGCCCTCAACGAGGCCACGCGCGAGATCAACGCCGCCGAGGAGGAGATGCCGCCCTCCGCCCTGATCGAGCTCATGGGCGACGCGCCGGACGTCGAGGCCATCCTCGCCACGATTCCGGAGGACGCCTACCTCCCGAAGGAGGAGCCCGAGGCGGCCCCCGCGGAGGAGGCCGTCGAGGAGGTCGCCGACCCCGACGCGGAGGCGCCGGCCGAAGAGGCCGAGGCGGCCCCCGCCGAAGAAGCGGCGGAGGAAGCCCCCGAGGTCGAGCCCGCCGCCGAGGAGTGAATGCCGAATGACCTCGGGACCCCAAGAACCTTTGAACCTTTGAACCTTCGAACCTTTTAACCTGCGAACCACCAAACCCTCTAACTACCGAACCACCGAACCATGAAAAAGACACCACTCGTCCTCCTCGCCGCGCTGCTTCTCGGCTGCGCCACGTCCGTCCGGGCCGCCGACGTCAAGGCCAAGGTCCTGCTCTCCAACGGCGAGACGCACCAGGGCACGATCCGCTGGCTCCCCGCCGACAAGAAGTACATGTTCGGCATGAAGCAGCCGAACGGCACGGTCGCCGAGCGCGCCCTTCCGTCCGACGCCGTCCTGAAGCTCCAGGTCGAGACGCCGCCGGAGTGGGGCAAGCTCCGCCAGCAGGCGCAGCAGTCGCCCGACGCCGCGATCTCCGGCCTCCAGCAGCTCGCCGAGCGCTACCGCCGCCTGCAGTGGGACGGCGAGGCCGGCGCGCTCATCGCCCAGATCTACCTCAAGAAGAACAACGCCAAGGGCGCCGTCGACGCCTGCCGCAAGATCATCCAGGGCAACGACCGCGCCGCGTGGGACTCCGCGATGGCCCCGTGGTACTGGAGGGCCCTCATCGAGTCCAACCAGACCGGCGCGCTGCCCGGCCTGCTGGAGAAGGGCGCCACCTCCGCCGACCGCGCCGTCGCCGCCCAGGCCTGCCTCAAGCGCGGCGACATGTTCGACGCGCAGAACGACGCCAAGGCCGCGCTCAAGGACGGCTACCTCCGCGTCGTCTTCCTCTTCCAGGACGCCGGCGAGGCTCGCGCCGAGGCCATTTACAAGGCCGCGCAGATGTTTGACAAGCTCCACCAGTCCGCCTACGCCGAGAAGATGCGCAAGCTCCTCCTCGATCAGTACCGCAACTCCCCCTGGACCAAGCGGCTCTCCTCCGGCGACTAGGTCAATGCCGAATGCCGAATGCCGACCGGCCCGAACCTTCGAACCTGCGAACTTTCGAACCTGCGAACCTGAAAACCACCAAACCCTCTAACCACCAAACCACCCAACCATGAAAAAGTCCCTCCTCGCCACCCTCGCCGCCGCCGCCCTGCTGGTCGCGGCCGCTCCGGTCACCACCTACGCCCAGGAAGAGTTCGCCCCGCAGCCCGCCGCGGCTCAGCCCGCGACGCCCAAGCACTCGACGTTCTACGACGTGCTCTTCGGCTCGGGCTTCCTCGGCACGCTCCTCTGGCTCGCCCTCTTCGGGTGCCTCGGCTACTACATCTACCTGGCGATCGACTGCGGCATCCTCGTGCGCCCCTCGAAGATCATGCCGGACGCCCTCGTGAACAACGTCAAGGAGGCGATGAAGGAGGGCGATGTCGTGAAGGCGCTGCAGTTCTGCGAGAACGAGCCCACCCCGATGTCCAACATCCTGTCCGCGGGCTTCATCCACGTGGAGGAGGGCTTCGACGTCATCTCCTCCGCCGTCGACGCCGCGGCCGACCTTGAGATCGAGCGCATCATGCAGCACCTCGCGTGGATCTCCGTCTGCGCGAACATCGCCCCGCAGCTCGGCCTGCTCGGAACGGTCCAAGGCATGATCATGGCGTTCGGCAACCTCGGTACGGGGTCCCCGAACGTCGGCCTCCTCGCGACGAACATCTCGCAGGCGCTGTACACGACGGCCGGCGGTCTGACGACCTCCATCCCCGCCGTCTGCACCTACTACCTCTACCGCAACAAGGCGAACCGCATCATCCTCCAGATGACCGCCACCACGATGGAGCTCATCAAGGACCTGCGCAACGTCGAGGTCGTCGCCGAATAAGCGGGCGCCCCCGGAATTTCGGGAGGTTTCCCCATGAGCAAGAAACGAGACAACGAAGGGTGCGACCTGAACATGACGCCGATGATCGACGTCGTGTTCCAGCTCATCATCTTCTTCATCGTCACGATCAACATTGCCGACACGAAGGACGAGAACATCCAGCTCGAGTTCGGCTACCACGGCCAGGAGGTGAAGACCTCCGAGCAGTCCGACACGTCGGCCGTGACGATCGACGTCGCGATGCCCCGCGTCGGGTTCCCGGAGGGGCGCATCTCCGTCGGCAACATCACGATCCACAAGGAGAACCTGCGGACCATCGTCCGCTCCGGGCGCGCCCGGTTCGGCGACGGCTTCCAGGTGTGGGTCCGCGGCGACTGGCGCGCCACTCACGGCCTCGTGCGCAAGGTCATGGACCTCTGCGCCGAGGAGGGCATCGGGCGCGTCACCTTCATCGCGATCAGCGAGGCGGTCACGGAGCCGTCGCGCCGGCACGAGAAGGAGTACAAGGAGCTCTCCACCATCCGCCCGAGGAACTAGCCATGGCCGACAAGAAGCAGAAGAAGAAGAACAAGGGCGACGAGGCGACGCTGGAGATGACGCCGATGATCGACGTCGTGTTCCAGCTGCTGATCTTCTTCATCGTCACCCTGAACCAGCCGGACATCCTCTCGCAGCTGGAGGCGCTCCGCCCGGCCCCGAACCCGTCGCCGACGGAGGTGGTGGACCCGCCCACGTCGATCACGATCAAGGGCTTCGCGAAGCACCCGGGCCTCGGCGCCTACATGTTCGGCAACGACCAGAACCGGCGCACCGTGACGCTCGAGCAGCTCCGCGGGTTCGTCGGGCAGATGGCGAAGGCGAACAAGAAGCAGACGGTCATCGTGAACTGCACGGACGACGCGCCGCACGGCTGCCTCGTCCGCGTCCTGGACATGCTGGCCGAGGTCGGCCTCCATTCCGTGTCCATCTTCTCGCTGGACAACGGGACGGAGAAACCCTGGTAGCGCCGCGCGCAGGTTAGCAAAGGATCGGGGCGGAGTGGCAAGACCACTCCGCCCCGATCCTTTGCGGCGCCTCTTCGCGCACACACGCGCGGGTGGCTCCCCCGCTGGGGGAGCTGGCTCGCACCGCGAGCCTGAGGGGGTGGCGGCTCCCCCGCTGGGGGAGCTGTCGAGCGAAGCGAGACTGAGGGGGTCGTTCGCGACTCCCCCCTCAGCGAGGGGGCCGGCGCTGCGCGCCGCGGGCCTGTTCCGCCAATCTCTCCTGGACGGCCTCTTCGATCTGCTTCCACACCCGCTCGATGCATTCGTCGACGATCGCGTTGCGGTATCGCAGCACGCGGTAGCCTTCCTCCTCCAGGAACGCCGTCCGCCGCCGGTCGTACACCAGCGCCTCCTCCGTGAAGTGCTGCGTCCCGTCCAGTTCGACGACAAGACGCGCCCTCGGGCAGCAGAAGTCCGCGATGTAGGGCCCCAAGGGGACCTGTCGACGGAACCGGACGGGACTGCGCCGCAGGTAACCGTACCACAAGTGCCGCTCCTGGTCCGTCATGGTGCGCCGCAGTTCGCGCGCGAACGGGACGAGGCGGTGGTCGTAGTGGCGGTTGTTTCCGGGCATGGCGGAGAGAATAGGAGAGGCGAAGGGGAAAGGCAAGCGGAAAGACTCCCCCACCCGGCTTCGCCGGGAGCCCCCTCAGGGAGGGGGCCGGCGCTTCGCGCCGAACGCCCCGCACCCCGCGCGTCTCGAGCTTTGCCCCGCTTCGTCCCTGCGCGCGGTCGGCGCCCCCGCTGGGGGAGCTGGCGAGCGAAGCGAGACTGAGGGGGTCGCGGCTCAGCCGAACCGCGAAAGATGCGTATCCACGTAGTCCTTCACCGCCTCCTCGAGGGGGCGGAAGGGAACCTCGCAGCCCGCGGCGCGGAGCTTGGCCATCTCCGCCTCGGTGTGATACTGGTATTTGCCCCGGAGCTTCTCCGGCATATCGACGAAATCGATGCGCGGCTCCTTCCCGACCGCCGCGAAGAGCGCGTTCGCGAGGTCGAGCCACGTGCGGGCATGGCCGGTGCCGCAGTTGTAGATGCCGTTTGCCTCGGGGTGGTCGCCGAGCCAGACCGTCACTGCCGCGGCGTCCTTCACGTAGACGAAGTCGCGGTCCTGGCAGCCGTCGGCGTAGTCCGGACGGTCGCTCTTGAAGAGAGCGATCCGGCCTTCGTCGCGCACCGTCGCGTATTGCTTCGCGACGACGGACCGCATCTCGCCCTTGTGGTCCTCGCCGGGCCCGAAGACGTTGAAGTACTTGAGGCCGGCGATCTTCTTCGACGCGCCGGTCGAGAGCGCCCAGAGGTCGAACTTCTGCTTGCTCCAGCCGTAGAGGTTGAGCGGTCTCAGGTTCGGGATGCGCGCCTCGTCGTCCGAATAGCCGAGCGAGCCGTCGCCGTAGGTGGCGGCGGACGAGGCGTAGACGAACCGCGAGCCGCCGGCGAGGCACCACTCGCACATCTCGCGCGTGTAGCCGGTGTTGTTGTCGTCGAGGAACGACTCGTCCGTCTCCGTCGTCGAGGAGCACGCGCCGAGGTGGAAGAAGCGCTCCGGCGGCGCGATTTCCCCCGCGCGCACGGCCGCTCGGAACGCGTCGCGCTCCAGGTAGCGCGCGAAGCGGAGCGAATCGAGGTTGCGCCGCTTGAGCGGGTCGCCGCGGAGGTGGTCGACGACGAGGATGTCCTCCTCCCCGCGCGCGTTCAGGAGCTTCACGATGTTGGAGCCGATGAGACCGGCCCCGCCGGTGACGATGCATTTCATGGCGCGCGATTCTAGCATGCCGTTCGACCCCGCGCAAGCATGCGCGCGCGAGGCGGTTTGACTTGGTTCCGGCGCGGGTGTATCATCCCGGACCCGTGCGGCGTCCGCCGCAATTCTTTCGCGAACCCCTCCACCGGAGGATTCCCTTCGACGTCTTCCCGCAGCAGCGACTTCGCGTCGTCTTCATGGGTTCGGACACGCTTTCGTGCCCGTTCCTGTCCGCGCTCGCCGCGGCGCCGTTCGTCGAGGTCGTCGCCGTCGTCACGCAGCCCGATCGCGGCAAGGGGCGCCACCTCCGCGTGCTGCCCGGACCCGTCAAGAAGCTCGCCGCGTCGTTCGGCGTTCCCGTCTTCACGCCCGTCCGCGTCAACGCGCCGATCATGCTCGAAACGCTCGCCGGCCTCGGCATCGACGCGTTCGTCGTGATGGCCTACGGGCAGTTTCTCGGCGATCTGCTGCTGGAGCTGCCCCGTCTCGGCTGCATCAACCTCCACGTCTCGATCCTTCCGCGCTGGCGCGGCGCGGCGCCGATCCAGCGCGCCATCCTCGCCGGAGATTCCGAGACCGGCGTCACCGCGATGATGATGGACCGCGGCATGGACACCGGGGACATCCTCGGCTCCGTCCGCTGCGCCATTGGTCCGCGCGACACGGCCGGAACGATCTCGGAGAAGCTTGGCGCCGCCGGCTGCGACCTGATGCTGCGGGTGCTGCGCGACCTCGACCTCGGGACGTGCCCTCGCACGCAGCAGGACGGCTCCTTCGCAACACTCGCGCCGAAGATCCGCAAGTCGGAGGCGTCGCTGGACTGGTCGCTCTCCGCCGTCGAGAACGAGCGCAAGGTCCGCGCGTTCAACCCGAAGCCCGGCGCCGCGACCTGGATCCCGCCCGTCGGAGGCCAGCCGGGCAAGCTGCTGAAGGTTCTCGAGGCCGAGGTCGAGACGCTCCCGAAGGGCATGGCGCTCGCGCTGCCCGGGACGCTTCTGGAGCTCGACCAGCGCAAGGGCCCGCTCGTCGCCGGCGGCGCCGGCTTCGCCCTTCGCCTCACGCGCGTCCTGCCCGAGGGCGCCTCGCGCCCGATGGACGGCGGAGCGTTCTCCAACGGCTACCGTTCGCGGATCCCGATCGGAATCCGCCTCGAGCGCGTTCCCGCGCCGCCCGAGCCCGCCTCGTAGCTCGCCCGCGCTAGTCCTCCGGCGGGATGCCGGGCGGGGGCGGGAGCGGCGCGCCCTCCGCCATCGCGTCGGCGAGCGCCGCCTCGGCCTCCGCGTCGCGCCACCAGAGCGAGACGATGTCGTCCTCCCCGCCGAAGCGCGAGAGGATCGCCGGCGGCATCCCGAACTTGTTCCACCAGCACAGGCGCGTCGAGTCCGCGTTCCAGAGCAGGATGTAGGGGACGGCCTCCGCGAGGATCGCGTCGATCTCGCGGCAGATGTCGTTGCGCCGCTCGAGCGAGAGTTCGGTGCGCTGCGCGTCGATGAGCGCGTCGACGCGCGGATCGGAGAAGCCAGTGATGTTGTTGCCGCCCTTCTCCGCGGCCTGCGCGCCGCTCCACATCCCCTCGGGGTCCTTCTCCAGGCCCGAGCTCCACGCGCACCAGGTGACGTCGAAGTCGTACTCGTCCATGTCGCGCATCCACGCGGCCCAGTCCTTGCGCTCGACCTTGAGCGCGACGCCCTGCGCCTCGAGCGCCACGCGCCAGCGCGCGAGGAACTTGTCGGACGTGGACGAGTTGGAGAGGAAGCGCACCGCGAGCTCCCGCCCGTCCTTCGTGCGCCGCCCCGTGGCGGGGTCCCGCGTCCAGCCGGCCTCGTCGAGCAGCGCCGCGGCGCGCTCCGGGTCGAAGCCGAGGAGCTCGTTCGGGCAGGGGTGTGTCTCGTCCCAGAGGTCCTCCCAGTAGGAGCGGTGCAGGAAGTACTGCCCGAACATGAGCGAGCGGTTGAACGACGCGCGGTCCAGGAGCAGCGCGAGCGCGCGGCGGACGCGGACGTCGTCGAACGGCGCGCGGCGCAGGTTGAGCGCGAAGCCCTGGAAGCCGACGGGCTTGCGGTTGCGGACGGCGCGGCGGACGATCCAGCCCTTGTCGAAGCGCTCGCCGCGCGCGTCGAGCACCCAGGTCGAGGCGGTGTAGACCGCGAAGGCGTCGACGATCCCCTTGCGGAACGCCTCCCACGCGTTCTCGCGCGAGGCGAAGAAGCGCCACTCGACGGTGTCGAAGTTCCAGAGCCCGCGATTGGCGGGGCGCGCGGCGGCCCACCAGTCCGGGCGGCGCTCGAGCGCGAGCGAGCGGTTCTCGCGCAGCTCGCCGAGGCGGTAGGGGCCGGAGACGACGGAGAGGTCGAAGTTGAGGCGGTTGAAGTCGCGCCCGCGGAAGGCGTGCGACGGCAGGACGAAGAGCCCGCCGACGGCGCCGAGGTTGCGCCAGTGCCGCTCGTGCGCGACGAAGCGGACCGTCCGCTCGCCGAGGACCTCGGGCGGGTCGAACGCGGCGAGCGCGACCTTCGCGGCGCCGGTCATGTTCGTGGGCGCCATGACGGCATCGAACGTCCAGCGCACGTCCTCGGCGACGACGGGCTCGCCGTCGCTCCAGCGTGCGTCGGGGTCGATCTCGAACGTGAAGGCGAGGCCATCGTCGGAGACGGTCCAGCGCCGCGCGAGGGCGGGCGCGTATTCGCCGGTGTCGGGGTCGCGCGAGAGGAGGCTCTCGTAGAGCATCGAGCAGACCTGCGCGGCGAAGGTGGAGTTCTCGAGGTAGTAGTTGAGGCTCTTCGGCGCGGCCCCGGCGGCGAGCACGAGCCGCCCGCCCTTCGGCGCGTCTGGGTTCGCGTATCGGCTCGGCGCCTCCACCCACCCTTCCGCGGGAAACGACGAATCCGCGCCCGCCGCGAGCGCGGCGAGAAGAAAAGCCACAACGGGAAGCGCGCGCAAGCTAGACGTCCTCGAAGAGCTGGCCCTTCACGGGGATGTCGACGCGCTTGATGCCGAGCGAGAGCAGGTTCTCGCGGTGCGCCTCGCAGTACTTCTCCTCGCCGTGGACGCAGAATGCGCGGCGGACGGACCGGCCGAGCGACCGGGCGTATTCCGTGAGGCCGGTGCGGTCCGCGTGGGCGGAGAGGCCGTTGATCGTGAAGACCGTCGCGCGCAGCGGGTACATCTCGCCGTAGATCTTCACCTCGGTCGCGCCGTCGACGATGCGCCGGCCGAGCGTCCCCTCGGCCTGGAAGCCGGTGAAGAGCACGAGGTTCAGCGGGTCGCCGACGGTGTTCTTGAGGTGGTGCAGGATGCGGCCGCCCTCGCACATGCCGGAGGCGGAGAGGATGATCATCGGGCCGGGCTTGCTGTTGAGGGCCATCGACTCCTCGACCGTCTGGATGAAGCGCAGGCCCGGGAACGAGAACGGGTCCTCGCCGCGCTCGAGCATCGTGCGGATGCGGTCGTTGAAGCACTCCGGGTGGCGCTTGTGGATCTCGGTCGACTTGGCGGAGAGCGGGCTGTCGACGTAGACCGGGACCTGCGGGACGGCGCCCGAGGCGAAGAGGCCGTCGAGGAAGCGCAGGACCTGCTGCGTGCGCCCGACGGAGAACGCGGGGACGACGAGCTTGCTGTGGTGCTGCGCAATGAAGGTGACGTAGTCCTTGAGGCGTCCGCGGACGTTCTCGTCGGCCGGGTGGTCGCGGTCGCCGTAGGTGCTTTCGGTGATGAGCGCGTCGACGCCCTCGACCGGCTCCGGCGGTCGCAGGAGCGGCTTCTCGCCGCCGCGGCCGAGGTCTCCCGTGTAGAGCAGGCGCCGCGGCTTGCCCCACTTGAGGTAGTCGAGCGTGACGGACGCCGAGCCGAGGATGTGGCCGGCGTCGCGGAACGTGATCGAGAGCCCCGGGACGATCTCGCGCGTCTCGCCGTAGTCGAGCGTGCGGAAGAGCGCCATCGCGTTCTCGACGTCGGGAATGTCGTAGAGCAGCTCGAAGGGCGTCTTGCGCTGCTCGCGGCGCTTCTTGTTGACGTATTCCACGTCCTTGGCCTGGAGGTAGGCGCTGTCGCGCAGCATCGCGTCGCACAGGTCGCGCGTGGCGGGCGTGGCGTAGATCGGCCCGCGGTAGCCGGCCTTCACGAACGCGGGAATGCGGCCGCTGTGGTCGATGTGGGCGTGGGAGAGGACGATGGCGTCGATCTCCTTCGCGGGGAACGGCATCGCGCGGTTCGCCTCGAACGCCTCCTTGCGGTGGCCCTGCAGGAGGCCGCAGTCGAGGAGGACGCGATGTCCGTCGTATTCGACGCAGTGGAGGGATCCGGTGGTGGTGCGCGCGGCGCCGAGGAAGCGGAGATTGAGCATGGGCGGGTGGCCTTTCGTTCGGTTGCGCCCAGTATACGCCATTCCGCGCCGACCGCGCAAGGGCCGGCGCTACTTCTTCCCGGAGGAGAGGCGGGCGGAGGACCACTGGGGATCGTCGACGGTGCCGGAGGCGCGGATGGCGAAGATCTTGGAAAACGGCGTCGTGAGCCAGTAGACGCCGGCGCCGAGCCAGGTGCCGCGGTTGAGGAGGTGGACGTCGAGCGTGAGGTCGATCGAGCGGTCCTCCGTCCAGGCGCGGCCGCGCCCGGCGATGCTGAAGGCGGTCCCCTCGATGTCGAGCTTCGAGACGTCGAAGACGCCTTCCTCGAGCTTCGCGCGCACGTCGAGCGAGTCGCGGTCCATCAGCAGGTCGACCCCCGGGACCACCGCGCCGAGGATGTCCACGAGGTCGGTGAAGAACGGGATGCGGAAGACCTGGCTTTCGCGAAGCGAGACCGCGACGGAGCCGGACGACGTCCGCCACTCGCGGGAGAAGATGTCATTCGCCGGGCCTACCAGGGAAACGTCGGCCTCGAGGGTGGCGCGGCCGCCGTCCTCCGGCTCCGGCGCGCCGTTCGCGAAGGCGTGGACGCGGTCCCACGGGACGTCGCGCGCCCGCGCCTCGGCGGAGAACGTCCGCGACTCGTCGAGCGTGAGGCGCAGGGACCCCGCCACGGCGCCGCCGAAGCAGGACGCGGCGAGGTTCGTCGCGACGAGGACGCCGTTCGAGACCGTCATCGCCCCGGTCGCGCCCTCGAAGCGCAGGCCGCCTGCGACGAGCCCGGGCGCACGGGCGTCGACGCGGATGTCGGTCGCGCCGGAGCCGGTGACGTCGGCGCCGTAGTCGAGGACGCCGGACGCGGCGGCGAAGGACGGGTTGTCGAAGGCGATCGGAAGCTCCTCGTCCGCGTCCAGCACGCCGAGCATCGCGACGACGCGGAGCGGGTCCATCGTCGACATCGCCTGGAACGAGATCGTGTGCGCGCGGGGCAGGATCTGGAGGCGGCCGTCGACCGAGCCCTCGGGGCGGTCGACGCGGAGGCCGTCGACCGCGACGCGGCGCCAGCCGCCGTCGCCGTCGACGACGATCGTGCCGGAGAATCCCGAGACGGGGACGCCGTTGTAGCGCGCGGGGCCGCAGGAGAGCTCGAGCCGGAGCATCCGCTCGTTCGCGCCGGGGGCGTAGCGCCACGAGGCGACGACGTGCGGCGGCGCGTCGGGGAACTCGAACTTGGCGATCTCGTCGCCGATCTCCGGCTCGCCGACGCGCCGCAGCAGCTCGCGGAGGCGGTTGGGGTCGAGATGGCCGGACCCCTCGGACGAGAACGCATAGGCGGCCGGGTCGAGGCGGAACGTCCCCTCAAGGAGGCGCGGCGGCTCGCCGGGGCCGCCGGTGAAGAGCCTGCCGTCGGAGAGGAGGAGCGCGCCTCCCTCGAACGTCATCCGCGAGCGCAGCCCGAACGCCCGGAGGCCGAGGACGTCGGCGTGCACGCAGTGGAGGTCGACCGGCCCGAGGTCGGGCAGGGCGGCCGGGGGGGAGTCGTTCCCGTCGTCTGGCAGGTCGGGGACCTCCGGCAGGGAGAACGACTCGACCTCGACCGAGCGGATCCAGTCCGGTCCCGGCCGCGCGAGGCGCGGGCGGAGCACGACCGCCGTCCCGCGCGCTTCGGCGATGGGCGGCAGGAGCGCGCCCTTCGCGTAGAGGCGCGCCTCGCCGATCCGCAGACGCATCGAGGCGAGGGAGAACGAGACGCGCTCGAGCTCCACCGCGAAGTCGTCGGTCGAGAGGGCGCGCGCGATGGCGTCCGACCATGCGCGCGGAAGGCCGACCGCGGCGAGGCGCGCGGCGACGCCGAGCGCGAGCGCGAGCAGGAAGAAGGCGGCGAGCGAGGCGCGGAAGAAGCGGCGCCCGCGCGAGCGGCGAAGGCGTTCTCGGCGGTCGCGGGGAAAGTCCGCGCCCGCGCTTCCGAAGGGGATTCCGGGGCCGTCCGCCACGCTGCGCCTCCGGGCTAGAGGGGCAGGGGGACCGCCATTTCGGCGATCGTCCCGGCCGCGCGGAAGGGATCGACGCGCCACGGCGACGAGAGCGTCAGGTAGGCCGCGGCGAGGCGATGCCCCCAGAAGAGCCAGGTCAGCGCGCCGAGCGAGAGGTAGGGGCCGAACGGCAGGCGGCTCAGGAGCGAGCGCCGGCCCGAAAGCAGCAGCGGGACGGCGACGAGCGTCCCGTAGAGCGCGGCGGCGGCGATCGAGAAGACCGCGGCCTGCCACCCGAGGAACGCGCCGATCGCGCCCACGAGCTTGATGTCGCCGAAGCCCATCGCGTCGTCCTCCGGGCCGATTCGACCGCGCCGGCGGAAGTACCACGTTGCGCCCTTGCGCAGCAGCTGGAGCGGGACGACGCCCGCCGCGAGCCCGACGAGCGACCACGCCAGGCCGCTCCCCCACCACGTCGGCCAGACGAGGCACGGCGCGAGCGCCCCGCCCGCCTCCCAGTCCGGACCGATCCCGATCCGGACCTGCATCGCCGGCAGCAGCGCCGAGAGGACCGGTCCCGCGACCATCCCGCCGATCGTCACGCTGTCCGGGAGGATGAGGTGGTCCAGGTCGATGAACGTCCCCACCACGAGGCCGGAGAGGAAGAGCCAGTAGACCGGCACGAGCGCGAGCGGCGCGAACGAGAAGGCGGCGCCGTCGGAATCGGGCGCGAGAAGGGGCCGCGCGCCGAAGGGCGGCGCCGCGCCGGCGGGCGTCCAGAGGCAGAAGACGAAGAGGAAGAGGAACGCGACCAGCAGCTCCACCCCCGCGTAGCGGAAGCTGAAGCGCGCGCCGCAGCTGGCGCAGCGGCCGCGCAGAGCGAAGTAGCTCACGACCGGGAGGTTGTGGTACCAGGGGATCAGCTTCCCGCAGGTCATGCAGTGCGAGCGCGGCGCGACGACCGACTGGTCGAGGGGGATGCGGTAGATGCAGACGTTGAGGAACGAGCCGATGCAGGCGCCGAACACCGCGGCGAAGACGGCGCAGAGCGTCCAGACGTCCGCCGGCAGGAAGCCCCCGGCGCACTGCGCGGCGGGGACCGAGGCCGATTCGAAGAGGCGGTGGAGGAAAGACGCGATCATGGGAAGCGTGGATTTGCGGCAAGTCTACCGGATTCGAGGCCGGTTTTCAAGCCGAGCGGGGGCGTTGCGCGGGCGGGCGGGTTCTGCTACAATCCCGCCCATGCGTGCCGCGCCTTCGGGGCGCGCCGCAAGCGCCATGAGCAACGAATCCTCCGAAAGCAAGAAGAAGCGCGGACCCCGGTGGCCGCGGATCCTGGTCGGCCTCGTCGTTTTCCTCGCCCTCCTCCTCGCCGTCGTCCAGTACGCCCTCGGTCCGATCGTCAGGACGACCGCGGAGAAGCTCGGCCCCTCGGTCCTCGGGACGCGCGTCGACGTCACGAACGCCCACATGCGCGTCCTCTCCGGGCTCGTGCGGATGGAGGGCGTCGTGGTCGGCCCGCCCGAGGGCTTCGACGCGAACGTCTTCGAGATGCAGAACTTCCGCGTCGACCTCGACACGGCATCCCTCTTCGGCGGGGCGGACGAGCCGATCCTCATCCGCGACATCACGATCGAGGGGCCGTTCGTCACCTACGAGCTCAAGGGCATCCGCGACAACCTCCACAAGCTCCTCGCCAACCTCGGTGCGGACGACGACGGGGAGGAGAAGCCCGAGGGGAAGAAGGAGGAGCAGAAGAAGGAGGGCGGCCGCAAGGTCGTCATCGAGCACTTCCTCTTCAAGGACGCCAAGGTCCGCGTCGCCGTCGCCGGCGGCAAGGGGGCGGTCGTGCCGTTGCCGGACATCGAGCTGAAGGACATCGGCAGGAGCTCCGGCGGCGCGACGGCGCTCGACGCCACGGGGCAGATCCTGCGCCAGATCACCGTCGGCACGGTCGTCGCCGTGAAGGACGTCCTCGTTGACCTCGGCGGCGCCGCGGTCGACGCGGCGGCCGGCGCGGTCGGCGCGGCCGCGGATGCCGTGGGCGATGCCGCCGGCGCGGCCGCGGACGCGATCGGAGACGCCGCCGGCAAGGCAGCGGACGCCGTCACGGGCGCCCTCGGATCCCTCTTCGGCGGAGGCGACGACGAGAAGGAGCCCGAGAAGCCGTAACACCCCCTCGGCGAAACCGCGAACTTTTCGAACCATCGAACCTTTGAACGCCATGCTCAAGAAAATCAAGCGCTACGCCATCGTCCTGGTCGCCGGATGCGTCCTGATCTGGGCCGGACTCTGGGCGGCGAAGAAATTCGCCCCGCCCGTCTACTACAAGATCGCCGCGAACGTCACCGGACGCGACTTCGTCGTGCCCGGCACGGTCGACCCCGTCGTGATCGCCCACCCGTTCTGGCGCGGCGCGAACCTCGAGGCCATCCAGCGCAAGCTCGCCGCCGCCGCCGAGGACGCGACGAGCGGCACGGGGAAGTTCTCGCAGAAGGCGAGGCAGATCCGCCGGTCCGTCGCCGCCGGCGCCTCCTCCGCCGTCGCCGCGGTGACCGGCGGCGAGGCCCCGCAGGAGACCATCGGCGCGGACGGCGCGCCCGCGGAGGAACCCGTCGACGAGGGTCCCGATCCCCGCGCGGCGAAGAACGAGGACCCGGGCTACCCCTGGGGCGTCCTCGTCCGCGACGCGGACTTCTTCGACCCGCAGATGAAGAAGCTCGGGACGCTGCCCGCCGGCTCGGTGATCGAGCACATGACGGTCGTGAAGAAGCCCGAGGGCGAGGTCGTCTCGTGCCGCGTCCTGCGCAACCTCGAGTGGAAGCAGCGCGCCGTCGTCTTCTTCACGGCGGACCTCGTCCGCTTCGACGGCGTCACCTACGCCGACGCCCCCCGCAAGGAGCGCGACGTCGTGATCGACTACTGCACCGCAGCCGGCAAGCTTGAGGCGCTCCGCGCCGCGCAGCAGCCCAAGCGCGGCAAGAACCCCTACGAGGCCGAATACCAGGCGGCCAAGGCGAAGCACGACGCGTTCCAGAAGCACGTCAACGAGGTGAACGCCAAGATCCGGTACTCCAACACGCACAACCTGCCCGGCGGTCCGACCGAGCGCGCACGGCTCATGCAGGAGGGCCGCAACCTCCGCGGGCAGCAGGTCGCGATGGACGCCGAGTTCAAGCCGATCCGCGACAAGTGGACCGAATGGGAGCGCAAGCACCCCGAGCAGCACTGGCGTCCCGTCAAGGAGACGCCCGAGATGAAGGAGCTGCAGAAGATCGTCGACAGGCTCCGTCCGGCCGCCACCCAGATCTGCCCCGGCATCTAGGCGAATGCCGAATGCTGAATGCTGAATTGAGGGCGTAAACTCGTCACTCGTCACTCGTCACTCGTCACTTCCGATGCGCTACGCCTTCGTCTCCGACATCCACGGCAACCTGCCGGCGTGGAACACGGTGCTCGCCGACCTCGCGGTGCACCGCGTCGACCGCATCGTCTGCCTCGGGGACGTCGTCGGCTACGGCCCGCAGCCGGCCGAGTGCCTGCGCGGCGTCTACGCGCACGTGCACCAGATGGTGCTCGGGAACCACGACGCCGTCGTCGCCGGGAGGATGTCCGCCGAGTCGTTCAACGACCGCGCCCGGCGCATGATCGAGTGGACGCAGACGCGCCTCGGCGAGAACGCCCGCGCGCTCTTCTCCTCCCTCCCGCTCGTCCTCAAGGGCCCCGGCTTCCGCTGCACGCACGGCGACTTCGCGGACCCCGCCGTCTTCAACTACGTCCGCACCGAGGAGGACGCCCGCGCGAACTTCGCCGCCGTCCCGGAGCAGCTGCTCTTCTGCGGCCACACGCACGAGGCCGCCGTCTTCCTGACCGGCGAGAGCGGCAACGTCTACAAGATCGAGCCGCAGGACTTCGAGCTGGAGGAGGGCAAGCGCTACCTCGTGAACGTCGGGTCCGTCGGCTCCGCGCGCGACGGCGACCCCCGCGCCTCCTACGTGATCTACGACGAGGAGCGGCGCGGCGTCTACTTCCACCGCGTGCCGTTCGACTTCGAGGCGTTCCGCGCCGCCGTCGCGGCCGCGCCCGGCCTCGACCCGGACCTCGTCCCGTTCCTGCGCGCCGCCGCCGCGCGCGGCACCGCGGCGTCCGTCCGCGAGGAGGCGGACTTCGCCCCCGCCGCGGCGGTC
>CACWKU010000017.1 GCA_902761575.1 uncultured bacterium
CCAGCGGATGTAGGCGCTGTGGGCGCCCTTTTTCTGGGGCGTCCGGGCCACCGCTTTGGGAAAGGGATCGAACCAGTCCCAGGAGAACTTGCCCCGGCGGATGATGAGGGCGTTGAGCTGCCCGTCGTCCTTGAGGACGCAGCCCCCGTCGATGCTCGCCAGACGGCACGCCGTGTCCACGATGGGCACCGCGGAGATGGTGCTGGTGCCGTAGAGACACACCGGGGTGTGGCCGGTGATCACCCATTTTTTGAAGTGGGGACGGGAGGCGTAAAAGCTGTCGATCTTCATGCAGCGCCAGGCGCCCGCGCTCTCGAGCGTCTCGCCCGCGGCGGCGTGGAGCGAGGCGGGGATCGTCGCCGTCTCGTCCGGGCCGACCGTCCAGCGCACCTCGGGCACGTCGCCGCGGCCGGCGCCGCGGACGAAAAACTGGCGCAGCCCCGGCAGCGCGCCGAGGCGGACGATTCCGTCGGGGCCCGTCTGCACGGTCGTCTCGACGTTTTCGCCCAGCGCGGCGTGCCGCCACCCGGCCGAGGCGGGGCGGTCCGCGACCGGCTCGCCGGCGCGGCCGCGCAGCTCGAGCGCGTGGCCGCCGCCGTCGCGAAGGAGGAACGCCTGCGCGATCCGGTCGCCGCCGGCGATGCCGTTGCAGGCGAACGAGACCGAGGCGGAGAGCGTCTCCGGCTTCTCCCGCACGAGCGGGCGGACCGTCGCGGAGAAGGTCGCGCGGACGGATTCGAGGCGCGCGGGGACGACGAAGCGGACCGCCACGTCCTCGCCCTCGCGCAGCGCGGGGACGTCGGGGCGGCGGACCGTCTCCGTGCCGTCGCGGTCGCGGAAGCGCAGCTCGACGGACGGGTCTGAGAGCACGGCCGCGGCCGGGACCGGGACGCCCGCGACGGTCGCGAGCGGCCGCAGCAGGAGCGTCGCCTCCCCGCCGGCGACGAGGCTCTCGGCCGGCAGCAGCGCGGCGAGGTCCAGCGCGTAGGTTTCGGTCGCGTGCTCGAAGGCGTGCGCGCAGGCGAGCCGCCCGGCGCGCACGAACGCCGTTTCGCGGCGCGGTGCGTCCGTGGACGCGAACGGCACGGCGATCTCCCCGCGTTCGTCCGCGGCGAAGTCCCGGCCGTCGAGCCGCAGAACGGCGTTCGTCGCCGGGGCGCCGTCGGGCCCGAGGACCGTGAAGACGTGGCCCGCCGCGCCGACGCGCTCCAGGACGCGGAGCCGCCCCTTGCGGACGATCGCGCGGCTCGCGAGCCCGCCGCCGGAGACCTCGACCGCGTAGAGGCCGGGCTTGGCCAGCTCCGGCAGGTCGATCGTCTCGGCGTGGCGGCGCATCGCGGGGACGTCCGCGAAGTCGAGCGTCCGTTCCGCGGTCGGGACCGCGCCGTCGAGGTCCACGTTGGCGGGGACGTCCGCGCCGACCTCCGAAACCGCGTTGAAGGGGTCCAGGTCGTAGACCGCGACGCGGAGCCTCGGGACGTTCTTGAGCGAGACGCGGAGCGCGACGGGGGCGTCCGCCGCGAACTCGCGCGGGTTGCCGCGCGCCCAGTCCAGCTCGACGCGGTCGCGCAACGCGCGGAACGCCTCCGCGCCGAGGACGCCGGCGGCGCCGGTCGCCTCGGGCGCGTCTCCCGCGAGCAGCCGCGCCTCGGCGTGGAGGCGGCGCAGGTGCGAAAGCTCGATCCAGTCGGCGAACGCCGCGGGATCGGCCCCGGCCGCGAACGCGTCGAGGAGCAGGGCGTCCACGAGCCGCGCCTCCTCGTCCGGCGAAGGAACGCGGAGAACCTCGTCGGGGCGGGCCTCGTTCGAATACGCGACGCCCTGCCACAGCTTGTTTTCGCGCAGCGGCTTCGGAAGCGGGAGCTTCGTCGGATGCACTTCCGAAAGATAGGCGGCCAGGCGCTCCGTGTCGGGCGGCGCGCCCGTCGAGCGGTCCAGCTCCAGCAGGCGGAAGAGCGCCGGCGTGCGGACGTTCATCCGCGCCCGCGGCGTGTCGAGCGTCTCCGCGAAGCCGAGGATGCGCAGCAGCTCGGCGCGGCGCACCGCCGGGTCGGACGGATCCTCGTCCGCGCCGTGCGCGAGCTTGCGGAGCACGAGCCGCAGGAACGCGTCCTGGCGGTCGAGCGGCATCTTGCGGCCCGCGAGGCGCCGGCGCAGCTCGAAAAGCTGCTCCAGGGTGAGCCGCCGCTCCAGCTCGTCGGCGCGGAAAAGGTCGTCCGGGCGCTCCAGGTAGCGCGCGGCGATCAGGTCGAGCGTGCCGGGCGCGTCGGAGTTCTCCTTGGGGCCGAGGTGCCAGAAGTTGCGGCAGCGCCCGTTCCCGAACAGCCGGGCGAGCGGAATGAACGGACCGTCCACGGTGCGGGTCGTGGCGCCGAGGCCGCCGGGGACGAGCGCCGCGTCGTCCAGCGCGGCGGGGCTCTGCCCGGGCCGCACCTCGGCGGGCTTCGGGGCGAGCTGGATCCGGTCGCCGAAGAACAGCTCCTCGATCCGTTCGCGGTTGCGCTCGATCGGGTCCTTCGCGTTCCAGTCCAGCAGTGTCTGGCGGCGCCAGAGCTCCCGCAGGTCGGGATCGTTCGGCGCCTGGCCGCCGTTGTGCGGCTCGAGCGTCCGGACGGCGTCGCGCAGGATCCTGCGCGCGCCGTCCGCGTCGCCCTTCTGCTGGGCGAGCAGCGCCGCGTGGAAGAACCACGCCTTCGAGCGCGGCGCCAGTTCGGAGAGCAGCGGCGCGCGGTCGTCCGCGAACGCCCATCGTTCGGCGAACGCCAGGTCGGTCATCGCGGCGAGGTCGGCCGCGCCGGCGGCCGCCGCGGCGAAGGAGAGAAGGAGGGTCGGGAGCGTGCGTTTCATGGCGTTTTTCCGGGGCTGGGGGGTGAATGCCGGGTGCGGGTTGCGTGGCGGGGTCAGGGGGACGGGGGAAGCGTGGTGCGGACGGCGTCCTTCACGCGGGCGAGGACGTCGCGCGCGGTGCCGATGCCGAAGCGGTCGGCGACGGCGAGCAGGTCCGCGTCGGTGATGCCGGCGTTCTTGCCGTTCACGGAGGTCGGGTGGAACCCGCCGTGGGCGCTCCACGGGTCGGCCGACGGGAAACGCGAGCCGGTGAGGTCGTAGGCGGGGGCGAGGCGCCACGAATCCCCTTCCCGCAGGATGAAGGAGATGTTCTTGACGTGGTCGTCGCACTCGTCGGCGACGACGTTGAACGCCATCCGGCGGAACAGCTCCTCCCGGTCCTCCCACGGGAGGCCGAGTTCCTCCGCGGCGAGGAAGTGCTGCGAGTAATCGCTGGCCGCGCCCGGAGGGATGTGGGCGAGGGCGGCGAAGGTGAGCAGGTGGTGGCGCCGGGCGCCGTCGCGGTCGAAGCGGCGCGTCATGAAGTGGCGCAGCCCCCCGGCCTCGACGAGGCGCGACTCGGACGTCGCGATGCCCGCGGCGGCGGCGGCGCGGTTCATCGCCAGCTCGGCCTCGCCGCGCCACGGATACTCCTTCGGCGTGAACTTCACGATCCAGGGCTCGAACCCTTCGGGCAGCGGGCCGTCGCCGAAGACGAAGCGCCCGTCGGCGCGGTTCCAGCCGACGACGGCCTTCGCCTGCGCGCCGCCCGCGGAGGAGCCGAGACGGAGGATGGCGCGCAGCGCGTCGTCGCCGGGCAGGGACGAGAGTTCTCCGTTCGCGGCGCGGCGGGCGGATTCGACCAGCGCCCGCATCTCGAGCGCGGACGGCGTCGCGCGCGGCCCGCGGTCGGGCTCGTAGCAGAGCGCGCCCATTCCGCGGCGTCCGACGTAGGCGAGGCGGTCGAGCGGCGAGATCTCGTTGCGGGAGAGGCCGCGTTCGGAGAGCCAGAGGTCCACGAGCCGCGTGCCGAACGAGTCGGGGAGCGAGTCCGCGAAGACGGGCGGCAGATACGAGAAGGCGCCGCGCGGAAGGTCCGGAAAGGCGTAGGGTTCGCGGCGCAGGGGCATCATGAGCGGGGAGATCTCGATGCCCGACGCGACGAACGCCGGATCGTAGCGGAAGGCGAAGACGCGGGAGCGCGGCGCCGGGACGATCATCCCGACGCGCCGCCCCCAGAGCGACACGTACACGCGCGACACGTGGGCGAAGCTAGCCACGGCGCGTCCTCCTGCCTCCCTCGGGCGACGCACGGCGGCGTGGCGGCGCGCCCGGCGCGCGGTCGAAGAGCGAGTCGGAGACTTCAGGCGGCGCGAAGTTCGCGATCCAGTCGACGCGCCGCAGCGTTTTGCACAGCGCGACGAGCGACGCCGTGGAGGCGTTCTTCCCGCCCTCCAGGTTCCGCACCGCCTTGAGCGAAATGCCGCTCCGCGCCGCCGCCGTCGTCTGCGACAGGTTTTCCGCGAGACGCGCCGCCCGGAGACCCTCCCCGATCGACGTCAGCATTTCGGCTGTTGTCAAGTAGATCATCTTTGTTCCTTGTAAGGTCAGTTGATGGCGAAAAGTCTATTCAACATGCCTCAAAAGGTCAAGAAGAAATTGATCAATCGACTCCCCGCGGACGGCGGATCGCCGCCCGCGGGGAGGCCCGATGCGTTCTAGAACCGAACGAGGGTGGTGTAGCGGTAGGTCAGCTCCTTCGTTTCGCCGGGGGCGAGCTCGAAGGTCCAGGAGAGGACCTGGCTCGGATTGAGCGCGCCGCGGGCTTCGCGCGAGCCGTCGTTCCGGACGGACTCCGGCGCTTCGGACGCTTCCTGGAACTCGCCGAGGATGGTCGGGCGGACGCGCAGCGTCGCGGCTTCGGCGCGGTGGTTCGCGGCGGAGACCTTCGCCTCGATCGTGATGCGGCGGTAATGGCCGTCGAAGCGGTTCACCGTCGGGTAGTCCTCGAGGCGGCCGGGCATCGTCTCCTCGAACGACCCCGCCACGGTGAGCGCCTTGGTAACGCGCAGCGTCGCCTCCTGTCCGGGATTGGTCCAGCGGACGGTGGTCTGGCCGAGGAGGCGGCCGTCGTCGAAGACCGCGATCGGGCCGGTGGTGAGCGGCGCGTCGAGCGGGTTGCGGAAGCGGACGGCGTCCCACGGGACGTTCTGCTCCTCGTTCCCGTCGCTTTCGCGGCGGCCCCATTCGTTGTATTTCCAGCCCGGTTCCCAGTCGACGAACCGCGCGACGGGCGTTTCGCCCGCGCCGAGCGGTAGGCGCAGCGTCGCGCCCGCGGCGAGCGTGACGGGGCCCGCTGCGCGGTAATGGATGTCGGTCGCGGCGCCTTCGCCGGGAATCTGCGGGAGCCCCGCGACGCCGGTGGCGCCAGCGAATTCGGACGGATCGACGGAATTCAGCGCCCAGATCGCCTGCGATTTCCACGCGCGGTTCGAATCCCACCCGTGGCCGCCGCGCGCCGTGGCACGCGGCGCGGCGAGCGAGTCGAGGAAGCGGGCGACGGAGTTGCCGGAGGCGAGCAGGCCGGGGATCTCGGCGGCCTCGACGTTCGGGAAGCCCGAGACGAGGAAGACCTCCGCGTTCTCGAGGTCCTCCATCTCGTTGCGGATCTCGGCGGACATCTCGAGGCGCGCCTTGCCGTCCTTGCCGAGCGCGAGGCGGTAGGAGGGCGCCCACGTCGCGCCGCGCGCGAGATACTGCATCTCGAAGGGCGCGGTCGCACCGGCGATCTCCAGAACGGGGATCGCGGCCGAGTCGCCGCCTTCGGCGGAGACGGCGGCGATGGCGGACTCGGGGAGGCGCACGACCGATCCGTTCGCGAGGCGCAGGGCGAAGTCGCCATCCTTGCCGGCGGGCGTCGTGCGCGAGACGGACTCGTAGCGCGTCCAGCCGTACCACGCGAACGATTCGGTGCGCGCTTCGGGCTTCTCCGCCTTCTTCGGCGGGAGGACGACGCCGCGCAGCGCGACCGTGGCGGCGGGCTCGTCACCGACGGGGGCGGAGACGGAGAACGTCGCGGCGGCGTCGCCCGCCGCGACGGCGCGGAGCGCGTCGGCCGCGCCCTCGGGAACGCGCGCCCAGACCGTCGCCTCGCGTCCAGCGTAGGTCTCGGCGCGTGAGCCGCGCTCGGGGATCGATTCGGGCGGCAGCGCGACGCGGCGCACGGACGCCTTGACCGAAAGCGGCGCGGCGGAGTCGGTCCAGAACGTGCCGTGCGCGGGAGCGAGGCGGCCGTCGAGGAGGAACGGGGCGCCGTCCGCGGGCGGGACGACGCGGCGCGTCACGACGGCGGTGCCGTTCTTGAAGAGCGCGAGCGAGACGATCGGCGCGGGCGTGAGCGAGGGCGCGGGATCGGCCCCGGCGGCGCTTGCCGTGGCAAGCGCCGCCGAGGCGAGAAATGGAAGGAGAAGGGTTTTCATTGGGGTGTCTCGGGTGTAAGGTTTAAAGTGTAGAGTGTAAAGTGTAAAGTGGGGGGGGGGGACGGATAACTTTACCCTTTTCACTTTCCCCTTTACACGTCCGGCGAAAGGCTACAGCCCCTCCTGTACCGTGCTCTGCTGCGTCTCGATTTGCGTTGAGCGGGTCTTGAACTTCTTGCGGCGTTCCGCGCCGAGGGAGCCGCCGAGCGAGGAGGCGTTGGACGTGTTCCATGAGCTTTCTTCGCGGAGTTCCTCGGCGGCGGCGGCGTCTTCGCTGAACGAAGCATCATAGCCGCCGAGAACCTCCCCCGCGAAAGAGGCATTGCGGTGCATGAGCCGAGAGGCCTCTTCGAAACGGCCGGCGGCGTTGAGCTCGAGCGCGCGCTGCGTGCGGAGGGCGTTCTGGGTCTTGACGCTCTGCACGAGGACCTTGGCGTCGGCGCTGGCCTTGACCTTGGCGGCGTCGGCGCTGAAGGCGACCGAGCCGGTCGCGGCGGCGGAGCCGGCGGCGTCCGAGCCGGGGAGCACCCACGAGACCTCGGCGGCGGCGAACTCGCGCGTCTCGCCGTCCTTGCCGACGGGGAACTCGGTGCGGACGAGGACGTACTTCTCCTGGCGCGAGTAGATCTGGTTGAAGTCGACCGTGACGACGCCGTCCTCGATGCGGCCGTCGCGGCCGATGAGCTCGACGGGGTGCGCGTCGCGGAAGCGGACGGAGAGCTTCACGTCGCGCGCGGCGACCTGGAACGCGTCGCCGAGCTCGGCGTCGAAGATGCGCGGCACGTCATCGCCGTTCTCGATGAAGTAGGTGTTGCCGTCGCTGCGCGTGGCGAGCGCGGCCATCAGGTTCTCGTTGTAGCCGAGGCCGACGCCGAGCGTGGAGACGGAGACGCCCTCCTTCACGAGCGAGGCGCCGAGGAGGCCGAGCTCCTCGGGCGAGGAGGGGCCGACGTTCGCCTCGCCGTCCGAGAGCAGGACGATGCGGTTCACGAGCTTGCGCGCGAGGTTCTTGCGGATCTCGGACGCGCCGGCGGAGACGCCGCCGAAGATCGCGGTCGAGCCGCGCGCCTCGACCGTGCGGAGCTTCTCGACGATCGCGGCCTTGTTCGCCTCGGAGGCGGTCTGCGCGCCGGCGAGCACGTCGATGCGGTCGTCGAACACGACGACGGAGACGTAGTCGCGCTCGTCGAGGCGGTTCACCGCGGCGATGGCGGCCTCGCGCGCCTTGGCGATGCGGTCGCCGCCCATCGAGCCGGAGCGGTCGAGCACGAGCGCGAGGTTGACGGCGGGGCGGTCGCCGGCGGGCAGCGCGGCGCCGGTGAGGCCGACCTTGACGACGGCGGTCTCGGGCCGGTCGCTCGCGAGGACCTTGCGCTCGGGCGCGACGACGACCGAGACGGCGGGGTCGGCGGTGGCGCTCGCGGCGGCGAGCGCCACCGCAATGCAGAATGCAGAATGCTGAATGCTGAATTTCATGGTGGGGGCCTTTCCTGTTCTTGGGCGGGAACCGTTCCCGTCCGACGAGGCACAGTCAAGCACAACGCCCCGCGGAAGTTGTCATGGAAATGTCATGGCGAGGTAAAAAGTTCATGACGCGAATCGCGAAAAGCGACGGCTCCGGAACCGGGAGAGAACATGCGGAGCCTTGAATTCGGAGTGCCGTTCCTGTATGATGGCGTCCGTCCGCGAACATCGGAAAGGACAGACGATGAACCTGCGCATCCCCCTCCGGCCCGCCCAGGGCTACAACAAGATCTTCGACGTCGGCGAATTCGGCATGAAGCTCACGCGCTTCGGCCTGCTCAAGCTCGCCCAGGGCACGACCTACGACGGCGACACCGGCGAGAGCGAGCTGGCGCTCGTCCTCATCGGCGGCAACTTCGCCGCCTCGGGCGAGGGCTGGTCCTTCGAGGTCGCCGACGGCCGCGCCAACCCCTTCTCCGGCAAGCCGCACAGCCTCTACCTGCCGCGCCGCACGAAGTTCGCGATCGCCGCGCTCTCCGACGTCGAGCTCGCGTGGAACGAGTCGCCCGCAACGCGCGACACCGCGCGCCCGACGCTCATCCGCCCCGAGGATACGCGCCACATCGCGCTCGGAAAGGACAACTGGACGCGCACGTCCGAGATCATCCTCGACGAGAAATTCGACTCCGAGCACCTCTACATCGGTGAAGGCATGATCCCCTCCGGCAACTGGTCCGGCTGGCCGGCGCACCGCCACGACGTCAACGACCCGCCGCGCGAGCTCGACATGGAGGAGACCTACTTCTACCTCTTCGACCCGCCGCAGGGCTTCGGCTTCCAGTCCGTCTACCAGCCCGACGGCTCGCTCAACGAGGCCTACCGCGTCCAGAACTACGACACCGTCGCCATCGCGCAGGGCTACCATCCGCTCTGCGGCGCGCCCGGCTACTCGATGTACTACCTCTGGACCATGGCCGGCGCCCAGGGCCGCGGGCTCGTCTCGTCCTTCGATCCCGCGCACGCCTGGACCAAGAAATGAACCTGTTGTTGGGGGTGGACTTCGGAACCGGCGGGTGCAAGGTCACGGCGATCCGCGCCGAGGACGGCGCGCTCGCCGGCGAGGCGTCGGTCGAATACGCGACGCACCACGAGCATCCCGGCTGGAGCGAGCAGGATCCGGCGGACTGGTGGAAGGCGCTCCGCGCGACGCTCGCGAAGCTCGCCGCGAAGGGCGTCGACCTCTCGCGCGTCGCCGCGCTCTCGCTCGACGGCTCCACGCACAACGCCGTCCTCCTCGACGCGGACTGGAAGCCGGTGCGCCGCACGATCATGTGGACCGACCAGCGCTCGACCGCCGAGTGCGAGGCGCTGCGCCGGAGCGGCGCCGCCGAGCGCATCTTCGCGCGCTGCTACCAGATGCCCGCGCCGACCTGGACGCTGCCGCAGCTGATGTGGCTCAAGGTGCACGAGCCGGAGGTCCTCGCCCGCACGGAGCACGTCCTCTTCGTGAAGGACTACGTGCGCTTCCTCCTCACGGGCGAGGCGGCCACCGACCGCATCGAGGCGCAGGGCACGCTCTTCTTCGACATGGCGAGGCAGGACTGGGACCCCGAGTTCGCGGAGCTGGCCGGGCTCCGTCCCGGCCGGCTCCCGCGCCTGCTCGAGCCCACGGACCTTGCGGGCCGCGTGACCGCGGAGGCCGCGGCCGCGACGGGCCTGCCCGCCGGCACGCCCGTCGCGTGCGGCACGTCCGACAGCGCCGTGGAGGACTACGGCGCGGGCGCGGTCGAGCCGGGCGACCTCATCCTCAAACTCGCGACGGCGGGCAACGTCAACTCGATGACCGCCGAGCCGCATCCGCATCCGAAGACGCTCACCTACGGGCACGTCGTGCCCGGGATGTGGTACAGCGTCTCCGCCACGAACGCCGCCGCCTTGTGCATGCGGTGGCTGAGGGACACGTTCTTCGAGGCGAAGTCGGCGGCTTTGCCGCCTGTAAGTGGGGCTTCGCCCCTAAGTGGGCCTCCGGCCCTAAGTCCACTTAGCCGCGAAGCGGCACTTAACGCCGCGGGCGCCTACGCGCGCATCGACGCGGAAGCGGCGATGTCGCCCGTGGGCGCGAACGGCGTGATGTTCCATCCGTATCTGCAGGGCGAGCGCTGCCCCTACTGGGACGCCGGCCTGCGCGCGTCGTTCACGGGCGTCTCGATCGCGTCGACGCGCGGCGACTTCTGCCGCGCGCTGATGGAGGGCGTGGCGTTCTCGCTGCGCGACTGCTACCGGACGCTCGAGGAGATGGACCTTCCGGTGAAGCGCCTCTTCCTCATCGGCGGCGGCGCGCGCTCGCCGATCTGGAGCGAGATCGTCGCGAACGTCTTCGACCGCCCCGTCGCGGTGCCCGAGCCGGGCGACGCCTCCTTCGGCGCGGCGCTGCTGGCGGGCGTCGGCGCGGGCGTCTTCCCCGGCGTCCGCGAGGCCGTCGCGCGCTGCCTGCGCATCGGCCGCACGATCGCGCCCGACCCCGCCGCGGCCGCCGCCTACGCGACGCTCTTCGCGCGCTACCGCGCCATCCACGACGCCCTCGCCCCCGTCTACAAACGAAACCTCCCATGAGCACCACACCCGACCGCATCCATACCGTCGCCTTCCTCGGCTTCGGCATCCAGGCCCGCACGGGCCTCGCCCCCTCCTTCTGCCGGCAGCACGGCCTCGGCGTGCGCGTCGCCGCCGTCTGCGACTGCGACCGCGCGCGCCGCGAGGCCGGCGCCGCGCAGATCGACAAGGCCTACGTCGACGCCGGCGTCGCCTTCCCGCCCTGCCGCGCCGTCGCCGACTTCCGCGAGATCCTCGCCGACCCCTCGATCGACATGGTCTGCATCGCCGCGCCCGACCACTGGCACGGCTACATGTCCGTCGAGGCGATGAAGGCCGGCAAGGACGTCTACTGCGAGAAGCCCCTCGCCTACAGCATCGAGGAGGTCAAGGCGGTCGTCGCCACGCAGAAGGCCACGGGCCGCGTCTTTCAGACCGGCTCGATGCAGCGCTCCTGGCCCGTCTTCCGCACCGCGTGCATGGTCGCGCGCAACGGCTGCATCGGCGACGTGAAGTTCGTCGACGCCAACTACGGCCGCGGCGGCCAGAAGCTCGGCGGACCCTCGCACCCCGTCCGCTTCTGGGACGACCCCGCGAACGCGGAGAAGGAGGGCGCGCCGAACCCCGACGTCGACTGGGACATGTGGCTGGGGCCCGCGAAGTGGCGGCCCTACTCCGACCAGCTCGCGCCGCGCGGCGTCCACGAGTTCTGGCCGATGTTCTGGCGCTTCGACGACGACATCGGCAGCGGCTACAACGGCGACTGGGGCGCGCACCACCTCGACATCGCGCAGTGGGGCATCGGCATGGACCGGAGCGGCCCCTACCGCATCGTCCGCTCCGACGAGCCGCACTCGACCGACCTCTACCACGGCGGCCGCCGCCAGTTCGGCATGAAGATGCTCTTCCGCGCGCCGCACGGCGACATCGAGCTCTACCACGGCCCGTTCGGCGTGTGGGGCACGGTCTTCTACGGGACGGACGGCGTCGTCGCCGTGAACCGCGGCAAGATCGCGGTCTGGGCCGGCACCGGGCCCGTCGTCCCGGACGCCAAGGTCCGCGCCGAGGTCGAGGCCGGCTCCTTCCGCCCGGACCGCCTCGTCGCCTCCTCGATCGGCAAGGACTACGGCACGGACGCCCAGGAGAAGAAGGACGAGGCGCTCGACGCCGCCCTCGCGGCGATCTCCGCGCGCTTCTCGCTTGACACGGCGCCGGTGCAGCTCTACCGGTCGCCCGACCAGATCCAGAACTTCATCGAGTGCCACTTCTCGCGCAAGGAGACGATCTCCCCCGCCGAGACCGGCGGCCGCAGCTGCGCGTTATGCCACCTCTGCAACCTGAGCTACGTCCACGACACCGGCTTCGACTGGGACCCCGTCGCGATGGACTTCGCGCCCGGCTGCGGCCGCGGCATCGCCCTCGGCCGCGACCGCGCCCGCAACGGCTGGGACGTCGTCGCGGCTTTGCCGCGGTAGTCGGCCCTGCGGGCCGTTAAGTCGCTCGCTCCGCTCGCTTGAAAACCGACCATCCCGACCATCCAGACCACCTAACCACCTAACCACCCAACCACCGAACCATGAAACCCATCGGACTCCAGCTCTACTCCCTCCGCGAATTCGCCAAGACCAAGGAGGATTTCGCCGACGTCGTCCGCCGCGTCGCGGACATCGGCTACAAGGTCGTCGAGCCCGCCGGCCTGCACGACTTCGCGCCGGCCGAGTTCCGCGCGTTCCTCGACGACCTCGGCCTCGAGATGTTCTCCTCGCACTCCCCGTGGGCGCACAAGCCCGAGGACTGCACGAAGATGATCGACGAGCTCGGCGCGATGCGCCTCGACAAGGCGGTCTGCGGCTACGGGCCGGACGACTTCAAGGACCTCGACGCGATCAAGCGCACCGCGGACAACACCAACGCGATGCAGGAGATCTTCGCGAAGGCCGGCATCACGCTCTTCCAGCACAACCACGCCTTCGAGTTCGAGCGCATCGACGGAAGGCTCAAGTACGAGATCTACGCCGAGCTCTGCCCGGACGTGAAGTTCCAGATCGACGCCTACTGGTCGAACAACTTCGGCGCGAACGACCCCGTCGAGATGATGAAGCTCTTCGCGCCGCGCACCGTGCTCGTCCACCTCAAGGACGGCCCGTTCAAGCAGGAGGCCAAGAGCCAGCGCTACGTGAACGGCATCCTCGACCGCAAGGTCGACCTCTGCCCCGTCGGCCAGGGCGACATGGACGTCCCCGCGCTCTTCGCGGAGATCCCGGACGCCGTCCCGACCGTCATCGTCGAGCACGACTACTCCGTGAAGGACATGTGGCAGACCGTCGAGGAGAGCTACGCCTACCTCGTGGGCGGCGGCCACCTCGCCGGCAACAAGTAGCGGACGGGACCCAGGCGATGGACGAACGGGCGGTCATCCGGCCGGGCAGGCCCTGGCTCGACACGAACGGCAGGCGCATCCACGCGCACGGCGGCTCGATCCTCTTCGAGGACGGCGTCTACCACTGGTACGGCGAGAACAAGGAGAAGACCGACGGCGCCAAGCCCGCCGACGGCTCTCCTCGCATCTGGCACTGGGGCGTGCGCAGCTACCGCTCGACCGACCTCGTGAACTGGGAGGACGAGGGCCTGATCATCCCGCCGCGCCCCGACGAGCCGGGCCACCCGCTCCATCCCGCCTCGATGATGGACCGCCCGCACATCGTCCGCAACGCGCGCACCGGCAAGTACGTCGCGTGGCTCAAGATCATGCAGCCGGACGGCACGCAGACCGAGACGGTCCTCGCCGCCGACCGCTTCCACGGCCCCTACGAAGTGGTCCGCGCCGGCCTGCGTCCGCTCGGCATGAGCGCCGGGGACTTCGACCTCGCGGTCGCGCCGGACGGCAAGGCCTACTACTACTTCGAGCGCGTCCACAGCGAGCTGATCTGCGCGGACCTCACGGACGACTACACCGACGTGACGGGCTACTACAGCACGCACTTTCCGCGGCCGTATCCGCCCTACGTCCGCGAGGCGCCGGCGCACTTCGTCCGCAACGGAAAGCACTACCTGATCACCTCCGGCACGACCGGCTACTGCCCGAACCCGTCGGAGCTCGCCGTCGCCGACACGTGGCACGGCCCCTACCGCGTCCTCGGGAACCCGCACCCCGGCGACCCCACGCGCACCTCGTTCCACTCGCAGGTGTCCTCCGTCTTCAAGGTCCCCGGCAAGAAGGACCTCTACATCGCGCTCGGCGACCGCTGGCTCCCGGGCGACATGGACCGCCCCTACGAAGTCACGCACGCCTTCTTCGAGTCGTGCTTCGGCGAACGCAACGAGGAAGCCATGCGCGCGTGGAACGCCCTCCCTTCCCCCGGAGGAAACACGAGCCTGGCCGACTACGTCTGGCTCCCCTTCCGCTTCGACGGCGAGATGGGCTCCCTCGACTGGCGCGACGAGTGGTCGCCGGCGGATTTCGACTGACCCGCGACCTTGCAACGCCGGCACGCCGGCCCGGGCTACTTGATGAGAAGCATCGTTCTTGCAGCGTTGCCTTCGTAGCAGCCGATGTCGACGTGGGAGCCGATCCTGCGGGGCCGGACGCCCGAGAGGTCGAACGCGGCCATCGGCGCGTAGTCGGCGCCCTTGTCGTAGAGCGGGCCGCCGGACTTGGGGCGGTACTTGACCGCGTAGGGGACGTTCTCCGCGTAGTGCGGGAAGAACGCCGCCGCCGAGCCCGAGACCGTGCCGACGGGGAAGCCGAGACTTTCGACGTCCACGGCTCCGTTGAGAAACCGCGAAACCTTCCCCGCCGGCCCGCACCTCGCGCCGTCGATCAGGTTCGTGACGCCGACGACGACGACATTCTGGGCCGTGGCGGTCTGTGAACCGATGTACAGCGGCGCGAACACCGCGCAATAGCTGTTCGTCGTGCCGAGTCCGGAATCCACGATTGTACAGTTTCGCATGACGGAGGAAGCGTCGAGTCTGACGAGGGACAGGGCCTTGGATTTGTTTTGGGTGTTGTCGACGAGCAGGCAGTTTTCCGCGGACGCCGTTCCCTTGAGCCAAAGGACGGCGGGCCGATAGGCCTGGTTGCCGTCGGACGACTCGCCGCTGCCGACGGTGCACTTCCTGAAGACGGTGTGTGTGACGCGCCCGGCATCCAGCAGTCCGCCGCCGCAGGACGCGCCGTTGCCCGCCGTCTGGCCGGCCTCGACCACGCAGTTTGAGACCATTCCTCCGTTTGACTGAATGTAGAAGCTTGATCCTCCCCCACCCCAGGAGGAGCCCTTCTGCATCGTCAGGTTCGCGACGAATGCGTCGGCGTGGTTCAAGGTGAAAACGCGCTGATTGCCGCTCAGATACCCGGCGCCGGATTTGTTGGAAACGATTGTGCGGGACGGATCGGAATCGTCGCCAAGGACCCAAATCGGTTGGTTCAGCGCGATGGGGGCCGAAATCGGATAGAGCCCCGGCGCGACGTGGACGGTGCAGGGGAGCGTCTGAGAAATCGAGGCGAGCGAGTCGACGGCCGCGCCGATGGTCTTTTTCGGCGACTCCGGCGTGCCGCCGTGGTTCGCGTCGTCGCCGGTCGTGGCGACGTAGCGGACGGTGGGGTCGTAGGCCGCGTTGACGATCATGATCGAGCCGGACGAGGGCGTTCCGACGAACGCGCCCGAGACGGCGAGCGCGAGGATCGCGTCCGCGTCGACGGCGGTCGTGTAGACGGGCGTCACCGACACGTCGACGGACGCCTCGCCGGCGGGGATCGTGAGCGTCGCGACGGTCGGCGCCACGATGGCGGCGAGGCCGGGGCCGGAGAACGCCAGGTCGAACGAGATTGCCGGCAGGCCCGCCGGATCGGCGTCCGCGCGCGCGATGCGGAACGTGCCGGGTGAGAGCGACGCCTCGTCGGCGTCCGCCACGCCCGTCACGACGAGCGCGCCGGCGTGGAAGGGCGTGGCGGCCGCGCGCGAGACGACGGTCCCGCCCGCCGCCTGCGCCTGGACGGTCGCGACGTAGGTGCCGGCAGAAATGCCCGAAACGATCGCCGAATAGGTCGCGGGAAGCGCAGTGTCGGAGGTCGTCATCGGGAATGACGTTTCGCCGACGACGCAGGCCACGGACCCCGCCATGGGCTCGTTCTCGGAGATCTCGGCCGTGACGAGGAACGAGCCGTCCTGCCGGCGCTCGACGACGGGGGCGGAGATGCGCGGGTCGCCCATGTCGACGGACACGACGGCGCCGAACGCGACGGGGTTCGCCATCGCGTGGTATTCGGCGGCGAGGTAGTCGGCGGACGGGACGCCGTCGGCGAGGCGGACCTCGTCGATCCAGCCGGCCCAGGCGCAGTCGCCCGTTCCGTCGCCGTAGCCGCCCGTCAGGTTGCCGAAGCAGAGCGGGGCGTTGTTGTCCGCCACGGCGATGATCGTCGACGTCCCGACCAGGGCGCCGTCCTGGTAGATGCGGCAAGACGTGCCGTCGTAGACGAACACGAGGTGGCTCCAGACGTTCCGAAGCGTGGTCCGGAAATTGAGCTTGGTCGTGGCGGTGCCGGAACCGAGCGCCGTGACGTTGTTGTCCGATCCATTGTTGGCGATCTCGATCGCGAAGGAGCCGTTGGGAGAGCCTTCGTTGTTTGCTTTCTTCCGCTTGCCGAAGAGCTTGTCCCAGTAGTAGTCGAAGTCCTTGTGCTTGAACCAGCCGGAAATCGCGAACGTGTCGCCGAGGTCGAGCGGCGAGCCCGCGCCGGAATCGGGGACGAACACGCCGCCGAGCTGGTAGCCTTCGCCCTGCTTCGCGGTGGCGGGGCTGATCATGACCGACCTGCCGAGCACGCCTTCCTCGTCCGCGACGGACGCCTCCGCCTTTTCGCCGTCGATTCCGGCGGTGGCGGTGGAGTTCGGGTAGGAGCCGTAGGCGCTCGCGGAGTTGGTGTCGCCCAGGTGCCAGACGCCGGCGTAGCCGCCCCAGACCTGCGTCGCGGCGGGGCGGGCGTTGGCGAACGTGGCGCCGTAGCGCGCCTCGATGGTGGCGCCCTCCGCATAGGAGGGGACCTTCACCCACACGACCGAAACACCGTTCGTGTCCCATGTGTCGAGCTCCCACGGCAGCAGGTTGCCGCTTTCGTCGACGAACTCGAAGCCCGACTCCGTGACGTCGGCGTAATGGAATCCGTCGATACCCGCCTCGGAGAGGCGGAGCGGAACCGGAACGCCGGCGGCGGCCGTCCCGGCGTAGGAGATCGTCGCCGTGAAGTGCTTGTAGGAGGCGGTCGGCTCCTTCGCGAACGTGACGTCGAAGCTCGAGCGGCCGCTCTTCGTCGCGTAGGGGGCGCCGTCCAGGGCGGTGGTCGCCCGCGCGTACCAGACGTAGGTTCCGATGTCCAGCCCGGCCGCCGTCCCGGAGAGCGTCCCGTCGGCGGCGAGCGACCCGAGCGGGAGCTCCGTCAGGGTCGAGAGATCGGGGCCGTAGAAGACGGAGACGGTCGCCGTGGCGGAGAGGTTCACGAGCGAAACGGAGAATGTCGCGTCGGAACGGGAGACCGCGGCGGAGGCCGCGCCGATGCGCGGGGCGTCGGGATTGGTCAGCTCGGCCGCGCCGAGCGCCGCGAAGGCGGCGGGGGCGGCGACCGTGTCGTGCTCCGCCCGGATCCAGTCGCCCGAGGCGAATCCGTTGAAGACGCGCAGCTCGTCCATGTCGCCGCGGAAGCAATCGTCGGTCGAATTGTTCCCGAGGGATCCGAAGGTCCAATACGCGAGGGTCGAGTCGGAATTCACGAGGCTGTTCGGGCTGTCCGACTCGTTGTCCTGGATGCCGTTGAGGTAGGAGACGAGCCGCGCGCCGGACCTGTCGTAGGAAAAGGCGACGTGGCCCCAGGCCCCCGCGGCGAAGCCCGCGCTCGTCAGGTTGGTGCCCGTCGTCCAGGTGTGGCCGCCCTTGTAGGAGACGGAAAGGCGCGTCCCCGTCTCGGCCAACACCACGAAGCCCTCGCCGTTGGCGTTCCACGTCTTGCGGTTGCCCATGAGGATGTGGGTGCCGTTGTTGTCCTTGCCGCCGTTTCCGTCGCGATTGAACCAGCCGGAGACGGAGAAGCGGCCGGCGTCCGAAAGCTTCGGCGTCGGCTCGTCGACGTTGACGCCCACGGCGTTGTAGGCGGACTTGCGGATTCCGCCGCCGGCCTTTCCGGCGGCCGGGTTCGCCGCGACGGACGCCGAGCCGGCGGCGACCGCGAGGCCGTTGCCGACGGCGTTCGCCAGCGCGTCGCCGCCGTGGATCACGACCGCGTAGCGCGTCCAGACGTCGGTCGGGTCGACGGCGGGCAGCGTGGCGGGGTTCGCCCCGTAGAGCAGGTCGAACGCCGTCGCCGTTCCCGCGAGGGCCGGAACCTTGACCCAGACGTAGGACATGCCGTTCGGATTCCACGACTCGACCTCGTGCGAGAGCATCGTGCCGTCCGCGGCCGCGAAGCGCAGGTCCGAGCCGTCCGTCGCACAGTCGCCGTAGTCGAAGCCGGCGGGCTCGCCCGCCGCGAGCCGCACGAGGACCGGGAAGTCCGCCAGCGTCTCCGTCCCCGCGTAGCCGGAAACCGTGACCGGGATGCGCTTCGTGAAGCTTCGCGCAGCGACCACGTCGCGCGTCCGGAACGAGGCCACGGGCGTTTCGGCCCAGTTGACGCCGTTGCTCGCGACGATCTTCCACCAGTAGGTCGTGCCGGGGTCGAGGCCGGCGAGGGAGGCCGTGTAGGTTCCCGCCGGAAGCGCCGTGCCGAGTGCGTTCGTCGTCGGCGTCGAAAGCGCGGCGTCGGTCCCGTAGACGAGTCCCGCCTCGGCGCTCCGGCCCTCGGCGACGCCGAGATTCCACGATGTCGAGAAAGAGTCCTTCCAGACGGTGTCGACCCCGGTCGCGGCGACGGCGATGAAGTCCGGATCGGTGAGCAGCCCGACATCCCGGCCAATCGCCTTGATCTGCGCGGGCGTCAGCGCCGCGTCGTGGATGCGCAGGTCGTCGATGAGACCGCCGTTCTTCGCCTCGCCGGCCTTGACGCTGTTGAGATGGGAGCCGAACTGCATCTGGGTCGCCTTGCCCGATGCGCTCCACGGCGTGAAGGCCGACGAGGAATCGGCGAGTTCGCCGTCCACGTAGAGCTCCGTGCCCTCCGACGAGCCGACGACGGAAACGAGGTGAAAGGCGGCATCGCCGTCCACGAACGTCGCGTTGAGAAACTGGGACGAGGCCGCCTGCTGCGCGCCCCAGCCGACGACGAGCGAACCCGCGTCCGCGCCGCGGCGGACGATCAGGTCGCCGGCGGTCGTGCGGAGGTTCAGCGTGATGCCGTTCGCCTTCGTGCCGAGCGTCATCACCAGGGAGAGGGTGAAGGGATTCCCCGCCGTCGAGAACGAGCCGGCTCCCGAGTACGGCGTGAACTTCGACGTGTCGAGGGCCCAGCCGTTCGTGACGCCCGTCTGGTAGGTCGCGGTTCCCTCGCTCGTGAACGAGATGGAGGCCGAGCCCTTGTTCGCCGTGGCGAGGCCCGAGGCGCTGGGCTTGGTCTCGAAGTCCCACCAGATCGTGGGCACGAGGCCGGTGGCGTCCGCGTCCGCCGCGCGCGCGGGCGCCGCGGCGAGCGCGGCGAGGACGAGAAGCGGGAGGATGGTGCGGTTCATGCAAATCTCCATGGGTCAACCGTGTGATTTGGAAATTTTAAAAAGAGGCTCTCTGACCCCAGAGCATCCTTTCGGTTCGGCAGGGTACCAGAACGCGCGCGCACCTGTCAAGTTCCGCACCCTTCCCGGCGCGACTTCCATTCCGCAACTTTCGTACGAAGCGTGCGCGGTTTTCCCGGTTGCATCCGGCGGGGCGTTGTGAGAGAATGGGCGCCGTTGCAGATCGATCCCAATTTCCATAAGTCACACGATTGACCCAAAATGAGCGAAATCCTCCGCGAAGTTCTCGAAACCCCCGTCGCCGGCTCCTACGACGTGCTCGTCGCGGGCGGCGGCCCGGCCGGCGTCGCCGCCGCCGTGTGCGCGGCGCGCCTCGGCGCGAAGACCTGCCTCGTCGAGCAGACGGGCGTCGTCGGCGGCGTCGCCACGTCCGGCCTCATGAGCCACTGGACCGGCAACACCCGCGGCGGCATCTACGAGGAGATCCTCGAGCGCTCGAAGGACTCGGACGACCCCGCGCTGCGCCAGACGATCAACCCGGACCGGCTCCAGGACTGCCTCCTCTCGATGCTCGCCGAGGCGGGCGCGGAGCTGCGGCTCTACACGTTCGTCTCGGCGCCGCTGATGGAGGACGGGCGCGTCGCGGGCGTGGTCTGCGAGAGCAAGAGCGGACGGCAGGCGCTGCGCGCGAAGGTCGTTGTGGACGCCTCGGGCGACGGCGACGTCGCCGCGCGCGCCGGCGCCGCGTTCGAGCTCGGCCGCGCGGGCGACCACGCGATGCAGCCGATGACGCTGATGTTCAAGCTCGGCGGCGTGGACACGGACCGCGCGATCTTCCCCCAGGCCTTCGAGCATTGCATCGAGGTGCCCGCGGGCGAGATCCAGGCCCTCGGCAAGGCCGAGCTCCCCTCCCCCGCCGGCCACGTGCTGCTCTACCGCTCGACGCTGCCCGGGGTCGTCACGGTGAACATGACGAACCTTACGCACGTCGACGGCACGAAGGCCGAGGACCTCACGAAGGCGCAGATCGCCTGCCACGGGCAGATCGGGCCGATCGTCGACTTCCTGCGGCGTCGCGCCCCGGGGTACGAAAAGTGCTTCGTCATCTCGTCCGCCGCGCAGATCGGCGTGCGCGAGACGCGCCACTTCAAGGGCGTCTCGACGATCACGGAGGAGGACATCCTCGCGGCGCGCGTCTTCCCGGACTGGGTCGTGACAAAGGCCCACTTCAACTTCGACATCCACAACGTCGAGGGCGCGGGCCTGGACGCGCACGGCAGCCAGGCGACCTTCACGCAGCGCAAGGGCTACACGATCCCCTACGGGTGCCTCGTGCCGGAGGCGCTCGACGGCCTGCTCCTCGCGGGCCGCTCGATCTCCGGAACGCACAAGGCGTGCAGCAACTTCCGCGCGATGCCCATCTGCGCGAACGTCGGCCAGGCGGCCGGCGTCGCCGCGGCGCTCGCCGCGCGGGCCGGCGTGCAGCCGCGCGCCGTCCCGGTCGCGGACATCCAGGCCGAGCTGCGCAGGCAGGGCGTGGAGCCATAGAAGCCGCGGCCGCCTTTCAGAAGGCGATGTCGCGCCAGACGCCCTGGCAGGGGTTGCCCATGACGAAGCGGACGCGCCCCGCCGCCAGGTCCGCGACGAAGGCGTAGTTCGTCGCGCTCGCCAGCGGCAGGTCCTCCGGCGGCGTGCCCGGCGCGGGATGAACGCAGATCGAGGGGCGTCCGTCCTCGTGGTCGGCGAGGAACCGCTCCGCGTCGGCCATCGTCAGGCCCGCGCGGCCGCGCAGCAGCGCGGAGAGGCGGTCGTAGCGCGCGGCGGTGCTCCCGCCGGGCGGGTCGCCGGAACGGTAGCGCGGCGAGACGAAGTGGTTCGTGTGGACAAAGACGCCGCCCTCGGGACGCAGCTCCGCCGCGCCGTCCGGGTCGAGCTCGAACGCGATGCAGCGGCCGTCGCGCGCCGTGACGGCCAGGCACGCCGGGGCGGGGACGGGAGGGGCGGCGACGCGGCGGAACGCCTCGTCCGCCGTCGGCGCCTCGAGGACGTGGCGCATGCGGACGTGCAGCGGGACGCCCCCGCCCTTCCGCGGGGAGGAGAGCGCGTTGAGCGTGAGGCAGAAGCCGGCGGCGCTGACGCCCTTGCCGCCGACCATTCCGGCCTCGAGCGGCATCCAGACCGCCGGACGGCCGCCCTCGGCGGGAAGGCGGGCGAGGATCGTCGCCCCGCGCTGGGCGCTCGAGTAGTCCCACGTCTGCCCGGCGAGCACGGCGCCGCCCGCCGTCGCGGGCGGGACCGCCGCGAACGCGGTGCACTCGCCCTCCGGCGCCGGCTCGCCCGGCTCGAGGCCGGAGTAGAGGATCTCGCTGCGGAGGTTGAGCGCGAGGACATCCTCGAAGCCGATCCCGGCGCCGGCCGCGATGCCGCGCATCTCCTCGGCGTACGGGGCGAACTCGCCCGCGAGCGCCGGCGCGAAGGCGCGCGCGGCGGCGCGGGCGTCCTCCCACGAGAAGGGGTTGCGCCACTTGCGGGCGAACCTGGCACGGTAGGTGTCGAGGCTGCGCATCACCTGCGCGCGGCACGCCGAGCCGTGCGCCAGGCCCCTGTCGTACGGGGCGCCGGCGAGCACGATCTCGGGAACTTTCCGGTCGTTTTCCATGCCGCCGAGTCTAGCAGAAGACGCCGGTCCGCCGCAACGGGGTTGACGCGGGGCGGGGCGCTCTGGTAGGATATCGGGCATGGGGACGGACGGTCCCGCGCCGACCGCCCCCTCTTTTCGGAAACACAAGTCAACCGATTGATTGATGGAACCACGATGAACACGCTCCGTTCCGCACTCGCGCGCGGCCTCGCCGCGCTCTCGCTCGCGGCCGTGCTGCTCGCGCCGCCCGCCGCCGCCGCCGTCCACGAGGACGACTGGCTCAAGGTCGAGACGCCCGACAAGGTGTCGCCCGGCTCCGGCTTCCAGGTCAAGGTCACGCTCAAGCGCGACCTGGGGCCCGAGGACAACGTCACGGTCGCGATGCACCGCATGAAGCCCGACGGCAACTGGCGCGACACGGGCGAGTGGCGCCCGCCGCAGTCGATGAAGAAGGGCGAGACGAAGGTCTACTCCTTCACCGCCGCGTGGGCGGAGGACATCGGCCACTTCGGCCCGCTCGTCTTCACCGCGCCGAAGGGCGACTGGAACAAGGCCACGCACAAGCTCTTCTGCGGCAAGATCGAGTGGGCGATGAACCCCGAGCAGGCCGCCGCGAAGAAGAAGCAGCAGGAGGAGGCCGAGGCCCGCAAGCGGCCGCCGGCGGGCATCACCTACAAGAAGAGCTGGCTGCAGCCGCGCGGGTGCTTCAAGCCCGGGACGGACGAGCCCCTGAAGGAGCTCCGCGAGGGCGACTCCTTCGAGCTCGTCGCGGACTACTACCTCGACCCCTCCGAATACTGGAACGACAAGTGCCATGTCGTCGCGTTCCCCTGCGGCCCGTGGATCGACAACCCGGACGGCGTCTACGAGAAGAGCGCGCACCACGTCGGCTACGAGGGGCTCGGCTGGTCGTTCAAGGCCGTGACGCCCGGCAAGGGCACCGTGCGCTTCCGGCAGACGCTCAAGAAGGCCTACCGCTACAACTCGCTCTTCTACCACGTCCGCTTCCGCGGCGGCGACGACAAGGACTTCCCGTGGACGAAGACCTGCGGCGTGCCGCCGATCGCCCGCCACCTGGACGGCCTCGACCTCGTCGCGCCCGTGCCCGGCGGCCTCTTCGTCCAGGGGAGGGAGAAGCCCGTTCTCGACCTCCTCGCGGCCGCCGGCTCGAAGCAGGGCGCGGAGGTATCGATCCGCCTCTTCGCGCTCGACTCCGACGGGAAGCTCGACGAGGTCGGCGTCGCCAAGGCCGCGATGCCCGCCGAGGGCGCGACGGCGAAGGTCGATCTTTCGTCCGTCGTCGGCAGGCGCCTCGGCTGCTTCCTCGCCGAGGGGCGCTGCGGCGACCTCGCGGTCGACGCGTTCTTCGCCGTGATCCCCGACGTGCGGAAGGCGCTCGGCGGCCGCAAGGCGCCCTTCGGCGCGACGGACCTCAGCTCCGAGGACGAATGCGCCGCCGCGGGGCGGCTCGGCCTCTCGGTCTGCCGCCTCTTCATCGGCTGGGGCGGGCTCGTCCCGCAGCGCGGGCAGTACCGCTTCGACGGCCTCGCCGCCCGCATGGACCGCATGGAGAAGCACGGCGTGCAGCCGTGGCTGATGCTCACCGGCGCGCCCGAGTGGGTGCTGCCGCCCGACGTCCACTCGCCCGGCTTCGAGCCGTATCCCTTCGACGAGGCCGGCTGGCGCGAGAGCATCCGCGCGATCTCGCAGAAGTTCGGCAGGCGAGTCTACGGCATCGAGTGGCTCAACGAGATCGTTCCGGGCAACAAGAGCAAGAACCCCGTCGCCGACTACAAGCGCTTCTGCGAGATCGGCGCCGAGGAGCTGCACAAGGTGAACCCCAAGGCCAAGTCCATCCTCGCCGGCGGCCTCTGGCCGCGCAACTTCCGCCTCGACATGCTCGGCGCCGGCATCGACCGGTGCATCGACGTCCTTCCGATCCACTACAGCTCCTACGAAGGCGCCAAGGAGGCGCTCGCCGACGCCGCGAGCGGCGGCGTGAAGTCCGTCTGGAACGACGAGACCGCCTCGGGAATCTCCGTCTGGCGGATGCCCGGGCGCGAGGCGCTCGAGCGCAGCGTCCTGATGAGCCGCTACATCCTCCGCACCTGGCCCGAGCAGCTCGCGACCGGCGTCGACGGCCTCATCTACTTCGGCGGCGAGGCGAACCCCGCCGGCAACTGGAAGTACCTCCTGGACGACCACACGCCGCGGCCCGTCGCCGCCACGCTCGCCGTGATGTCCGCCAAGCTCGGCGACGCCCGCCCCGTCGGCGTCTACTACGCCGAGCCCGGCGCGCGCGTCGTCGTCTTCGAGAAGCCCGACGGCTCCGCGCTCGCGGTCGTCGGCTCCCTGAACGGCGACCCCGCCTCCGCGCCCGTCTCGGTGAAGCTCCCCGCCGCGCCCGGCGCGAAGGTCGTCCGCACCGACCACCAGGGCAACGCCACGGCGCTCGCCGCGGGGGCCGACGGCACGGTCGCCGTCTCCGCCGGCGCGATGCCCGCGTTCTACGAGGGCCTCCCGCTCGACCCGCTCGCGATCCGCTGCGCGCTGGAGATCGACGGCCAGGACACGGTCGTGCCCAAGCCCGCCGTGAGCTTCGTCCGTAGCTCCGCCCCGAGCCTGCGCGCCGCCGTCCGCAACCCGCTGCGCGTCCCCGTCGAGGGCGTCGTCGGCTTCGCGATCGGAGGCAAGGACGCCGGGCGCAAGCCCTTCAAGCTCGCCCCCGGCGCGAGCGAGCACCTCGTCCTCGACGTCCCCGCCGGCGTCCTCCCGGACGGCCTCGCGGACGCCGTCGCCGGGCTCTCGTGGAAGCCCGGCAAGGCGACGAAGCCCGTCTCCGCCAAGCGCGCCTTCACCGTGGACACGATCGACCCCTCCTCGCTCGGCAACCTGCTCGCGAACGGCTCGTTCGAGAAGGGCAAGAACGGCTGGAACGGCAACGGGAGCATCGTCGACCTGCCCGGCGGCCGTCCCGGCGAGGAGGGCCGCGCGCTCTCGCTCGACCACGCGGAGGGCTACGTGCAGTGCCTCCAGAAGGTTCCGAACCCCGCCCCCGGCCGCGAGCTGCTGTACACCGCGTGGGTCCGCACCGAGGACATGTACGCGGGCTCGAACCTCTCGCTCGTCCGCAAGGACGGCGCCTGGAACAACCTCTACATCCCGGACGTCTTCTGCGCCCCGAAGGACTCCGCCGGCGCCTGGCAGATCATGGTGAAGGCCTTCTCGACCGATCCGGACAACAAGGACATCCAGGTGCAGCCCGTCGCCAAGGGCAAGAACGGCACCGCGCTCTACGACCACGTCCGCCTCACCGTCCGCGACGGCTCCGACTGGGCCGCCGAGGCCTACAAGACCGACAAGCCCAAGGCAATCGACGGCGACCTCTCCGACTGGGACTTTGCCGACCCGCTGCCGCTCCTGGGCGGCAACCAGATCGCCGCCGAGGGCGGCTACCGGTGGACGCCCGAGAACCTCTCCGGCGTCGCGCAGCTCGCGTGGGACGCCGACTCGCTCTACCTCGCCGTGCGCGTGCGCGACGACGTCCATGCGGCGCAGACCGGCGAGAAGACGCTCGAGGGCGACGCGCTCCAGATCGGCCTGCACCCGGCCAACCGCATCCCGGGCACGGAAAACCGCGCGATCGAGTGGTACGTCTCTTCGGCGAGCCCGGGCAGCGGGTCCGGCAAGCACACGGTCTTCCGCCCCGCCGCGCACGCCGCGGGCCTCGCGAGCGGCCAGCTCGCCAAGGACTCCTCGACCTACGAGATCGCCGTGAAGCGCGCCGGCAAGGACACCTGCTACGAGCTTCGCATCCCGTGGACCGAGGCGGGCGGCGTGCGCCCGCAGCCCGGCGTGCGCCTCGGCCTCTCGCTGCGCCTCCTCGACGCCGACAACGGCGCCGCGCGCGGCTCTGCCGCCTGGGGCCGCGGCCTCGCGCCGTCCTGGAGCCCGAGCGCGTTCGGATCATTGGTCCTGTTGCCGTAGATCCGATGACCTCCGTCCGCATCCTCGACATCGCCGCCGAAGCCGGCGTCTCCCGTTCGCTCGTCTCCAAGGTCCTCAGCGGCCGCATGGGCACGAGCACCGTGCGGCCCGAGCTGGCCTCCCGCATCCGGACGATCGCCCAGGCGCGCGGGTTCGTCCCGAACGCCGCCGCGCGCTCGCTGCACTCCGGGCGGCAGGACGCCGTGGCGGTGTTCCTCTCCCGCCACGGCACGGAGGGCAGCGCCCTCCTGGAGCGCTTCCTCGACGGCGCCTCGCGCGAGCTCTCGCGAACCGGCCGCCGCATGGGGCTCCAGTTCTTCCACGACGAGGACGAGTTCCGCCGGGAGTGCCTGCCGCTGGCGTTCCGCGCCCGCGTGGACGGCGTCCTCGTCGGCGGCATGCCCTACTTCGACATCGCGCCCGCGCTCCTCGAGGTCGCCGGCCGCGGCCTGCCCGTCGCGACCGTCTTCGGCGACCCCGTCGCGCCGGAGATCCCGAACGCCGGCGTCTCGCAGGAGGCGGTCGGCGAGGTCGCCGCCAGGCACCTGCTCTCGCGCGGCTGCCGCCGGCCGCTCGCCCTCACCTCGCCGGGCTTCTCCGCGAAGATCGGCGAGCGCCGCCTCGCGGGCTTCCGTGCCGCGATGGAGGCCGCCGGCGCGCCGGTTCCGGAGGAGCGCGTCGTCTCCATCCGCCGCACGTACGCGCCCAAGGCGGACGCGCTCGCGCGGATCGTCGCCGCCGCGCGCCGCCGCGAGATCGACGCCGTCTTCTGCGAGTCGGACCGCGGCGCCGCGCTCGTCCTCAACGCGCTCGCCGGCGCGGGCGTCCGGGTGCCGGGGCGTGTGAAGGTCCTCGGCGTGGACGACTCGCCCTTCTGCACCTTCGTGGCGGTCCCGCTCTCGTCCGTGTCCACCCGGGAGAAGGAGCGCGCCGCCGCCGGCGTGCGCCAGCTCGACGAGGCGATCGGGGGAGGCGCCCCCGACTCGCTCCTGCAGCGGCCGGCCGTCGTCGCCCGCGAATCCACGCGGGCGTGACGGTCGGGGATGGTTTCGGTCGCGCGCGAGAGGAGAAGGCTTCGACGGTCCGGGGGGCGGACCCCGCCACGGTGCGGAGCGCGGTTTTCCCTTGACCTGGAGCTCGCTCCAAGTGGTAGTATCCCGGCCCCATGAAAGTCATCGTCGTAGGAGCCGGCTTCACCGGCGTGCAGCTGGCGCGGTCGCTCGCCGACTCGGGCGCGGAGGTCGTCCTCGTGGAGAACGACCCGGACAAGGCCCGCGTCGCGCGCGAGCAGGTCGACTGCGCCGTCCTCGAGGCGGACGGCAACAGCCCCGCCACGCTGGCGGAGGCGGGGATCGCCGAGGCCGGGGCGCTCGTCGCCCTCACGGAGGACGACGAGGTGAACCTCATCACCTGCGCCCTCGCCGACGCCGGCTACCCCGGCGTGCGCAAGCTCGCGCGCGTCCGCAACTACGCCTACTACGAGAGCGCGGCGGCGCCGGCCCTCGCGGGCGCGGCGCGGCGCGCGGGGCACTCGCGCCCGGTCCTCGGCGTGGACCGGATGCTCAACCCCGACGTGGAGGCCGCCGCCGCGATCTGCCGCGCCATCGAGCACGGCGTCGTCGGCAACGTGATCGCCCTGGAGGGCGGCCGCGGCGTCGCGGAGCTCGCGGTCGCGCCGGGGA
>CACWKU010000018.1:0-577 GCA_902761575.1 uncultured bacterium
AAAAGAGATGGCTTGCGCCGAGCCCTTCCGTCAGGGATTCCGCAAGCTCTCTGACGCGCGCAGGCGTCCCGCTCTCCTCGCGGCACTGCTCCGCATATTTCTCCGCCCTTGTGCTTGCGACGTAGGCATCGGTCAGCAGCGCGTGGTGGAAGCCTTCCTCCCCGAGTCCGGTGATCACGGCGGCTTTTAAAAAGTCCATCTGGACCTCTTCGGTCCGGCCGCGGAAGATCTCGTCATAGGCGACCTCCGGGTTCATCCCGTCTTCTTCTGCCATGATCGTCTCGTGCCGGCGCTGGGGCAGGCCGAGATAGCCGTGCTCCTCCAGATATACCGCGACCTTGATCGAGGCCATGGGCATGACGGTCTCTTCCATGTTTTCCACGCCCATCGTCGTGTACTGGTAGTAGGTCGTACCTTCCTTGACGCCGCGGTAGACGCCGTAGGCGCCGCCCCAGCGCGTGAGGGTCGCGTCCCACGCGCGGCCCCACCGCGCGAGGCGGCCGGTCTGCTCCGCCTCGGGCTTCATCACGAGCGCGCAGAGCATCGGCGTGAGGGTGAAGGAGACGACGATCGAGAC
>CACWKU010000018.1:597-29115 GCA_902761575.1 uncultured bacterium
GTCGCCGTCGCGAACGGCACGAAGAACTTGCCCATGAGCGAGGACATCATCGCGATGGGCAGCATCACGACGACGTTCGTGCCGGCCGAGGCGAGGATCGCCACGGTCTGCTCCGCCGCGCCCTCGCGCGCCGCCGCCCAGCGATCCTCGCGCGACGCGCCGGCGGACTCGAAGCGGCGCACGACGCTCTCCAGCACGACGATCGAGTTGGAGACGAGGATGCCCGCGGAGAGGCCCATCGCCAGGAGCGTCGAGAGGTTGAGCGTGAGGCCGCAGAGCTGCAGGAAGAAGAGCGAGATCACGATCGTGACCGGCATCGTCACGGCGACGACGAAGGTCGAGCGCAGGTTGACGAGGAACGCGAAGAGGATGACGGCGCAGAGCAGCACCGACGAGCCGATGTCGGCGATCGTGTTGTCGACGTTGGCCTGGACGATCTGCGCGTCGTCCTGCAGCCAAACGAGCTCCACGCCCGGCGGCAGCTCGCGGCGGATCTCCTCCGCGCGGCGCTTCAGCTCCCGGACGGTCTCGACGGTATTGCCGTCGGACTTCTTCACGACCTTCACCGTGACGCCCGGCTCGCCGTCGAGGAACGCGCGCTGGCGCGGCTCTTCCGTGGCGAGGCGCACCGTCCCGAGGTCGCGCAGGTAGCGGCGGGCGCCGTCCGCGCCCGCGACCTGGAGCGAGCCGATCTCGTCGACCGAATGGTATTCCGCGTCGAACCGCACCGCCAGCTCCGACCCCGCCTCGCGGACGCGCCCGCCGGGGACGGAGAGCACGCCGCGGCCGACGGCCTGCGCGACCTGCGCCGCGGTGAGCCCCGCGGCGGCGAGCGCTTCGCGGTCGAGCTCGATCCACACCTCGCGCTCCTCGCCGCCGATCACCTTCACCTCCGCGACGCCCTTCACCGAGGCGAGGCGGTCGTGGACGCGGTTCACGGCCTCCCAGTAGAGGTCGTCGGGCGAGAGGCCGCCGCGCAGGAACATCGTCGCGATCGCGGCGGCGTTGATGTCGAGCTTCGCGATCGCCGGCCGCTCGCAGCCGGCCGGCAGCTCGCCGACGATGGCGTCGATCTTCTCGCGCACGTCCTGCGCGGCGACGTCGACGTCCGTCCCGATCGCGAACTCGACGATCGTGTTGCCCGCGTTCTCGAAGCAGGTCGAATACGTGTGCTTGAGCCCCTCGACGCCCGAGACGGCGTCCTCGATGCGCTTGGCGACGTCCTTTTCGACGTCCTCGGACGATGCGCCCGGCCAGATCGTCGTGACGGTGACGTAGGGCACGTCGACGCTCGGCAGGTTCTCGAGCGAGAGCTTTCGGTAGGAGTTGAGGCCCAGCAGGACGAGCGCCAGGAGCAGGGCGCTCATCGCGACGGGGCGCTTGGTGGCGGCGGTGGTGAGGAACATGCTACTTCACCTCGATCTTTCGCCCGTCGTACAGCTGGGTCTGGCCCTGCACGATCACGGGGTCGCCGGGGCGGAGGCCGGAGAGGATCTCGGCGCGGCCGCCGTCGCGCAGGCCGACCGCGACGGGCGTCTCCTTCGCGACGCCGTCGGGCCCGGCGAGGAAGACGACGGTCCCGGCGGCGCGCGAGAGCACCGCCTCCTGCGGCACGGAGACGCCCTCGCGCCGCTCGAACACGACGCGGAAGTCGGCCATCGCGCCGGGCGCGGCGCTCGCGGACCCCGCCACGAGCGCCTTGATTTCGAACACGCGCAGGCGCTCGTCGATCGCGGGGGACTTCGCGGCGACGACGGCCTTGACGGCCTCGCCGCCGTTCGCCCGGACCTCGACCGCGGTCTCGCCCGGCACGATTTCGGCGAAATGGCGCGCCGGCAGGAACGCGAGCGCCTTCAGTTCGGCGGTGCCGTTCACCTTCACGACCGGCGTCCCGGGGCCGACCATCTCGCCCGGCTCCCGAAGGCGGGCGGAGACGACGCCGTCGCATGGCGCGAGGAGCGTCGCGTCGGAGAGCTGCCGCTCCGCGATCGAGAGCTGCGCCTCGGCCTGCGAAACCTGCTGGCGGGCGAGGAGCAGCGAGGCCTCGGCGACGGCGGCGTCCGCCTCGGCGGCTTCGCGCGCGGTGTCGGCGCGCTCGCGCTCGTTGTCCGAGACGCGGCCCTCGGCATGCAGCCGGGCGAAGCGTTCGGCGTCGCGGACCGCCTTGCGCGCGACGGCGCCCGCCTTGGCGACGTTGGCCTCGGCGACGGCGACCTGCGCGCGGGCGGTGGCGGCGGCCTCGCGGGCGATGACGACCTGGTTGGAGACCGTGGCGGGGTCGACCTCGAAGAGCACGGTCTCGCCGGCCTTCACCTTGTCACCGAGATCCACGTGGACGCGCAGCAGCGGCCCGGGGATGCGGGCGGAGACGACGGCGGAGTCGACCGACTCGAGCGTCCCCTGCACGGTCGTGGCGCGCTCGAACACCGCGTTCGTCGCGGCCAGCGTGCGGACGGGCAGCGGTTCGTCGGCGAGAGTCGGCTCCTTGCCATCGTCGGTTTTTGAGCAGCCGGAGAGAAGCGCTAGGGCCAGCGTGAAGAGTGTTGGGTGTAGAATGGAGTGTTTCATGGTTTTGCAATCGAGCTAACAACGAACAACGGCAGTTGTTAGTTGTTAACTCTTCGTTATTCGTTGTTCATTTCCCCTACCGCGAAATCAAGGTTCTCCCTCGCGACCCGTTCGGTGAAGGCGGCGCGAAGGTATTCGGCTTCGGCGAGGTCGCGCGCGGCTTCGGCGTCCAGCGCGTCGGCAACCGGTTCCAGCCCCTCCTTCGCGCGGGCCATGAGGTCCTCGGCCTTGCCTGCGGCGACCTCCCAGGCGCGGCGGCGCACCGCCGCGCCGGCCGCGGCGTCCTCCACCGCGGCGCGCGCGGAGACCACGCCGGCCATGACCGAGAGGAAGGTGCTTTCGCGCGACAGCTCCGCCTGTTCGCGCTCGGCCTTCGCCGCGCGCACGTCGGCGACGGAGCGGAAGCCGTTGAAGAGGTCCCAGGTTCCGCGGAAGCCCCAGTCGAAGTTGTGCTTCGGCGGGTTCATCACCTCGTTGCCCGTGAAGCTCCACTGTCCGAACACGGAGAGGTTCGGCAGGAACTCGCAGAACGCCCGGCGCACCGCGTTCTCCTTCATCACCACCTGACGGTCGGCGATCGGCAGCTGCGGGTTGGTCTCCAGCGCGCGCAGCACGAGGTCCTCCAGCGGTTCGAGCGGCGATTCGTCCGCCTCCGGCGGCGGCGCGAGCTCGAACGCCGCGAGCGGCGAAAGCCCGAGCGCCCGCATCAGGTCGCCGCGCAGCACGACGAGCCGGCGGCGCGCGGCGCCGAGCTCCGCCTCGCGCGTCTCGGCGAGCAGCGCCGCCTGGTCGCGCTCCCAGGGGCGCGCGAGCCCCTCGCGCTCCAGGCCGGCCACGCGCTCCGCCGTCTCGCGGGCCGCCGCGAGCTGCCGCTCGTGCGCGGCGACGAGCCTCTCCTGCACGACGACGTCGTAGTAGGCCGACGTGGTCTGCAGCGCGACGCCCTGCCGCACGTAGCCCGCCGCGAGCTCCGCCGCCGCGCGCCCGTGGCGCGCCTCGTCGTAGAGGAACCAGGTCGACGGCATCAGGAGCGCGAGCCCCACGTCCACCCCGCCGCTCGTGAAGCGCTGCGAGTTGAGCACCGGGTTCCTGTCGTAGTCGATCCGCGTCGCCGTGGCGGACACCTGCGGCAGGAACGCGGAGAACGCCATGTCCCGCGAGAAGCGGCCCAGCTGCGCGTCGAGGTCGGCCTTGCGCACCTCGTAGTTGTTCGTCATCGCGATGCGCACGCAGCGCTCCAGCGTGAGCGGCTCCGCGAGCCACGCGGCCTCCAGGCGCGAGAGCTCGTTCGTGAACGCCTCGGTCTGCGAACGACGGGCGTCCGTCGCGTCGAAGGACACGCACCCCGTCACGCAGAGGGCGCAGAGAAGACCCACGCAGAGAGCGCCGAGAAGACCCACGCAGAGAACGCAGAGGCCGCAGAGGTTGTTTCTCACGCAGAGGCCGCAGAGACCGCAGAGTTTCGCTTCTTCACTCTTCACTTCTTCACTCTTCACTTCCAACTGTTAGCTGTTAACTATTAGCTGTTAGTTGTTCGTTGTTAGTTGTTAGCTGTTCGCTTTGTCGAACGGATGCTCCGCGTGCCACTGTTCCACGAGGGAGAGGAGGCGGTCGAGGGTATCCAGGGCGCCCGAGACCTCGCGCTCGGACCGGGTTCCGAACAGGGCGGCCTCGCGGCGGATGACGCCGCCGGCGAATCCGCGGACGACGGCGAGCCCCTTCTTCCGGAGGCGGATCGTCTTGCGGCGTCGATCGGCCGCGTGGGGCGTCCGCTCGAGGTAGCCGCCCCGTTCGAGCTTGTCGAGCAGGCCGGTCATCGACTGGCGCGAGACGCGAAGGGCGCCGGCGAGGAGCGCGGGCTCGGCCGAATCGGGATTCTCCCAGACGAGCGCGAGCACCTCCGTCTCCACGCGCGGCAGGGGCGATGCGCGGAAGAGGTCCATGTAGGCCAGCGCGGCCCGCTTCGCGAGCACCGCCCAGCGCTGGGCGGCCTCCTGGATCCAGCCCGCGGGCGGATTGCGTCCCCAGACGCCGAGCTCCTTCAGTTCCATGTCCGTTCCTCCGGAAAATGATTCAGATTCTTGACTATCATCCTTCTGGACGGTCCTGGAATCTAATCAAATCGCCGCAGGAAGTCAAGGGACGCGTCCCACGGACCGTCCCGGACCTGTTTTGCCTCTATCTGGAATACTGCCGCGGAACGTGATATAATGGAGCCTCGTCCGCACGACGTCTCCCGCCCCCCATGGAACCGAGCCCCGATCCCGCGCCCCTTGCGGTCGCCCGCGCCGAATTCGCGAAATACCACCGCCTGGCCACCGGAACGGACGCGCCCGAGGAGCTTGTCTCGCTCGCGGTCGATCCGTCCGTGTCGGAAACCGGGAACGACGCCTACGCGATCGTTTCGGCGGGCGGCGGGGCGACGGTGACCGGCTCGAATCCGCGCAGCGTCCTCTACGGCGTCTACGACCTGCTTGCGCGGCGCGCCGGATGCCGCTGGTTCTGGGACGGCGACATCGTGCCGCGGCGCGCGGCGATCGACCTTTCCGGGCTGGACGTCCACGAGGAGTCCCGCTTCCGCTACCGCGCCATCCGCTACTTCGCCCACCGCGGGCTGACGCGCTTCCAGGCCGAACACTGGGGGTTCGACGACTGGAGGCGGGAGATCGACTGGTGCGTCAAGCGCCGTCTCAACTGCATCCTGCCGCGGATCGGCATGGACGACCTCTGGCAGCGCGCCTTCCCGGACGTCGTGCCCTATCCCGACCCCTCCAAACCCCTGCCGGGCGCCGGGACGGGCTACGACGACCGGTCGCCCTTCTGGTCGCTGCTGTTCCGCGGCCGGTTGCGCCGCGCCGTCGCGGACTATGCGTTCGCCCGCGGGCTCCGGATCCCCGCCGACTTCGGCACGATGACGCACTGGTATTCGCGCACGCCGCGCGAGTTCCTGGAGAGGGAGAAGCCCGCCTTCCTCCCGCAGGCGGGCGGCGACTACGGAGAGCCGGACGGACTCGTCTTCGACATCCGGGACCGAAGGTGGCTCGACGCCTACTGGCGTCTTACGGAGGCCGCGGTCGAGAGCGGATACTGCAGCCCGGACCTCCTGCACACGATCGGACTGGGCGAGCGGACCGTCTTCGCGGACCGCGCCCGAAACCTCGCGTTCAAGACCGACGTGCTGCGCCGCCTGACGGATCTCGCGGCCGAAAGGGCGCCCGGAGCCCCCGTCCTGCTCGCCGGGTGGGACTTCCACTACGGCTGGACGCCGGAGGAGGTGCGCACGGCCCTCGCCGCGCTCGATCCGGAGCGCGTCGTCCTCTGGGACTACGAGGCGGACGCCGCCCCGGTTCCCCGGCCCGACGGCACCCGGACGGCGTTCACGGACTGGGGCGTGGTCGGCCGGTTCCCTTACACGTTCGGCGCGTTCCTCGCCTACGAGCAGGCGCTCGACGTCCGGGCGAACTACCCGCTCCTCGAGAATCGGCTGGCGGTCGCCGAAAACGACCCGGCCTGCAAGGGCTTCCTCTTCTGGCCCGAGTCGAGCCACACGGACGTCTTCGCGCTGCGCTGGTTCTCCGAGAACGCCTGGCGGCCCGGGAAGACGGCCGACGCGCTGCTGCCGGCGTTCTGCCGCGACCGATACGGCGCGCAGGCCGCGCTCTTCGAGTCCGTCTGGCGCCTCGTCCTGCCCGTCGGGGCGCTGGAAGGCTGGGGCGGGAACTGCGCCTCGCGTCTCGCGTTCCAGCTCGACCGGCTCCCGGAGGACCGGCCCGACGAGCCCCCGCCCCCGGACGGGGAAGGGCCGCTCCGGGAGGCCCGCGCCGCCTTCGCCCTCCTCGCGCGGATCGAGTGGAGCGATGCCTTCGCGGCGCGCGACTCCGTCGACCTGGCCCGGACGCTGCTCGACCGGACGGTCGAGCGGCGGCGGCGCGAGACGATCCGCGCGTTTCGCGCCTGGGCGGGAGGCGACGACGCGGCGGCCCGAGCCGCGCGCGAGGCGGCGGACGCCTTCGCCGCCGGCTTCCGTTCGCTGGCGGATCTGCTCGCGCTCCACACGGACTACTCGCTGTGGGAATCCTTGGAACGGCTGGACGCGGTCGAGCGCGTCGCCAACCCGGACTTTCCCCGGACGCTCGTCGACAACGCGACGAACGCCTACTGCCTCTCGCACCAGTTCGAGGCGGTCGATCGCTGGTGCGCGCCCCTGGCCGCGAGCCTTGCCCGCGCCGTCCGCCGCAAGCTCGACGCCGGCGACCGGACGCCGCTCGACCGCGCCGCGCTCGCGGCCGAATCGGAGGCGCTGCGCGCCGCCCTGCTCGCGACACCCCTCCGCGACCTGCGTCCCGCCGCTCCCCGAACCGTTGAAGCCTTCCGTGCCGTCCTTGCGCGTATCCGGGAAGGAGGGCAACCGAGAAGCGTCGCCGCGCACCGGCCCTGCATCGGAGACAAGGCCCTCGACGGCCCGCGCTCGAGCGGCACCGTCGTCGTAGTCCGTTAGCGAAGGAGCCCCCGCGTCATGGACAGACCGTCAGAAAGGTCTGGAACACGGCGTAGCCGAATCGGCCGAAGCGCAGCCGCGCGCGTCCGGTTTTGCGCGCACGACAACAGCGGCGGCCGAACCCATGAACGACAACGATCCGATTCCCGCACTCCGCGATCCCACCTCGATCTGGGACTTGGCGCGACGCCCCGGGAACCATCCCTGACGCACCGTCTTCTCCGCGCGACCTCCGTCGCTATGCCGACGGCGAAAACCCCGCGGCGAGAAGGCCGAAGCGGGCTTCGGGCGCCCGTGGCGGGGTCCAGAAGGGCTGATCCCACGCGGCGCCGGGGGCGTCGGGCGCGCCGAACATCGGCGCGACGGAAGTGGAGACGGCGATCGAAAGCTCTCCCTCGGTGCACGCGGCGGAGGCGGGGAGGGTCCATTCGAAGGGTGCGCGAAGACGCACGCCGAGGCTCGCCCCGTTCCAGAAGGCCTCCGCGGGGGCGCCGCCGGTCTCGGCACGCAGGGCGGTGCGTCCGCCGGGCGCGCGGACGCGCGCGCGCCAGGTCGCTGTTCCGACGAAGCCGCCGAGTCCGAGCTCTTCGAGCGATGCGAAGGGGACGGGCCCCGCGGGGCGCGGACGGAGCGCGGCGCCGTCGGCGAGGAAGTCGCCCGCGAGCAGAAGGGCGGGAAGAAAGTAGTTGTCGTCGGGCGCGCCGCGCGCGATGCGGAGGCGGTGGACGCCGGGCGCCAGGTCGATCGGCCCGGTTTCGCGGTAGAGCGACGCGAAGCCGGCGCGCAGCGCGGTGCAGGGACGCGCGAGGGACAGAGGAACGCCGTCCATCTCGAAGGCGTAGGGCTCGGCGTCGTGGCGCAGGACGCGCTCGCCCGCGCCCGCCTCCTCGCCCGCGTCGACGGGCCGGCCGGATTCGGTCACGGCGAACGACGGCGCGTAGTCGCGCAGGACGATGCGCACGCCGGGCAGCGCCTCGCGCACGTCCACCGCGCCGCGCCTGTCCGCGCCGAACGTCACGCGAAGAAGGTTCGGCGCGTCGAGGACGAGCGTCCAACGATCCGGGAGTCCGTTCGGCGGGTCCATCGGTTTTCTCCGCGGCTTCGGTTCCGTTCGCGAATGGCTGTTCGTCGAGCCGCATCGGCCGCGCCGGGGGTCGAGGGCGGCGAGCCGCGAATCGAGGGAGGGCGCGGGCGCGCCGGCGTAGGCGGCGAGGGCGGCGGCGCGATGCGGAAACGGAACGGCGATGACGGGCCGGGCGGCGGCGGCGCGGCGCTCCTCGACGACGATGCGGCGGACCTCCTCCGCGAAGACGCGCGCGTGCCTCTCCCACCACGGATGGAGCGAGCCGGTCGGGGCGAGGAAGCCGTGCTTCTCGACAAGTCCGCGCTGGTCCATCGCCTCCATGCACGTCACGAAGCGCGTCGCTCCGTGGCGCGCGGCGAGCCGCACCATGTCGAGCAGCTTCGCCGGCGGCAGGTCGCACGGGCCGCACGCGAAGAGCTCGGCGATGCCGCCCCTGTCGTGCGTCGCCTGTCGGAGCAAGGCCAGCGTGGTCCACTCCGCGTGCGCCGGATCGGTCCGCGTGTAGATCTCGTCGACGCCCGGGACGGACAGCGCGCGCAGGGCGCGGACGGGGTCGCCGTTGAGGCGGACGGCGCCGGCGGGGTCGTGCTCGTTGATCAGGTGCCCGGCGAGGAGGACGCCATGCGCGTCGCACCATTCGCGGATCGGGTCGAAGTAGGAGGCGACGAAGCGCGCGCCGTGGAGCCGAGCGTAGGCCGGCCAGACCTCGGCCTCGGGGCCGTCCTGCGGGCGGCCCGCGTCGAGCCAGCGCTCCACATCGGCGCGGAGGGCGCGGCCCGTCGCCGCCTCGTAGTCCTCCTCGAGGCCGGACCAGCAGCGCAGCCGCGCGACGGGCTCGCCGCGCGGGAACGCGACGCGTACCGGGTGGCCGGGCTCGTCCGTGAAGAAGCCGGCCACGGTGCCGTCGGCGAACCACGGCGCGAGGCGCGCGGCGTAGACCTCGTGCGTGAGCTCGAGGAAGCGTCGCGTCGCGCCGGGCTCGCAGACGTTCGTCCAGCCGCGCGGGCCGGTCGCGCGCTCCCAGGCCCAGCCGCCGCCGGGCGCGGGGAAGACGCCGAGCTCCGCATAGCGCCAGGCCTCGTTCTCCGCGGGGACGCGGCCGCGGCACGTGCCGCTCGGCCAGTTGAACTCGTCGTAGAGCCAGACGCGGAGGCCGCGGCGCGCGGCCTCGTCGCAGAACCACGCGACGGCGCGCAGCCAGTCCTCGCCCATGTATTCGATCTCGAGACCGCTGCGCGCGTAGACGAGAAACGAGCCCGCGCCCTGCGCATCGACGCGCGCGACCGTCGCGCGGACGGCCGTCTCCGTCGGCCGCCCTGTGACGGCGACGAACGGCACGATGCCCCAGTCGCGGGGAAGGGTCTCCGGCGAAGCGCCTTTCCGCGCCTGGCGAAAGCCCGACTTTTCAGGGATGGCCGCGATTTTCAGAATCCGCGCCATGACACCCGCCATCCTCTTTGACTTCTTCTTCGGCCGCACGCGTGGCCATCGCCGCGGATGCGTCGATGGCCTTTGAGATGGCGCGGACGGTCTCGGCGGCGGTCGGGCGGGAGCCTTCCGCGGCGACGGGGACGGACTGGGCGGCGTCCGCGACCGCCACGGAGCCGTCCGGGACCTCGGCGAGCACGCGGAGGCGGACGGTGAAGAACCAGCCGTCCTCGCGCTTCTCGAGACGGAAGCGCTCGATCCAGGCGCTGAACGTCGTCCGGGCGCCCGCGTGCGGTGCCACGGAGGCGTCGCAGACGATCGCGCCCGGATGGGCGGCGGAGAGCCGGGCGCGGAGGAACGCGCCGACGATGGCCTCGGGCGCCAGGGCGAGCTCGCCGTCGGAGAGGCGGCCCGTGCGGCCCGTTTCGAGGTCCGCCGTGCGGATCGCGCGGCCGGACGCCTCTTCGGCGGCGCGCACCTTGCCGACGACGAGGATGCGCGCCGGCGCCGGCGCGGCCTCGGGCGCGGCGGCGGCGGGAACCTCCGGAAGCGCCACGTCGTAGCGCGGCGCGGCGTCCTTCGGTTCGGGAAGGACGGAGATGCACCCCGCGCAGGCGAGGGCGAGAAGGGCGGGAAGGGTTTTCGTTGCGTGGTTCATGGCATGTTCTCCTCGGCCGGCTTCTGGAAGAGCCGGCCCGGGTCGTCGCGGATGGCGTCCAGGATGTCCGCCAGGTTTCGGGAGGCGCGCGAGAGGTCGTCCAGCGTGCTTTCAAGCGGGGTGCGAAGGCCGGCGACGGTAGCGTCGGCGCCGGCGAGGAAGTTCGTCGAGGAGGCGGCCACGCCGGCGACGTCGCCCTTGACGGAGTCGAGGAAGGCGGAGGCGGAGACGACCAGGTTGGAGGTCTCGGAGAGCAGGCCGGGGAGGGGCGCGGCATCGTCCTTCGCGGCGCGGAGGAAGGCGTCGGCGGATGCGACGGCGTTCGAGGCCGCGGCCACGAGGGCGGGGACGCCGCCGAGGACGGCGTTCGCGTTGTCGACGAGCGCGGCGATGCGCACCGCAAGATTCGTCACGTTCGCCCGGACGTCGGCGAAGCCGCGGATTTCCTGCGCGACGCCCTGGACGGCGTCCGTGAGCGTCTTGGAGAGGCTGGGCGCCATCGGGATGTAGGGGTGTTTCGGATTCCAGGGGACGGGAAGCGTCGGGCTGCCCGGATCCTCGTAGTCGCAGTCCACGTAGACGAGGCCCGTGATGCCCTGGCTCTTCATGTGGGCGCGGAGGCCCTTCGCGGTCTCCCGCTCCACGAATCGCTGGAACGCCTCGGGATCGGGCATGTCGGTCGTATTGACGGCGAGGACGATGCGGGCGTAGCGGCTCGCCCGGTCGACGTCCTCCGCCGAGGCGTCCGGCCGGACGTCCTCGTCCGTGTAGTCGTAGGTCGCGAAGGAGATGGACTTCACGGAGCCGACGGGAATGCCGCGGTACTTGAGGGCGGAGCCCTCGGAGACGCCCTGGACCGTCTCCTCGACGAAGGTCTCGAAGAGCAGTTCGCGCTTGTGCATCGGACCGGATCCCATGAGGACGACGGCCACGACGGCGAGGAGGACCGCGGCGCAGACGAATGCGCCGATTTTCACGTAGGAGGATTTACGCATGGCCGGTGGCCTTTCGTTCGGGCGTGCGGTTGAAGAAGGACCGCACGGCCTTGTGGGGGCTGTTGTCGCGGAGGAAGGCGGGGGCGCCTTCGTCGAGGACGGTATGGGTGGCGCGGTCGAGGAACACGGCGCGGTCGGCGATCGCGAAGATCGACGCCAGCTCGTGCGAGACGAGGACGATGGTCGTCCCCTTCTCGGCCCGGATGCGCAGGATGAGCTCGTCGAGCTCGGCCGACGTGACCGGATCGAGGCCGGCCGAGGGCTCGTCGAGGAAGAGGATGTCCGGATCGAGCGTGAGCGCCCGCGCGATCGCCGCGCGCTTCTGCATGCCGCCCGAGATCTCCTTGGGGAGGAAGTCGGCGAAGTCGAGGAGCCCGACGTCGCGGAGGCGGTCGCGCGAGATCCGCTCGATCTCCTCCGGCGCGCGGTCCGTGAGGGTCTCCTGCGGAAGGGCGCAGTTCTCCAGGAGCGTCTTCGAGCCGAAGAGCGCGCCATTCTGGAACATCACGCCGAGGTGGCGCAGGATGGCGGGGTTCTCTTCCGGCTCGCGCCCCGCCTCGGCGAAGACCCGCCCGAGGATCCGCACGCGGCCCGCCAGCGGCGGGACGAGGCCGATCAGCGTGCGCAGCACCGTGCTCTTGCCGCAGCCGGAGCCGCCGAGCAGGACGAAGATCTCGCCGCGGGCGATCCGGAGGTCGAGCCCGCGCTGGACGACGCGGTCGCCGTAGCCCACGGAGAGGCCTTCGGTTTCGATCACGGGCGTCGGTTCGTCGGTCATGTCGTGGCTCCTAGGCGGCGATGGCGCTCGAAACGAGGGCGAAGAGGCCGTCCGCCGCGATGAAGAGCACGAGCGAGGTCACCACGGCCGACGTGGTCGCCTTTCCGACGGCGTCCGACCCCGCCCCGGTCTCGAGCCCGCAGCGGCAGCCCGTCGCGGAAATGAGGACGCCGAAGACGACGCCCTTCGCCAGCGTCGTGGCCAGGTCCCCGGCGGAGCAGAACGCGAAGGCGTTCGTGAGGAAGATCCGCGCCGAATAGCCGAAGAGCGCCAGCGTGATGTAGCCGCCGACGAGGCCGGCCAGGTCGGCGAAGAGGGAGAGGATCGGCAGGGCGAGCGCGCCGGCCGCGATGCGCGGCAGCGCGAGGTGGCGGACGGGGTCGATGCCCATCGTCCGCATCGCGGCGATCTCGTCGTTCACGACCATCGTGCCGATCTCGGCCGCGAAGGCCGACGCCGAGCGCGCGGCGATGACGATCGCCGCGACGATGGTGCCGAGCTCGCGGATCAGCGCGAGCCCGATCAGGTTCGCGACGTAGATCTCCGCGCCGAACTTGTTGAGCATCGCGGCGGACATGTAGGCGATGATGAAGCCGAGGAGGAACCCAACGAGGAGCGTGACGGGGACCGCCTCCGCGCCCGTCCGCAGGAAGACCGCGCCGAAGTCCGGAAGCCGGAACGAGCGGGGGCGGACGATGCCGGAGAGGGCGGCCGCCGCGACGCGCCCCGTGAACTCCAGCGCGCCGCGCAGCGCCTGCGCCGAACCCGCCGCCGTACGGCCGGCGGTTTCCAGCAGGTCTTCGATTTTCCTCGCGTGTCCCATGGCGAATCGTCCGGATTCGCGCGGAGTCTATCACATCCCGCCGTCCGCAAAAAGGATTTTTTCCGAAAACGGCAACTTGGCAGCTTGCCATCGTCGTGGCGGGGTCCGCACCCCGCCACGCACCCCTCGCGGCGCCGTCCCGGCGGTCGCCCCCCGCGCCATCACCGGTCGCTCCCGTGACGCGCCAGGCCAGTCAAGCGCCGGGACAGCCACGCCATCCCGCATTGCCGTCGTGCGGAAAAGCACGGCTTTGCGGCCGGCCGCCGTTCTGATAGAATGCGCGGCACAGCAGCGAACGGAGAAAACCATGCGAGAACCATCCGCCCGACCCCGCCAGTCCCTCCATTCCAAAGGGAGAGGAGACACGTCCGTCCCGGCTTCCGGCGGCGCTCCGGACCGCGCCGCCCCGCCGGCCGGCGCAATCAACGTGCTGGACCTCGGCGTCCGCAACGACGGCACGGAGGACGTCTCGGCGATCGTCAACCGCCACACGGCCGACCACGCGCTCTTCTTCCCCGCCGGCGTCTACCGGGTCGCCGCCCCCATCTTCGCCAAGAACCCGCTTTTCGGCGAGGGGTACGCCCGCGCCCCTCAGGCGGACGGGACGCATACCTGGTTCCTGTCGGAAATCGAAAACGACGGGACGGACATCGCCTCCGAAACCGGCGTCGTCGTTCTGGGCGGAAGCGGCCGCTTCACCGTCTCCAACCTCAACATCGTCTGCCACAGCCGCGAGTGCGCCATCCTCGTGAACCCCTGCGTCCAGGACGGCCCCGTCTTCGTGGAGCGCGTCGGCCTCTTCGACGTCCGCGGCTACGGCATTCTCGCCTGCAAGGCCGACGACATCCCCGGCTTCGCGTCGCGTCCCCTCTTCCTCGACAATCTCACCATCTTCGGCGCGGAGGACCATCCGTTCCCCTCCGTCGGCATCCACATCGGCGGGCGCATCGGCGACAACCGCCTCTCGAACGTCGAGATCATGGGGACGCGCATCGGCATCCACCAGGAGGCCTCCTTCGTCTACGCCGACAACCTGCACGTCTGGACGGGCTGCCTCTCCGATCGCGACGACGGCGTCTGGTGGGAGACGACGCGGGGGCTCGTCCTCGGCAAGGGCGACGCGAACTTCATGGGCTCCAACGTCTACATCGACACCGCCTTCGCGCTCGTGGAGCTCACCTCGAACCGCAACACGCTCTCCATCCAGAACTTCATGTCGTGGGACGACGGAACCGCGCGCGGGTGCAAGCGCGCCGACGCCCGCGTCTTCCTCGTGCCGGACGACCTTGCCGAACCGCCGAACGTCCACCTCTCCGGCGGCCTCGTCTACGTCGCCGGCGACGACGCCCATCCGGGGCGCACCGCCAGCCTTACGGCGCCCGGCCCGAACGCGCGGGTCGAGAACGTCCGGATCCTCTCGGCCTACTCCTTCCGCCGCGAGAACTTCCGCCGCCTGACCTTCCTCGAGAAGGACACGCCCCACTACCGCATGCGCTGCGAAGCCGCGCCCGAGGCGCGCGAAATCCTCGTCGCGGCCGTCGTGGCCGAAGCGGAGGACGGCTGCTGCGCCTTCGCCTGCGCGACGGACGGCGGCGCCTTCGCGCGCATCCGCGTCGAGCGCGACGCAGGCGCGACGGACGTCGTCTTCGAGGAACGCCGGCGGGACGACCTCTTCCGGGCCGAGGTGTCGGACGGCTTCGTCAAGGTCTTCGCCGCCGTCGCCCCGGGCCGCGCCCTGGACTGCTCCGTCGACACCGCCTACGCGACGCGCCTTTGCTTCCCGATCGACCTCGGGGTCCTGAAAAGCTTTCCCGACTGCGCGCCTCGCCGCGAGATTCGCGGAAAGAACATCGCCGCGACAGGGCCGAAGGCGTGATCCCCTCCTGGGAACGGCTCCGCACGCGCCTGGCCGGGTCCAGGTTCCGGTCGCGGTTCAAACTCGCCGACGCCGACCGGGCCTATGTCGCGCGCGCCGGGTGGGAGACGCTCCGCTCGCAGGCGGAGACGATCGTCCGCGAACGGCTTGCGCCGGCGTCACCAAGGAACGACGGCCGCCAGACGCCCATGCGAGGGCATCCCGTGTTCATCGCGCAGCACGCCACCGCGACCTGCTGCCGGGGGTGCCTCTTCAAGTGGCACGGCATCCCGGCTGGACGTCCGCTCTCCGATGCGGAGGTCGAGCACGTCGTTTCATGCCTCCTCGCCTGGATTCGCGAGAAGGCCGGCGACCTGTCGGGGTTCCCCGTTCAAACGACGCTGCCGATCTGACGGTCAGTGCGATCCGATTCCCATCCACGCGACCTCGTCCACCCACATCAGCATCTTTCCACCGAAGAGGAAGCCGTAGTGGTTCAGGTCGCCGGGCATCACGAGTTTGTAGGAGGTCATGGTGTTCGGCCCTACCGGTAGTCCCGGATGCGCACGTCGATGCCGGTGCCGGCAAGAAGGTCGGCGACTTTCCGGATTGGCGTCTGGCTGTAGTGGTACGGGAAGAGCACCTTCGGCCCCACGGTCTTCGCGGCCGCGGCGGCCTGCTCCGGCGTCATCGTGTAGGGCTGGTTCACGGGCAGGAACGCGACGTCGACGTCCTTCACGTCCGCCATCTCCGGGATGTCCTCGGTGTCGCCGGCGATGTAGATCCGAAACCCGCCGAGATCGAGGACGTAGCCGTTGTCGCGCCCCTTCGGGTGGAACTTCTCGCGGCCCGGGGTCGTGTTGTAGGCGGGGACGGCCTCGATGGTGACGTCCTCGCCGAAGTGCGCGTGTTCGCCGTTCGCAAGCGCGATTCCGGAACCGAGCATTCCGCGGACGGCGGGGTTGGCGTAGACGGCGGTTCCGTCCTTGCGGAGCGCGGCGATGGCGGCCGCGTCGAAGTGGTCGAAGTGCTCGTGCGTGACGAGGACGAGGTCCGCCTTCGGGAACGCCGAGTAGTCGGTCGCCGGCTCGCACTTCGCGCCGACGGGGTCGACCTGGATCTCGAGCCCGTCGTACTGGATGCGGACGCTGGCGTGCTTGATGCACGTGAAGACGACGGTCTTTCCGTTCGGCGCTTCGAACGTGTCGGTCCGCGCGGCGGCCACGTCGTTCGTGTCCGCCTTGGCGAAAAGGGAGAAGATGCTCATGGCGAGGAGGGTCGTTGCGAGGTGTTTCATGCCCGCAAGTCTACCACACCGCCGCCGCCGGCGAAAGCGGTTTCGCGCGTGGCGGGGTTCGCACCCCGCCACGCAAGTCCCCGGCGGACGCGGCGAATCGCCGCGTCCGCGCGGGTCCGTCCGCGGTTGATCCCGCGAATCCCCTTGCGTTCCCTCCGGCGATGTGGTAGTTTCGCCGTTGCTGCGGGAATCGCCCCCGCGCATTGCCATGGAAGAACCGAAGACAAAGCTGAAGGTCTACTGCGAGACGTCGTTCTGGAGCTTTCTGAACGGGCGTCCAACGCCCGTTGCGCATGTTGCACTCAAGCAGGCAGCCACTTTGCAATGGTGGCAGGACATTGCGCCGACGTGCGACATTTTCGTCTCGCAATACGTCGGGGACGAGGCGGAGGAAGGAAATGCCGAGGACGCCCGAAAAAGAATCCGCAGCATCGAGGCGTTTCCGTTGCTGGATGTTTCCGTTCCGGCCATTTCGGTTCTTGCAATGTCTCTCATTGCGGCCCATGCCGTCCCTCCCGATGAAACGACGGATGCCTATCACATCGCAACGGCCGCCGTCCACGGCATGGACGTCTTGCTGACCTGGAACTGCAGGCACATGGCGAATCCCGTGACATTGCCGAAAACTTCGGCAATCGTCACGAAAGCGGGATTCACCTGTCCCGTCATCATCACGCCGGCAGACTTCATTGAACGAAAGGGGGAATTCGGATATGTACTCTGACACGACAGACCCGATGGACGAAGTCTACGCCATCCGCCGGAAACTATCGGCGCGCTATGGCCACGATGCCAGAAAGTTGTTCGAAGCGATGATCGAACGCCAACGCGCTTCCGCGGCCCGTGGCCGCAAGGTCGTCAGCTTCGCGCCGACCGCCTATCCTTTGCCCCCCGAAGGCACCGGCGTCCTGTTCGCCTGCGAGCCGAAGCCCTGACACGCACTCGCGGATGAGACCACATGCCCGGGCGGGAGGAAAGGCGAAAGGCTGAACGACACACTTGACAACCGTCCGGCGTTCTGGAAGTCTCGCGCCTGTCGCCATGAAGATCGCCTGCCTGCCCAGAACCTACTTCGAGGACATCCGCGGAACCTCCGTGGAGACCGGGTTGCTGGAGTCGAACCGGGTGATCTCGATCCAGTCGGCGGGCGGCTGGGACTCCGAGCCGCCGTTCTCGCCGGAGTCGCTTTCGTCGCCGCACCTGCTCTGCCTCGTGTTCGACGACTGCTACGGCATCCCGGACGACCCGGCCGAGCGCGCGAAGCTCGCGCTCTTCACGCACGAGATGGCCGACCGGATCCTCCGCTTCGCGGACGACGGCTCCCTGCCGCTCCTCGTCCACTGCACCGAGGGCGTCTCGCGCGCCGGCGCCGTCGGCGCCGTCCTGAACGAGTACTTCAACCGCGTGATCGGCGATCACGAGGACGACTACCGGTCCTTCTTCCTCCAGAACCGCCGCATCAGCCCGAACCCCTATGTCCTGCGCGTGATGAAGGAGACGCTGGGGTTATAGGCGCCGGATTGATCGCCCGCAGGCCGGCGGGGTTGTCGACGAGCTCCATCAGGAAGTTGTGCTGCTGGATGTCGCCGTCGTCGACCAGGAGCCGCGTGTAGACCCCGCGCCCGGACTCGACCCCGTTTCCTGTTCGGAATTGCCCTCCGTGGCGGGCGTCGGCTGCGTCGCATCCGCGCGGAGCGGGCGGGTAATGAACCGGGCTTTCCGCCATCGAGGAGACGGAAGAAGGCCAAGAACCATCAACGTAATGCATGTCCGATTCCGAATGCTAACGATGTTGGCCAAATCAATCCGGCGGGGAATGTTCCGTATGCGCGAAGGTACAAAGTGGTGTACAAACTGTAGAACAGAACGGAAAAAGCCAGTTCTTGATCGGCAAGCATTGTTCGCTCCCGCTCAAACTCAAGAAGCGTCTTGTCGTTTGGCGAAAGCCAACACTCGATGGTTCTCCATTTCGTGAAGAACTCGTAATCGCCCGTTTTCAGGGCGCGAAACGCTTCGGGAATCTTGATGTTCAACAAGACCGCCGCAGCGCCAACTTGTTGGCGACGAATGACTCTTTCTGATTCGGAAATGCCGGGGGCGAACGTTTCGAAAACCGTCCGACAGAATCCAAGCACGTCCCGAAGCAATCCCGGAGGCGTCCGCCGCTCCGATTCCTCCATTCCGTCGCGAACAATCCGCCAGACACGAGGATAATCGGAAGCCGCCGCTTGTACCAACGACTGGATGGAATCAAATTGCCCCAACAAAGAAGGTATTTGTGTTTCCTTTGCCATGTAAAGAAATCCTTTCCGAAGCGAATGCGTTCAAGGAGGGACCCCTCGGGTCCTGTCGATCCGTCAGGATGGGCCCGTCGACAGCACTTGTTCCAGCAACTGTCGCATCCGGTCGTTCTTGAGTTGCGTCCGGAAGACGACGGGGAAGCCCTCTTCTTCCAGATTCTTGAAAAAGACCTTGGCGCATGCGATCCGTTCCCGTTCGGTGCCTCTCAGATCGGAATCGGTCTCCACGTCTTTCGTTTCCACGACGACGTTCAATTCCTGCGAACCGTCCGCCCGGCGGACCACGTAGAGAAAATCGGGACTGTAGGTCTCGCCCGTCACGACCGGAATGGCGATGCTTCTCCGCGGAATCTTCCCGTAGACCACCACTTCGGAAATCTCGCTCCGGATGTTGTCCAGTTCCAGCGGGGAGTCGTAGGCGAACGCGTCGTAGAGGTATTTCGCGCACGGCGTCCCTTCGGCAAGGCGCGTTCCGATGCGGCCTTGGACGATGCTCTCCTTCGGCGTTCCGTCCGCGTTCGTGAGCGCCGTTTCGCCCGCGCTTCCGGCTGCCGACTTGCGGTAGCGGAACCGTCCCTGGAGCGTGGAGCGCTTCCACTCCGCGAAGCGGTCGCAGAAGCGCGCTGCCGTTTCCCGGTTGAACCGCGACGGATCCGGCAGAACGCCCGGCGTCGCGAAAACCCGGTGGAACGCCCGGTCGAGGCACCCGACCGGCAGGTTCGTGACCTTGGACACGGAGAGCAGGAACGGACCGTATCCCATGGGTTTGTGGACCAGATACTGGACGCCCGTCTCCCGGACGATGTCCACGCTTCCGTCCACGGCCCCGACGCGTTCGCGGGAGCTCCCGACGGTGGCGTCGGCGAACAGTCCGTCCGTGCGGAAAATCTCCGCGCAGACGTCCTCCATTCCCGCGTCCAGTTCGGGGTCGAAGAAGAGGAGCCGCCGCCGATTCACGGCCTCCCAGAGCGCACGGAGCTCCTCGAACCGGGCCTTCCGGATGCGAATCGGCCGCGGGGTCTGCGCGTTGCGGTCGCGGATGCGGCCCGGCGCCAGCCCCGGTTCGAATTCCGGATAGGCCTCGAAGAACGCGTCCCGCTTCGACGCGGGAACGTTGCGGTCGATGTCGATCCAGCCCGCCTGGAGCATTTCGACGAACAATTCGTTTTCGGTCTTGCCCCGCTTCGCGGCGGCCGCGCGGATCGCCGCGAGGGGCAGCTCCACCGGCCCCGCCGCCGTTTCCGCGTTGATTTCGCGGACGAGTTTCTCCGCGAAGTCGGCCTCCGTGAAATCGACGATGTAGTTCAGATAGAACGTCTCGTTCGAAATCCGGTTCCCCGCCTCGTCCACCGGCAGGCGGAGTCCGCGCCCGACTTCCTGGAGCTTGCTCGTCTCGCTTCCGCTGGACCGAAGCTTGCAGATCGTGAAGACGTTCGGATTGTCCCAGCCCTCCTTGAGCGTCCACTTGGAGAAGAGAAACCGGGTCGTGTTCCAGCTCCCGTCCGGCTTGCGGAGGGACACGAGGTCCTTTTTCCCGCGGAGAATCAGTTCGGCTTCGCGCGAGACCGCCTCGTCCGTGTCCGCGTTGTCCTGCGCGAAATACCCGGCGCGACTTCCCGGCACGTCCGCCAGCGTCGCTTCGAGAAAGGACCGCCACTCCCCTTCGTCCGCCCGGAGCGTCGGAAGGATGCGGCCGATTTCGTCCCGCACGAGCCGGTCGAACGCGTCGCGCAGCCACGGGGCGTCCCCGCGGAACGACGCGATGTCGTCGATGAAGAACAGTGCAAGCGTCTTGATCTTCGTTCCGTCCCGCCCGAAATTCTCCCGCTCCGTCTCGAAGTGCCGCTGGATCGCCAGCCGGAGCATCTGCTCCTGGTAGCTGGAGAGGAAGACGTCCACGTCCAGCTCTTCCCCGACCGACTTCGCCGCCCCGTTGCTGAACTCCGCCCCGCTCCGCGTCACGCCCACGACCGAGACGCCCGAAAGCCCCTCGTGGACCGTCGAAAGCGAATCGCCCGGCCAGAGTTCGAACGTCCGGTCGGGCCGGTCGCGCTCCTTCAGCCGGAGCGTGACGCTCCGCCGCGCCTCCGTCCGAAGGATTTTCACCTTGGCCTCCGTTCCGCTGATCGGCTGCAGGTGTTCCTTCGCGACGCCCTTCACGAGCCCCTGGTTGAACGCCGAGCACGCGTTCAGGTCGAACACGAGGTTCTGGTAGTCGCGCAGCGTCCGGCGCGCGCGCCCGCGCCCCGTCGTCCGCTCCGGGAACGTCGCGCCGTAGCGGATCACGCACTGCGGGCGCAGCTCCCGTTCGACCGCCTCCATCGCCTTCTGCCCCTGCGCGAAGCGGTGCGGTTCGTCGAGGATCACGAACGGCCGCGTCGCCGCCAGCGCGTCGAGCGGCCGGTAGAACCCCTCCACGCCGAAATCGTAGTCCGAGCGCGAAAGCAGCTTCCCGGACGTGAGCAGCTGCATGTTCACGACGAGGACGTGCAGCGTCCCGCCCTGCCGCGTCGAACCCTTCACGAACTCCGCGACCGCCGACGGGAACCACGTCCGTCCCTTCGCCGCGCCCTTCGGGGCCGACAGCACGAGCGCGTCGAGCCGCGTCCCGTAGCCGCACGCGTCCGCGAAGTGCCGCTGGACGTAGGGATCGCACAGGAAGTCCCCGGCGCCCGCCTTGATCGCGAGCGACGGCACCACCAGGATGAACTTCGACACGCCGAGCCGCCGGTGCAGCTCGAACATCGTCTTCGCGTAGACGTAGGTCTTCCCCGTCCCCGTCTCCATCCGCACGTCGAGATTCAGGAAGCCCCGGTCCGCCGCCGGGACGAACGGCGGCGCCCCCGTTTCCGGATGCGCCTGCCGGAACTCCGTCACCGCCCGGTTGATCCGCGGGTCCCGCACGTCCACTTCCGGGTTCTCCCAGGGCCGCTTCGGCTCCCACGTCCTCACTTCGCGGAAGACGTCCGCCACCGCGTCCACCGCCGCCGACTGGTGCGGCAGCCCCGTCTGAAGCAAAAGGTCCATCGCAGCTCCTAGTACCGGACGTCCATTCGCACGACGAGGTTCTTCGCCAGGGACTTCGACCGGGCGAGGTTGATCCGCAGGTGCTCGAGCGCGCTCCACGGGAAACTGTAGCCGAAGAGAACGAGATTCTCCGGATTGAACGCCGGATCCGTCTCGATCCTTTCGCACAGGGCGAGCACCGCCTCGTCCGTGAGGCCGGGACGCGTGAAGTAGAGGTGCCGCCCGATGAACCGGCCCTTGTAGCCCGCGAAATCCACCTCCGCCGGCTCGGCCGAAAGCCCGTAGCCGTCGTGCGCGAGCCAGGTCGCCAGAACCGTCGCCTCCCCGAACTCCGCCAGCAGCGACGAATCCTCCACCAGCGAATCCGGCTTGTAGTCCCACATCTTCGCCACCGACTCCCTCGTCGGCGCCGCGATCCGGTAGTGCTTGAACCCCAGATCGCCGTGGAAAAGCGGAGACTCCACGCGGATTTTCGCCGCCGCCTTTTCGATCCGAGCCCGCCCGATTTCGTCGATCGTCCTGTAGCCGGCCCGTTGCGCCTCGCTATCCTCTTTGCAGACCTCCGGCCACTGGACGAGAAGGAAGCGCCGGTTTCCGTTGTCCTCCGCATTCAGCCGCATCACCGCCTCCGCCGTCGTGGCGGAACCGGAGAAGAAATCAAGGACAATGTTATCGGCATTGGATTCCGTTCCTTGATTGACAACGAGCTTGATAAAGTCGACGGGCTTGGGAAAATCAAACACTTCATTTCCACCAAAAAGCTCTCTCAATTCTCGTGTGCCATTGGTGCTGAATGCCGTTTGAAGAATGGTACTCAATCCCGTATATTCGCTTTCGACATCTTTCAAGAACTTTTTCCGCCGAGGTCTTCCGGTTGGTTCTGGCGGGAAAAGAATTTCTCCGTTTGCAATCAATTCCGCCATTCGGGATCGTTCGTATCTCCATCCCATCGGAGGGCATGGATACTCGATTCCGGTTGATGGATTCAGCAAGGGATAATGAAGATTTGGACGTTGCGATTCGGTCGCCAAACCAACAAGATTGTCACTCATCCAATCTCCACGAGGATCATTGTCGGGATTGGAATACTTGGATTTGTCCGAGGCTTTTCCTTTGATTCGAGATGTCAACGTTCGCCCGAAACATAGCAAAAAATCGTGATCGCTTGAAACACCATTCTTTGTCCGGCTATCGACATTTTGCCGCTTTTTCCAAATGAATGTGCCAATGAACGCTTCTTCTCCGAACACTTCGTCACAGAGCAGTTTCAGGTTGGCCTGTTCGTTGTCGTCGATGGAAATGAAAATGACGCCGTCGGACGCGAGGAGCTCGCGGGCGAGCAGCAGGCGCGGATACAGGAAGAGCAGCCACGCGGAATGGGAGGCGGACGAGCGGTGCGTGAGATCGAGGACGCGGGCGGACTCCTCCTCGGAAACGCCGAGCTTCTCCGCGAGTTCCGGCGCCGAGAACGAGAACGAATCGTTGTAGACGAACCCGTCGGAACCGGTGTTGTAGGGCGGATCGATGTAGATGCACTTCACCGCGCCGGCATAGGAGCCGAGCAGGTGCTTGAGCGCGTCGAGATTGTCGCCGGTGATGTAGAGATTGCGGCTGTCCCTGTTTTCCGGCTTGGCGTTGTGCGCTTCGTCCGGAACGAGAACCGTCTCCGTCTCGCGGGCGGCCACGAGCCGGCCGTAGTCGCGGCCGAGGAACGAAAGCCCGTAGCCCTCGCGCACGACCTTCGCGCCCTTGCCGACGAGCCGGGCGAACGCCTCCAGGTCGAACTCCTCCCCGTGGAAGCAACCGGGGAAATGCTCCTTCAGGACCGCCATCTCCCGGTCCGCCGCGGTCGTTCCCGCGTTCTTCTCCATCGCGTCTTTGATCATCGTTGCATCCTTTCGTTTGCGTCGTTGTCTCTGGCCCGGGTAAACGATCTGATTTGTTCAAGTGCTTTCAAAACGGGAGCGTCGTGTTTCCGGTCTTCCGGAATGAAGGGGGTGTCTTCCGGAGACAGGGCGCACATGTATTCGGGAGTCGCATCGACTTTCCAGGCTTCCATTATCGTCAGTTTCGAAAAGTCGAAAGACAGCGACAAATCGATCGGCATCTTCAATTGCCCGCACGAGTCCAGGAACATGGGGGCAAGGCGACAGTGCCTGCGCATTGAAAACACTCGTTCCAAAAACTCGAGATTCGTGTTTGTCGTGGGCTCCATGGTGTTGTTGCGGGTGCAAAAGCCAAGAAGTCTGTTTTCGTTGTCTGTCTTGAGGCGCATCGACACATCGGGCATGATGCATACACGATACCAGAACGGATGGTTTGCATTGATACCCTTCAGGATGACAATCCGAATGGGAGGCTCCGTTTCGTGAAACGTTCGCTTCCATTCCTCGAAAATGGAACGACCCTTTTCCTCGTTTGAAAACATCAATCCGAAAACCAACGGAATGGACCTGTCGGCATAAACGCCGCAGCCCTTCCATCCCGCGGCATCCCAAACGGCCATGTCCTTGTTGAGGAGAACCGTTGTTGACCTGTTTTGGACGTCGTTCTTGTATTCAATGGCGCGTCTTGACCGAGGCGCCCCTTTGTAGGGGTATGTCGTATCCGAATCCTTCAGCCAGTCCTCGATTTTGCATTTGAACGACTGGCCGAAAATCAAGCCCATGGCCATCGACGTGTGTTGGAGCACCGAAACACGGTCCATCATTCCTTCGCCGTTTTGCTTTCGTTCCAGCAGTTCGGCGATGTCGCCGTTATTGATTATGGCGTTTCGCGAGAACACGTAGGCGATGAAAGAAACCAGACTCTTCCAGAACTGTTCTGGAGCGAATGTGTTTTTGTTGATCCTGAATTCATACCTGTCGACTTCATTCAACGCTTTCAATTCGGTAGGTTCATCGGAAAAGACGATGCAAATGAAAATGGACGAATGGAGAACGAGCAAGTCGAGGTCGTCGTAGGTTGCCATCAGCGCTTCCATGGAAGCGAGGATTGTTTCCGCGATTTGTTGGGCGTTGCAATCGTTCGGATACTCCACCTGGAACGTAAAACTGTTGACGGTCGTTTCCAAGTGCGCCAAGCCGTTTTGCGAGATGTTCAATCCGCACAAGAACTGTTTGAAAACGGGTTGATCCAACAACACGCGGTCATCATCATCAAGGTTGACGATCTTGTAGAAAGCAGGATTGACCGCCTCCTTGTGTCCGAGGGCATGTTTCAAATACTCGGAACAGAACCAAAGCCCCTGCCGAGCGAGAATGTCCGGGAGTCTTGAGAAAACGGAATCGGTCAAATCAGACGCCGCGAATCTAGCGGCCCAGACCGCATCTTCCAGATTTCTTCGATTGATGAATTCCGGAGTTTCGTCGACTTGGGCGTTTCGAGCCATGACCATCAGCAATTCGTGCCAATTGAGATACATGACCAATCGACCAAGCAAGATTTCGATTTCGCATAGTTGATCAAGCGTTTTGACCAACGGATGCGGGATGTTGCCTGAACTGTGGATGTCCTTCAACAAAAAGGCCGTCGCCTTGACGAGAAACGATTCGGCGCTGAAAGGAAGTTTCAGTTCCCAGAGAGCCAATCCCATCAAAGCGGAAGACTCGATCAGTTCGCGAATGTATTCTTCCTTCTCGAAAGCGTAAACGCAGAAACTCAAGTGGCGGATGGCGTCTTTCCATCGATTCGCCTTGAAATGCTTCGCTCCGCGAATCAATCGGACCTTGGCCGCCTCCACTTCCGATCTTTGATCTGCGATTCTGTCCGACAATTCGTCGACGAACTGCTCGAATTCGGCATTGTCGCCGATCCGGTCGGACAACATTTCTACGATATTGTAGATGGCCTCGAAACTGATTTCGAGATTGCCGGACGCTTTATCACAGAGGCTTCGAAGGTTCTCCAAATCGCCAGAGATCGGTTGATTCTTAATCAAGTGAAGGGTTAGCGCATCCTGTGCTTTTCGCAACTGAAGGTAAAGATGGCAAGATTTCCGATTCGGATCAGCCGCGAGAATGGTTTCCAGTTCATTGAAAAACGCAATCTCTGGCGAGATTCTTGCCATGTCGAAAAAACCGGTCACAGCAGCCGTTCGCAGAACGGACAGAAGATTGAGCACACGTTCAAGTCTGTAAACCGAACAATTGTCGGAAACATACTCTCTCAGTTTCAAATAGTCCTGGAATGCAGTTTCGCAGTCTTCAAACCAGAAATGGCAGGTCCATCCGTGGTCGTAGATGATGTTGAACCTCTGTTGTTCGGTGCCATGCCTTTCGCATTCATCCAACGCCCTCCGGAAACGCCCTTCGATCTCCTGTCTCGGGCGTTCCAATCCCCTGCAAAGAATGCAGGATTCTTTCAGCAAGTCGACATACTTCGTATCAAGCCCGGTTACAGGCCATGCCACGGCTTCTTCGACGGTTTTCAATCTTTCCCGGCGTTGAAGGTCGTTTGGTCCGATGGTCTCGGAACGTTTCTTGTATTCATCCGAAAAACCGAGATTGTCTAACGCAATGTCCATACATCCGCTTTCAAAAACTGCGGAAACAAAACAGCTTCGATCGAAAATCTCAACCTGGACTCCATGCCTTTCGGACAATTGTTTCTCGACATCGAGTCGCGTGCTGGCTTTGATGTATTGATTGGAGAAGAACAGGATTCGAGTGTATCCGCGCCGGGTGTCGACACACTTTTGGACATCGGATTCAACTTTCGATCGCCACTGTTTTTTGCAGCTGATGGCGAACGCCCATTTCTCGGTGCCCGTGGCCCCGATCTCTTCGGAGAACCACTTGTCCGAAACATCCTGTGAAACTCGATAAGTCTCCGCATCGACCTTTCCGTCTCCTCCACCGTCGGGCCCGGTTTGTGGTTTGATGTTGGGAGTCAAAAGCTTTCTTGCGACGGCAACGGCGAAATTCTCGAACTCCGTCTCCATCTTTTTCGTTGACAAGAGTTCCATCTGTACATCGAAGAGTTCTCGGGTCAGGGGAACTTCATACGTGACCTTGGAGTCCGAAAACAACTCGGGGTGGGCTTGTTCGTAAAACGCACGCGGCCCCACGGGTTTCAGACCCTGGTTGTCTTCTGATTGGATGGGAACGCTCATGGACAACAACTCTTCTTCTCGCCGGCGTCGCGCTTGAATTCGGTGCAGGCGTCCTCGACCACCTGGATGGCGGTCTGCGGGTCGGATTCGATTGTGCCGGAAAACGTCAAGCGGGTCAAATCGTTCTGGAAAACCATGCGCGGTGGGGTGCCGCGCGGACGAAGCGGATGATACCACACGCCCGGTCGGGAGGAAAGGCGAAAATGGCGAATGTTGCTTTCGAGGCAACGTCGCACGAAAAGGATTCGCGCACTGACAAGCGCCGCAAGGAGCGAATGGGGAAAAGAGCACGCTGGTTCATTACCTCCGCTCCTGCGGTATTTCGGGGAGGACGGATTCGTCCGGAAGGACGCGCGGGGCGGGGCGCGTTCGTCCGGAATCGAGAAGGGGGCGGGGGCGGCGGCGGGGCATAAGGGGAGTTTCGCGCGTTGCGCGCGGACGGGGGAAGAATCAACCACAAACCCGGGGGCGGGCACGCGAGGGGGCTTTGCAACGCCGGCGCGGCGCCGGGCTTTGCCCGCGCCGGCGGGACGATTGCGCCTTCCGCTTTGAGCCGCGACACGATTTTCTCCACACCTTTGACCGAAAGCCCCGTGGCCTTCGCCATTTCGGATTGACGGATTTCGGGAAAACGGCCGACCAATGCCAGAATCTTATCCCTACTCCTATCCCTACTCTCAACCCCACTCCAAACCCTACTATCGCTTCCGCCAGAATCCGTGGCGTTCCCGTTCGCCATCGTGCCGACCGGCCGCCTCAGGACAACCCGGAAATCGTCGTCCTCCTCGATCCATTCCGGCGCCGCAACGCCCCATTCGGCGCATTTCGCGATCATGTCCTCGGTACCTGTGCCGGTCTTCTCGATGTAGCCCTTGAGATACATCGCGCGGGCCAAGAGCGGATTCACCGGCAGGGACTGGTGGGCCTTGAACAGCTTCGGCACGGTCATCCCGCGCGGCAGCGCTCCCGGGCTCCACACCTCCAGCCGGTCGCGGAACAGCATCACCTGGACGCTGGCGAGGCTCGCGTAGTCCCGGTGGACAACGGCGTTGACGACGGCTTCCTTGACGGCGTCGTAGGGCAGTTCGAACTTGGTCGGCACTTCCGCCGTGTCGCCGGTTTCGCGCGTTCCGATCCAGTTGGAGACGTGCGTCATCACGAATCGCGTAGCCTGGTCCACGAGTTCGAAAACGTCGCCCCAGTAAATCTGGTGGTCGGCCATCGGCTTGGACACGCGGTCGGCGTAGAACTGGGCGCATTTCACCTCCGAGGAGGGGAAGAACTTCTGCGGCCGCTTGCCGAACAGCAGAACCGCGGGGTTCAGGATGCGTCCGTCGTCGTCCATCAGCTCCATCGCCGTGAGCAGCCGCTGGGGCGCCGCATTGACCGGGAGCGGGAACTGGCGCTTCTCGCGCGCCGTGCGGATGAAGTCGCGCATTTTTGCGACGCTCAGATCCTTCAGTTCCACGCCGGCGGTTTTCGACGCGTCGAACGGCAGGACGCTGATGAGTCCCTTGTCCTCGAGGAACTGGGCCAGCGCCGCGTACACCCCCGTTCGCAAGCCGTCGTAGTCGGCGAAGCCGCGGCGGACGACATCGTTCTCGACACGAGCGACGAACGCCGCCTGCTTCGGTTCGGACGGGCCGCCGGCCTTGCCGACGAAGCAGAGGCGCGGCTTGTGGCGCTTGCACGCGCGTTCGTATTCCCGTTCCGTCGCGGACACGCCGGCCGCGTCCTCGTGGCCGTAGGTCCGCCCCAGAATGCCGAGATAGACGTCGCAGCGGTCGACCTCGCCCAGATACACGTCGTCGGCGCGGCGTTCCTGCGCGGGAACCTCCTCGAAGAGGAACACCTCGAAGAACTTTCCGAGGATGGCGTCCTTGCGGATGTAGGAGGCGAGGTCCTTGCGCTCCTTCGCGAATTCGCGCTGGACGCTGGAAACGAAAATCCGATAGGTCATGTTTTCCGGTTCTCTTTGTGGTTCGGCGAATCCACGATCCGATCTCGTTCGCCATCACAATTCTTTGACGGGAGAGGGCAAGCCGGCATCGACCAATGCTCGGTGTGGCTGACGGATTTGAGAATAGCAGAATG
>CACWKU010000019.1:0-8550 GCA_902761575.1 uncultured bacterium
CGACGATCTCCCGCGCCGACCGCATCGAGATCCGCGACGGCGGCTTCGACTGCCACTGGCAGACCCACAGCCAGCGCGCCCTCGCCGTCGTCACCAACTTGGCGGAGATCGCGGCGTTCAACCGGATGATCCGCTTCGAGGGACGGGCGTCCCTTGTCGGCTGCCGTTGCTGCGGATACCCGGGCATCGACTGGTGGCGAGACGGAAAGCGCGTCGCGCTGACCTCGCTCCAGCACGGGAGTGCAATCCGCTGGGACGGCTTCACCGGCGACAGGCCGCTGACGAAAAGCGCCGCGAAGGAACTCCGCCGATGGCTCGAGGAACACGGCGTCGACCCCGACGGTTCGGCTTCGTTGAGCGCCCCGTACGCGCCGCCCGCGGAGGTCGCGGCGCCCGAACCTCACGCAGAGAGCGCAGAGTCCGCAGAGCCCGAACAGCACGCGGAGTCCGCGGAGGGCGCGGAGTGATTCTTCGAAGATTTTACAATTCCATGACAATTCGAAAATCGGAATCTGCTAGAATCCTCCGCCGTACGACCACCTCCAACCTCGAACCTCCTACTTTCCACCTCGCCATGAAATGCCTCGCCCTCCTCCTCCCCCTCCTTGCCCTCGCCGCCGCGCCCGCGCGCGCCGAAGACCCCGTCACGAACGAGTCGAACGCGCTGGCGGCGCGCGTTTCGATCGTCCCGGCAAAAGCCGCCGACCCGGAATGCTCCGCGGTCGCCACGACGAATGGCTGGAGCGAAATCCAGAATGCCATCGGCGACTTCTTCGGCGGCGTCGAATACGTCGCCCTTGAAACGAGAGCGTTCACCGACGGGATCGTGGTCGCCCGCTCGAATCTGGAAAAGAATACCGAGGAACGGCGCCTCCGGTGCGAGGAACGGTTCCTTCGATGGGACGCCCTTCCCGCCGCCGTCTCGTTCGGAATCACGACGGTTCGCGTCGAACGCATCGCGGACGTCGATGTTTGCGTACCCCTTCCTTCCGAGCAGGCCTTTTTCAGGTGGGAGGACCAAGCCGATTCGGCCGCGGTTCCGACGAATGCGCCGCCCGTCCGCGCCACGGCGCGGTTCGTCGAGGAAACGACCGGAAGAAAGGACAGGAAAAATACCCTCTCCCCCGACTGGACGACTCTTGTCGAAGCATGCTACCAGCATCCAACGCACGCCTGGGCGGACGTAAGCATTTGCGCCCGAACGGTCGACGGCGCCGTCGAGGTGAAGCGAAGCATCGTTCCCCTTGCCGGCGACGGCCGCGTTCTCGAAACGGTTTTCCACACCATTCCCGCCGACGCGATTCCAACTGAAATCAAACTTCCCGAAGGGACGGTCCAGATTCGCTAAATACCCCCTCCGCTCTGCCGCATTCATCATTCAGCATACAGCATTCAGCATTGACCCCGCCCCCGACCGCAATGAAACGACTCGCCCTTCTCTCCGCGCTCTTCGTGTTCGCGTTCGTCGCCCTGCTCGCCGGGGGCGTCGCGAACGCCCGCCGAGCCGCCCGCGAGCGCGAACGGATCCTCGTCGCGCCGGTCTTCCCGGACGCACCGCGCCGGACCGTCGTCGAATCGTTCGAAGGCCTTCGGATCGAGTTGACGGCGACGGAGCGGAGGGTCCGGTCGGAACGCATCGACATCGTCGACGGCCTCGACGTCGAGTGCGTCCGAAGGGAGGACGTGTCGCCGGACGGCGCGCCGGACGAGGCGAGCCGGGTCTGGCTGCTCGTCGCCGAGGGCTCGCCCTCCGCCCGGAGGATCCGGGAGTTCTGGGACCGGGAGAACCCGATCCAGTACCGGAAGACCGAGTGGAAGGAAAAGGACCTGGACAACCGCTTCCTCGTGGATCGCACCCCCGGGCGGCCTATCGGCGACATCGAACTCGGAACGCCGGAGGGCCGGGCGTTCCGCGACCGCTGGCTCGGCCTGGTCGCGGAGATCGCGGACGATGCGGCCGCCCGCGGCTCGGTCCGCACGGAAACGTGCGCCGTGTCGCTGTTCTACAAGCACGGCGAGCCGCACAGGACCTACGAGCGCCAGACGTGGATCAACCGGTGCCTTTCCCGGATCGGTCTGGCGGAGAAGAAGACGCGGGAGGAGCCCATCCCCGCCGCGTGGACCAACCGGCCGTCGTTCCGCCTGTCCCCGCTCAACGTGGTCGTCGAGGAGAACCTGCCCGCACCCGCCGTCTGGTTTTCCGATATGCGGGGTCCCGGCATCTTGCTCCTCGCCGCGGATTCGCCCGCGGCGGCGGCCGTCCGCGCCCTCCTCGAAAAGCGGCTCCCATGGATATGGTGCGGCCTCGACGACCCCCTCGACCAGTCGGGGCCGCTTGGAACCCTCTACCTGCGGACGTTCCACGACGGACGGGATATGGGGCATTACTATTCCGCCGACCCCGATCCGGAACTCGAAGACCTCCTCCTCGACCTGCGCCGCATCCTCGTCGAACACTCCGCCACGCGGAGTCCCGAGACGGACGAATCTCACGCGGAGTCCGCGGAGTCTGAAACCCACGCAGAGAGCGCAGAGAGCGCAGAGCCCGAACCCCATGCGGAGTCCGCGGAGGGCGCGGAGTGAGTTTTGTCTGGCGTCTGGCGCCTGGCATCGGGCCAGACGCCAGACGCAAGACGACCGGACGACGAGAGTCGCGCCGATTCGATCCTTCTGAAAAGGAGGCGCGATTTCTGTCCGCGCCGATTTCGATTCCACCGTGCGTGATTTTGATGCATTTTGCTTCTTCCGAAGTGCGAAAACGGTGAAAATCACGCACGGTGGAATCGAACGGCGAAGAACGGCGGAAGAGGCGTCGGAAAAGGCGGCGGAAGAGCGGCGAAACCGGTGAGGGTTGCGGCGGAAGTGGGAAACTGGCAGAATGGATGCCAAAAGAACAACCCGGCAAGTTGGAAACAGAAAGGACAACTCCGGCAATTGGAAACAGAAAGGGGCTTTCCGTGAAAACGACCGCCATCGATGACGTTTCTCAATTGAACCTGAACGATTCGCAACTCCTTTCCGTCCGGCGCGACGGGCGCGACGTCGCGTTTTCGATTCGGTACATCCTGGACTACGGCACGTGCGAAGCGGTTCCGGCGGTTCTGGTCTTCCGCGACGTCCGCGAGTTCCGGCACTCCGATGGAACTCCCCTCGCGCACCCGGACTCGTTCTGGACCGCCGAGCAGACCCCTTTGCCGGACGGGAACGAGTATCGCCTGCAGATGTCGTCCAGCGGATCGACCTACGTCATCCGCGCGAACAGTGTCGAACTGCTCCTCGGTTCCCCGAGCGGCTCAAGGTGACGTGCAGCAGGACGCGTTGGCCGAAGGCGGCGCGGAACGGCCCTCGGCGGCGGAGAAACGCGGTTTCCGCTACAGCGCGGAGGAGAGGAGGGGGGCGGTCTCGGCGGCGTCGAGGCCGGAGACGATGGGCGCGAAGGAGCCCTCGTCGCGGAGGCGCAGGAGGGCGTCGAGGAGCGCGTCGCCGCGAGGGAGGGAGGAGTCGGCGCGGAGAAGGGCGAGGAGGGGGTCGCCCTCGGCGGCCTCGGGACCGAGCCAGATCAGGGTCTCGCAGAGCGCGTCGAAGGCGCCGCGGCTCGCGTGCAGGACGTTGTCGAAGGGGTCGATCCGCATCGCGAGCGCCTCGCGCCGGTCGTAGAGAAAGCCGCGGATCGACTCCTCGAGCGCGCCGGCCGGGTTCTCGTCGCCGATCACGACCTCGTTGAAGTCGCGCCACGGAATGTCGAACTCGAGGAGCATCGACATCGCGCCCGGCCCGGCCGGGTCCGCGTAGGGCGCGCGCTCGGCGGGGTAGAAGCCGTTGACGACATAGACCCCGCCGGGGCCGGCGGGGTGCAAAACCTCGCCATGCTTGTGGGCGTGCTCGTGACTGTGCTCGTGACCATGCTCGTGGGCGTGGCCGCAATCGCAGTCATGGCCGTGGTGGGCGTGGCGGAGACCCTCGGGCTCGAGGAGGGCGGCGTAGAGGCCGCCGCCGAAGTCCTCGGCGCCGCGGGCGATCCAGGCGCGCAGGAGGCCGTCGGGGTCGAGGACGAGGCGGTCCATCGCGGCGAAGGGGGAGAGGAGGCGCCCGGCGGAAACGACGGCGGCGAAGTCCTCCTCGAAGACCTCGGAGAAGCGCGCGCGGGCGTCGGCGCCGAAGAGCGCGGCGGGGTCCGGCGCGAGGGCCGCGCGCGCGGCGGGGCCGACGTGGCGGTCGTAGCGTTCCGCGAGCCCGGCGGCGGGGAGCGGGCGGTGCGTGAAGCGCGCCTCGCCCGAGACGAACGGCGCGACGGTCTGGCCGGCGCCGCGCAGGATCCACTTGTAGGTCGTGAGGCCCTCGAGCCCGACCGGTCCGCGCGCGTGGAGCTTGCCGGTCGAGATGCCGACCTCGGCGCCAAGGCCGAAGCGGAAGCCGTCGGCGAAGCGCGTGGAGCAGTTCCAGAAGACGTCGGCCGAGTCGACGGCGGCGAGGAAGCGTTCGGCGGTGGCGCGGTCCCGGGCGACGATGGCGTCGGTGTGGTGCGAGCCGTGGGCGTTCACGTGGGCGACGGCCTCGTCGAGCGACGGGACGACGCGCACCGAGAGAACGAGCCCGAGGTATTCCTCGTCCCAGTCGGCGTCCGCGGCGGGGTTCATCGAGGGGACGATCGCGCGCGCGGCCGCGTCGCCGCGCAGCTCGACGCCCTTCTCCGCCATCGCGGAGGCGAGGGCGGGAAGGAAGGCGGGCGCGGCGGCCTCGTGGACGAGGAGCGTCTCGATCGAGTTGCAGGTCGAGGGCGCCTGCGTCTTGGCGTCGACGGCGATGCGCACGGCCATCGCGACGTCGGCGGAGGCGTCGACGTAGAGGTGGCAGAGGCCGGAGGAGTGGCCCATCACGGGGATGCGGGTGCTCTCCTGGATGTGGCGGACGAAGGCGTTCGAGCCGCGCGGGACGACGAGGTCGATGTCGCGGTCGCAGGCGAGCATCGCGGCGACGTCCTCGCGCGACTCCAGCAGCGCGATCCAGTCCGCGGGGATGCCGGCGGCGGCGGTCGAGGCGCGGATGGCGGAGAAGAGCGCGCGGTTCGTGCGCAGCGCCTCGCGCCCGCCCTTGAGGAGGCAGGCGTTGCCGCTCTTGAGGCAGAGCGAGGAGATCTGCACGAGGGCGTCGGGGCGAGACTCGAAGACGACGCCGATGACGCCGAGCGGACAGGCGACGCGCTCGAGGACGAGGTCCGGCGCGAGCTCCGTGCGGAGCTGGAGGCGGCCGACGGGGTCGGGGAGGGCGGCGAGGGCGGCGAGGCCGTCGAGGAGGCCGGCGAGCTTCTTTTCGTCGAAGGAGAGGCGGGCGGCGAGGGGCGCGTCGAGCCCCTCCGCGGCGGCGGCGGCGAGGTCCTCGCGGTTCGCGGCGAAGATCTCCCCCGCATGGTCGCGGAGGCCGGCCGCCATGGCGGCGAGGGCGGCGTTGCGGACCTCGGCGGAGGACCGGGAGAGCGGCCCGGCGGCGGCGCGCGCGGCGCGGGCGAGTTCGTTGACGTTCATGGCGCGTTAGGATAGCATAGCGACCTTTCGTTCGCAATCCGGAGCCGTCACCGAACCAGGGCGCCCCGCTGGACGTTCAAACGGGAAAGCACGCGACTCGCACATGAAAACCCTCGTCGACCTCTTTCAATCCGGCGGACCGGTCATGTGGCCGATCCTCGGCCTTTCGGTGATCGGCCTGGCGATCCTCGTCTGGAAGGCCCTCGAATTCCGCGCCGGCCGGCGCGACCGCCGGGGCCTCGTGATCGTCTCGACGATCATCACCGCCGAGCCGATGCTCGGCATCCTCGGCACCGTGACCGGCATCATGCGCACGTTCCGCGCGCTCGGCGCGGACGGCGCCGCGTCGCCCATGGCCGCCACGGCCGGCATCGGCGAGGCGCTCGTCACGACCGCGGCCGGGCTCGTCGCCTCGCTGATCCTGCTCTTCCCCTACAACGTGCTCGACGAGCGCGCGGAGGACTAGCCGTGGGACGGCGTCGGCGAGGCGTGCGCCTGGAGATGACGGCCCTCCTGGACGTCATGTTCCTCGTGCTCGTCTTCTTCATCTACTCCATCTTCGACATGACGATGCACCGCGGCGTCAAGGTCGACCTCCCGGGCGCGAAGGGCGCCGAGGAGAAGGGCGACCGCGTCGTCGTCACGATTCTCCCGGACGATTCGCTGCAGCTCGACGGCGAGCCGCTCGCGCGCCCGGAGCTCGTCTCGCGCGTCGCCGCGCTCGTCGCCGGCGCGGACGCCGGCGAGAAGCCGTCGATCATCGTGTCCGGCGACCGCTCCGCCTCGCTCGGGACGGGCGTCGCCCTCCTCGCGGAGCTGAAGTCCGCGGGCGTCGAGCGCGTGAGCTTTCAGGTGAGCGGCACGGCGGAACCATGACCCGCTTCCTCCAGGCGCTCCTCGTCTCGATCGCCGTCCACGCGCTCCTCGCGGCGGCGCTCGCCGTCTATCTGGGGTGCGTCCCTCTCCCCGAGCTGCCCCGCCTCGACCTCTCCGCCGTCGAGCTCTCTTTCTCGGAAGAGGAGTCCGCCGCGGCCGAACCCGCCGCGCCGCCCCCGCCGCCCGAAGTCCGCCCGCCGGAGCCCGAGCCGGAGCCGGAGCCAGAGCCCGAACCCGAGCCAGAGCCCGAGCCGGAGCCGGAACCGGAGCCCGAGCCGGAGCCGGAACCGGAGCCCGAGCCGGAGCCCGAGCCAGAACCCCCTCCACCACCAGAGCCGGATCCGCCGCCCCAGCCAAAGGAAGTGGAGATGTCCGAGCACCGCTCGGACATGGAGCCCCCGCCCCCCGAGCCGCCGCCTCCTCCGCCGGATCCCGCGCCGCAGCAGGCGCGGATCGACGCCCCGCCGGGCCTGACCCGGCCGATTCGCCCCGCCTATCCGGCCGGCGCGCGGCAGCGCAAGGAGGAGGGCGACGTCGTCCTGCAGCTTTCCATCAGCGCGCAGGGCCGCGTGACCGCGGCCTCGGTCGCGGTCTCCTGCGGCTATCCGGAGCTCGACGCCGCCGCCCTCCGCGCGGCGAGGAAGGCGCGCTTCGTCCCGGCCAGAATCGGCCGCGACGCCGTCGCGGCCGATGCGCGCATCACGATCGAGTTCCGCCTGAAATAGGCGCCGAACCCTTTTCGGGCGGGACGCGTTTGAAGAGGCAAAGGGACCTACGGCCCCGACCCTCAACACGCCAGAACCATGCACATTCCTCGCCCCTCCCGCCTCCTCGCCGCCGCGCTCGCCGCGGCCGCGCTCCCCGCCTCCGCCGCCGAGACGAACGCGGTCGCCGACCTCGGCACCGTCGTCGTCGAAGGCAGCGCGCTCTCCAAGTACCGCCCCGAGACCGTCTCGTCCGGGACGTTCACCGACGTCGCGCCGGAGTCGCTGCCGATGGTCGTCGACACGCTCACCTCCGACTTCATCCGCGAGCACAACCCGACCGACCTGCACGACCTGCTGCGCTACGTCCCCGGCATCGAGACGGGCGGCAAGTCTCTCCTCGTCCGCAACCCCGGCCAGTTCTCGATCCGCGGCATGGGCGGCACGGAGCCGGCGTTCGACGGCGTCGCGCCGATCGGCCGCGGCCCCGGGCTCTTCATGGACACGTTCCTCTTCGACCGCGTCGAGATCGCCAAGGGCCCGATCGCCTCGCTCGCGGGCGGCGCGGGCGCCGCGCAGAACGCCTCCGGCGCCGGCGGTTCCGTGAACATGTTCCTCAAGGGCGCGAACCTCGACGGCGACCGCCGCGAGTTCCAGGAGAACACGTCCGTCGGCAAGGACACCTGGCGCCAGCGCGCGATGGTCGACGCGAACGAGATGAACGACGGGGAGACCGCCGCCGCGCGCGTGGTCGCGACGGCCGACTGGTACGATCCCCCCTACGCGAACGGCGGCTCGCAGAAGGGCGCCGACGCGCGCGAGTCCTACGCGCTCGCGCCGAGCGCGATCTGGGCGCCGTCGGAGGACTTCGCGCTCGGCCTCAAGACGCTCTTCCAGTACACCGAGCAGCCCAGCTACATCGGCGTTCCGGTCTGGCGCGGCGAGCCCGGCGCCGGCTACGGCTGGCGCGAGTCCTCCTGCCGCCCCGGCGACCGCTCGAGCTACAAGTCCTTTCTCGCGAGCCCGTGGGCCGAATGGCAGGCGACGGACGAGTGGAGCCTTCGCCTCGGATTCACGGCGATGGTCTCCGAGTGGGACCAGACGACGCGCGAGCCCTACACCGCGATGCCCGGCACGCCCGAGTTCCAGGCCTACTGCCGCACCGGCCTCTGGCCGTCGGGCGAGAAGTACATGCTCTCCGGCTTCTCGGAGAGCTCCGCGACGCTGCACAACTATACCGTCTACGTGCGCGCCGTGAACGACCGCGAGCTCTCGGACTCGCTCCGGAACGTCTTCCTCCTCCAGCCCGACTACAACTACCGCAGCTCCACCGGCGGCTTCGGCACGCCGACTTCGCGCTGGGGCGCCACGCTGCAGGACACGGTCGAGTGGGACTGGCTCACGGTCCTCGGCGGCCTGCGCTACGACTGGTTCGACCAGGAGAGCTA
>CACWKU010000019.1:8594-40391 GCA_902761575.1 uncultured bacterium
TCGCCGCGCGCCGGCCTCGCGATCCGCCCGGTCGACTGGCTCGTCCTCTTCGGCAACGCGTCGCAGACGCGCACCCCGATGCTCGGCCTTCGCTGCGAGGACGGCTCCACGCCCGACCACGCCTGGCGCGCCACGCAGTACGAGGGCGGCGTGCGCGTGCGCCCGCTCGAGAAGCTCTGGCTCTCCGTCTCCGGCTACCGCATCGACCAGGAGAGCGTCCCGGAGTTCAGCAACGACGGCCTCGTGCTGAGCTACGACGGCGAGAACCGCTCCGAGGGCGCCGAGGTCTCGCTCTCGGGCGACATCACCCCCGACTGGACCGTTCTCGCGATGTACGCCTACAACCGCTACACCGACGAGAACGCCGCGCCCGGCAGCAAGGCGCGCCGCTTCGAGCGCTACCCCGAGAACACGTTCTCCGTGAACACCTCCTACCGCATCCCCGGCGGGTGGCTCGAGGACGTCGTCCTCGGCCTCGGCTGGCGCTACCGCACGAAGAGCTACGCGACGATGCGCGGCGCCTACGTGGACGACAGCCTCTTCTTCGACCCGTCGAGCGTGTTCGACGTGAGCGCGACCGTCCCCTTCTCCGTCTTCGGCGGCAGCCGCGACTGGGCGCTCACGCTCGGCGTCCGCAACCTCTTCGACGAGAAGTACTTCGAGTCCGCTCGCCACTACTACGAGTGCCTCGTCGGCGAGCCGCGCACCTTCGAGCTCGGCCTCCGCGGCACGTTCTAGCGAACGGCGCGGAAAACAAAGAGACCGCCGGTTTGACGACCGGCGGTCTTTTTTCGCGATGCGAGCGACGGACGAGCGCCTAGTGCTTGAAGGAGCGCTGGCCGGTGAAGACCATCGCGACGTTGTGCTCGTTGCAGCAGTCGATCACGTCCCAGTCGCGCAGCGCGCCGCCGGGCTGGACGATCGCCGTCACGCCCTCGCGGATGCCGACCTCGGCGCCGTCGCGGAACGGGAAGAACGCGTCGGACACCATCGCGGAGCCCGCGATGCCGCCGTGCTCGGCCTTCGACATCTCGTCGACCTCGGCCTCCTTCTTCCTTCCGTCCTCCTCGCCGAACTTGCCGCGCAGCTCGTTGTAGGGCGTCTGCCACTTCTCCCACGCGAACCAGTCCGCGAGCTTGCGGTAGGCCTTGTCGCGCGCGATCTCCGCGACGCCGACGCGGTCCTGCTCGCCGGTGCCGATGCCGACCGTGCAGCCGTCCTTGACGTAGAGCACGGAGTTGGAGGTGACGCCGGCCTCGACGAGCCAGCCGAACACGAGGTCGTCCATCTCCTTCGCCGTGGGCTGGCGGGCGATCCTGTGGACGGAGCCGTCCTTGCGCGTCACCTCGGCGGGGAGGAAGTCCGTGCCCTTGCGGGCAAGCGGCGAGAAGGACCACTGCGCGACGAGGCCGCCGTCGATGAGCGACTTGAAGTCGACGAAGCGCTTGGCGGCGAACTCGGAGAGGCGCGCCATGTTGCCGATGCGCATGACGCGCAGGTTCTTCTTCTCGGCGAAGACGTCCATCACGCCGGGCGCGAACTCGGGCGCGACGACGACCTCGGCGTAGTTCTCCGCGATGAGCCTGGCGGTCTCGAGGTCGCACTCGCAGTTGAGCGCGATGCAGCCGCCGAACGCGGCGAGGCGGTCGGCCTTGTTCGCGCGGAAGTAGGCCTCCGCGAGCGTGGAGCCGAGCGCGACGCCGCAGGGGTTGTTGTGCTTGACGATGATCGCGCAGGGCTTCTCCTGCAGGTAGCGCAGGATGTTGAGCGCGTTGTCGGCGTCGGTGAGGTTGGTCTTGCCCGGGTGCTTGCCGGTCTGTAGCAGCTCCGGCTCCGAGGCGAGCGGGTTGCCGGGGTCGATCGCATGGACGTCGCCGAGGGCGAGGTTGCCGCCGACGAGCTTGTAGACGGCGGCCTCCTGGCCGGGGTTCTCGCCGTAGCGGAGGCCCTTGCGGACGCCGTCCACGACCCAGCCGACCTTCTCGTAGCGGAGGGTCTGGCGCGAGTCGCCGTCGATGAAGGAGATCTCCATCGCGGGCGTGAAGTGGTCGTCCATGATGGTCTTGTAGGCTTGCTTGAGGTCGGGCATGGGAGGGCTCCGTGTGGCGGGGTGGGGGAGGGGGAAGAAACGGCGTACGAGTCTAGCACACCGCCCCCGCCCCCGCAACAGCGCTTGCCCGCCGCCGTCGGTTGTGCTAGACTTGGGCCCAACCTGCGGCACTCCGCCGCAGGAGGACTCTCCGAACCGTTCCAAATGAAAACCGTCCTTGTTCCCCTTGTCGTTCTCCTCGCGGCCGCAACGTTCGTTTCCGCCGCCGAAGAAGCGGTGCCCGCGGAAGCCGCGCCCGAAGCTCCGGCTGAACAATCCGCGGCGCCCGCGGCCGCGGTTCCCGCGGTTCCGGCCGTTGCTCTCCAGACCGAGTCGTTCTTCGACCTCTGGATCGAGGATCGCCTCACGGTCGGGCTTGGCGTTTCCTGGTCCGTGCTGACGGATGCCGAACGACCCAAGGACGCGGGCCGCCGCAAGACGTTCGTGGGCTACATCTGGAAGCTCGAAGACGAGGACCAGTTCGGCGTTCTGCCCGAGCTGCGCTACTGGGCGGCCCCGAACCTGCGCATCGTGCTTTCGATGGACCGCGTTTCCGGTCGCACGCGCAACTTCAACCTCGCAAAGCACAGCGACGGCGTCGCCGAGCTCATGGGACCGCAACTGCTCGTCGAAGGCCTCTGCCCGATGTGCGACGAAACGGTCTTTCTCCACGCAGGAGCAGGCGTCGTCTATGACTTCGCCGATTTCGAGGAGGACGCGTGGTGGAAACTCGGCTACGCCAGCGAGGCGAGCTGGAACGAATACGGCCGGACGGGCAAGACGCGCCAGGACTACTTTCGCGAGATCCGCGTCGACGACGCTTTCGGCTGGACGCTCTCCGTTGGCGCATCCTGGCGCCCCCATCCGCGCTTCGAGCTCGACCTTTCCCTGCGCCACACGTGGATCGAACCGGACTGCCAGTTCGGCTACAACTACGGGAAGAAGAAGGGCTTCGAAAAGCATTCCGACGGCGACTTCACGCTCGACCACCTGTCGGTCGCGCTGACGGGCTCCTACGTCTTCTAGGCGTTTCCCGACCCGTCCGCCGATGCCCGATCCCGCGCCGCTCGTCCGCGAACGCAAGTTCGTCTCGGACCGCGCGGACCCGTCCGCCGCGGCCGCGCTGCTCCGCGCGTGGGCCGCGCCCGATCCGGAATTCCCCGAGGGCGAGCTCGAGAGCGTCTACTTCGACACGCCGGGACTCGACGCCTGGCTCCAGAAGGCGAACGGCGACGCGGTGAAGCGCAAGGTCCGCCTGCGCTGGTACCGCGGTCCCGCGCCATCCGGCCGTCGCGCCGCGTGGCTCGAGGTGAAGGACCGGATCGGTTCCGCGCGGGACAAGGTCCGCCACCGCGCCGAATGCGACGCCGCCTGGCTCGAGTCCGCCCCGCTTTCGGACGCCGGCTGGCCTGCGCTTCTCGCGCAGCTTTCCGCCGAGGCCGGCTTCCCGGTCGGCGACGGGCTCTTTCCGACCGTTGCAATCCGCTACCGCCGTTCGCGCTTCGTCTGCCCCGCGACGGGCTCCCGCCTTTCGGTCGACCGGGAGATTGCCTGCCCCCGCGCCAACGCCGCCCTGCTTCCGTTCGCCGGGCCGCTCGGCAGCCCGTGCACGGTCGTCGAGGCGAAGTCCGCCGACGTCTGGGACTGGCCTTTCGGCGCGGACCTGGCGCGGATGGGCTTCCGGATCGCGAGCTTTTCCAAATACGGTCATTTTCTCGAACGCATCCTGCAAGGAGGATTCCGATGAACCAACTGGGCGTGCTCGAGGCCGTCGAGGCCTACGAGCGCATTTCCGAACAGCTCGATCTCGGGCGCTTCGCGCTCGCGCTCGCCGTCTCGCTCGCCGCTGCGCTCGCCGTCGCGTGGCTCTACCGCGCCTTCTGCGAAAGCCGCGGGACGGGCAGCCAGCTCTGGCGCGCCTTCCCCTCGCTTTCGCTCGCGATTACGACGCTCTTTCTCTGCATCCAGATCTCGATTCCGCTCTCGCTCGGCCTGCTCGGCTCGCTCTCGATCATCCGCTTCCGCACGCCGGTGAAGGAGCCCGAGGAGGTCGGCTCGGTGATGCTCGTCATCGCGTCCTCGATCGCGGCCGCGACCTTCCACTTCGCGTTCATCGCCGTGATGCTCGCTTTTGCCGCGGCCTGTGCGCTGGCCGCCGCGAAGATGCGCGGCGCGCGGCTGTTCCGGCGCGACGGGCTGCTCGTGCTTTCGATGCCCGACGCCTCCGCGGCCAACCTCGGCGCGCTGCGCGCGGCGTTGGACGGCGCCTTCGCGAGACACTCGGTCCAGAGCGCCGCGAGCGCCGGCGGGACGACGACGGTCCAGGTCTCCTTCTCGGGGCTCCGTTCCGATCCGTGCTCGCTGCAGGTCGCGGTGCGCGCCGCGGTGCCCGCCGCCGGGACCGTCAACGTCTTTCTCGACCGCCCCGGCGGTTTCCGCTAGTCCGTGACCGTCCGCCGCGCCGCCGTCCTCGCCGCGTCCGCCGCGTTCGCCGTGGCGGCGGTCTGGGCCGCGTCGCGTCCGGAGGAATTCTGGTTCGACGGCCCCGCGGAGTCCCTCGCGAAGGCCGAAGCGCGGTTTTACGCGGAACTGCTCGCGTCGGAGGGGATGGCGGCGCTCTGGACGTTCGACGGACGCGACGGCGGCGGCTGGTTCGCCGGATCGGTTCGTGCGCGGGTCGACGATTTCGCCGGCGACGAATCCGGGCTCCCGTCTTCCGTCTGTTCCGGGACGGAACTCGTTCCGGGCCGGCACGGCGGAGCCCGGCGGTTTTCCGGTGGCGGCGGCTGCGCGGCTCTTTCGGGCTTCCACTGGCTTCACGGAGCCTCCGAGCCTGCGTCCATCGCAATCTGGGTCCGGCTGAAGCCCCGTCCCGCCCGGCAGGATCTGCTCTGCACGGCGGGCGGCGGGCTCTGGGGATTGCGCGCGGACGGCGACCGCGTCTGCTTCGACTACCGGACTCCGGACGGACAGGAGACCCTTTCCGCGCCCCTTCCGCGCGGGGGCGGATGGATCCATCTCGCCGCGGTCGCTGACCCGCGCGCGGACGGCGGCCGCGTCTTCCTGTGCGTCGACGGCGAGGTTCGCGCCGAGGCGCCGCTTCCCGCGCTCGCCGCGTTCGACTGGCTGCTCGGCGTCGGCGCGGCGACCGAAGTCCGCCTCCGGGACCCGCTTCGCGGCGACGCGGACGACGCGGCCGTCTGGAACCGCGCCCTTTCCGAAAGGGAAATCCGGGCCGTCGCCGGCTCTCCTCGGAGCCTCGCCGCGACGCTTTCCACGCCCCGGTCCCGCGCCCGTCTCGCCCGCGCCCGGCGGCGTGCCGCGGTCCGCGCCTTCTTCGGCCGCTTCTTCGCGGGAATCGCCGCGCGTTGTCCGCCGGCGCCGCCTGCATCCGCAGAACCGCCCGCCGCCGGAACGGTTTCGCTCCGGTTCGGGCGCGGCGAATTGCGCCGTCTCCTGCGCACCCACGCGAGGGCGCGCCGCTCGGGATGCCTCCCGGACGGCGCACCGCGGTCCATCGGCGCCGTCGTGACGATGCGCGGCGAAACCGTCCGCTGCCGCGTCTCGGTCTTCGGCGACGCGGCGTTCGTCCCGGATTCGGAGCGCCCGGCGTTCGCCGTCGACCCCGCGGAACCGGGCGGGACGCTACCCGGCGGCGCGCGCCGGATCGTTCTCGCCCCGCCCGAGGCGTGCGGCGGGCTCTTCCCGCTGGCCGGCGCCCTCGCGGCGGAAGCCTCCGGCCTTCCGCTCGCTTCCGGATGTTCCGTCGCCTCCCTTCGCGTCAATGGGAGGGACCTGGGCCTCCGCCTGCTCCGCGACTTCACTCGGATGGGCGGCGACGGGGCGCTCGATCCTCCTCCCGACGCCTGGGTCTCCGGCGGAAACGCTCTCCGGGCCGCAGCGGCACGCCGCGCCCGGATCGCGCCCGGTGCGTTTCCTCCCGGATTCGGGGGCGCCGTCCGCGCGTTCCTTTCCCCCGACGCGCGCGCCGACGTCTCCGCGCGGCTGCGGGCGGCCGCCGCGGCGTTCTCCCGCGACGCTTCCTCGCCGATTCCCCCGCGCCGCCGCGAACGGCTCCTCTTCCGCGCGGCGGAAGCCTGGGACGCGATTCCCGCGGGGCCGCCCGATCCCGGGGACGTCCCGCTTGACGCCGCCCTGTTCGCCGGGGCGAACGTCTCGCCGTTCCGCGTCGTCCGCGACCTGCCGCTTGACGCGGCGGCGGCCGCCGCCGCCGCGGTTCCCGGATGTTCGCTTCGTTTCCGTGGTCTCGAGCCGGACCTGCTCGATGGTTCCGGCCGGATCGTCCGGCGTCCGGACGCCGCACCCGCCGAGGCGCCCGTTGAGGCCGTCTGGCGCGGTCCCGGCGGGGAGGAGCGTTCGGAAACGCTCCTCTTCCGCGTGATGCCGGAGCGCGTTTCCCTGCCGACGCTCGCGATCTGGACCGGCTTCCGCTTCTGCCGCTTCGCGCGAGCGGACGCCGTGGCGGAGTGGTACGAACCGGGCGCCGCGGAAGACGGTCCGGCCCGCGTCCTTTCCGCGACGTCCGTCGGCGGAGGCGGTCTCCGCTTTCGCGGGAACACGAGCTTCCTCACGCCGAGGAGGTCCCTTTCGTTCAAGGCGGACGCTCCGCACGGGATCTTCGGCGTCGGCTCCGGCCGCGCCTTCGCCGTCGCCGGCGGGCTCGCCGACCGGACGCTTGCCGCCAACGCCTTCGCGTTCGGGCTCTTCCGCGAACTGCCGCGCGCCGGCGGGACGGCGTGGCCCGCACCGCGCGTCCGTCGCGCGGAGGTGTTCCTCGACGGCCGCTACTTCGGACTCCGGGAATGCATCGAACGCGTCGACGGCGACCTGCCGGGCTGCGCCGGATCGGTCTTTTTCCGTCACGCCGTCGTTCCGCCCGCAGACCCCGGAATGGTGCCCGTCCGCGCGCCTTCGCGCGAAGCGGAGGAGAGGGCCATCGCGGCGTGGCGGGAGGCGGACGCCCTCGTCCGCGGCGGGACGGCGGCCCCGGACTGGTCGGAACGGATCGAAGGCCGGATCGACCTCGACTCCGCGGTCGACTTGTTCCTCCTTTCGGACCTTCTCGGGAACATCAACGGACATCCGAAGGCATTTCTGTTCGACGAGATCCTCCGGTTCGACCCGGCGACGTCGCGCTTCGCCTGGATTCCCTGGGACTTCGATCTGACGTTGCGGAACGCTTTCGTCTCCGTCGGAACCGATTCCGACCGCCGATTCGTCCGGGAACTGCCCGGCTACCGCGAACGCGTCGCCGCCCGGTGGCGGGAACTGCGGGCCGGCCCCTGCTCGACCGAGGCCCTCCTTGAGCGCTACGACGCGCTGTGGCGGGAGACGGAGGGCTGGCTCGCGGCCGACGAGCGGCGGTGGAATCCGGGCGATCCCGACCCGGAAGGATTCCTGGAGGACCTGTGGCGCCGCAACCGCGCCGTCCTCGCCGCCCGCGCGGAACGTCTGGACCGCGACTGGCTCCGGCCGGAAGGGGACGGGACGTCCGCCCCGGACGGGAATCCGCGTTGAGCCGCCCCGCGCGTCGCTCTCGAATTTCCCGCTTGCCTTCTTCTTCGGGATTTGCTAGCATCCGCCGCGTTTTCAACCCCGATGCGGAGAGGTGTCTGAGTGGTCGAAGGTGCCTGACTCGAAATTCGAGAAGGCACTTTTTGTTTTTGGGGGTGTTTCACGAAACCATTGAAAATAAAGGGTTTCGTGAATAGGCGGGAAGAGGGGCGGAGTGCGGCAAGGGACAAAAAAGGCCGTTTTGGTCTCACTTTGGTCTCACTTTTCGCTTGCATCAAAACCCAATGTTTGATAGGGTCTCGTGCATGAAACGGTCCACAAAAGTCATCCCGCAAAAGTGGGTCAAGGTCGCCGATTACAACGGAGGGCAGATTTACCGCCGCGGTTTCGATGCGTTCGCGGTCAAGGTGCGGCTCCTTTCGCCGGAGTCCGGCGAGAGGGTGCGGCGCTCCTTTTCGGCCAAGTCGGAGGCCGAATGCCGCGCGTGGCTCGACAAGGTTGCGGGCGGCGCGGACGGCAAGGCGGCGCAGTCGCTGACGCCGGTGCAGTATGCCGAGGCGGTAGAGGCGTTCCGGCTCCTCCGGGGCCGCTCGCTCCTCGCGACGGTGAAGGAGGCGGCCGAGGCTTACGACCGGCTCAAGGGCAAGCCGATGCTCTCCATCATCGACCTCGGCCTGAAGTCCTCGAAGGTGAAGATGCAGAAGGTCGCGGATGCCGTCAAGGATTACTTGACCTTCATGCGCGGACGGGTCGCGGAGGGTCTGCGCTCGAAGAAGACGGTGGATGGCTACGCGATGTATCTTGTCAAGTTCGCCGAGAGTCACGGGGAGACCGCCGTGCATGCCGTCACGGCGGCGGACATCGACCGGTTCCTCCGCGACCATTGGCAGAACAAGATTACCAGTCGCCACAATGCCTATCGCGTTCTCTCCGCCTTCTTCTCCTTCTGCGTGAAGCAGAAGTGGGTCTCGCGCAACGACAATCCCTTCGCGGAGGACTTGAACGACGCCAAACAGGACATCCAAGACTTGCACCGCCACGCGATAGAGGACTCCGACATCCTCTATCTCAAGCCGGACGAGGCGGCGCGTCTGCTCGCGGCCGCCATCCGTCACGACCGGACGATGGTGCCGTGGCTCCTCGTCTGTCTGTTCCTCGGCGTCCGTCCGTCGGAGGCGTCGCGGCTCACGGGGGCGCAGTTCCACTTGTTCGACGAGCATCCGCGGTTGGAGTTGCCGCGGCAAATCACGAAGACGAAGACGAAGCGGACCATCGACCTCGCGAAGCCGGTGTTCGCCAAGGCTCTTGAATGGCTCCGGGCGTATGTCTCGCTTGGGCCGGAGGAGGAGTTGAGCCCGTGGAAGGGCCGCAATGTGGTAAGCAAGCATCAGACGGACCTGTTCGCCCTTGCGGACATTGCCGACAAGAGACAACAGGACATCCTGCGCCACACGGCGGCGACCTACCTTGCCCCGCTTCTGGCGGATGCGGAGTATGTCGGCGTGATGGGGCATTCCAAGGAGGTGTCCCGCGTCCACTACGACGCGAAGACGGTGGAGGCCGAGGCGCGGGATTTCTTCGCCCTGTCCCCGTCCAACCTCCTCGCCGTTGCGGATGCGAAGCGTTCGGTCGGCGATGCGGAAGCCGACCTTCGGAGGCGCATGGATGAGGGGTTCGCCCAGATGGAAGCGGAGGAGGCCGCGCGCTTCGAGCGTGAATCGTTGGAGGCGCAACTCGTCCTGTCCGACCCGGAGGCGTCCGACGAAGAGAAGGCCGCGGCGCGGGAGCGTCTGGTCGCAATCGATGTCGCCGTGGGGAACCTTTCCCCGGAGGATGTCGGTTGGGTTTCTGCGCAGTCGGAGGCGAAGGCGGACGAGTCGCCGACGAAGGAGCCGCGAGCGAAGAAGAAGCGCCGCAAGGCGTGAGCGTCGCCCCGTGCGCGCGGGACATCGCGGAAATTTTTTCTGCGATTTTTCGACGCCTGTGGTATCGGCGTCGAGGGCCCCGTGTGCGCGCGAGGATGAAGAAAAGTTTTCGGTTCGTTTTCGGGTTTGCGTATGCGTGGGCGACCGGGGGGCTTGTTTGATGCGCCCCGGACAATTCTGAATGCTTCGCATGTTTCGCTTGCATCGGCCGTCGCCGTGTGTTAGGTTCTCCGGCCGAACACATCAAGAGTCGGATGCGTGAGCGTCCGCGCCAACCGAGAGACCATCCACGGTGGAGGCCGCAGTATGCGGCGATGCGCCCCCGAGCGGGGGACAAGGGTCATCAGGCAAAGCCGGTGTCCGGCGATGCCGTCGAGGGGCGAGGGCTCTTGGCGTGTCCGATGAGAGGAGACAGTCCATGAGCGACATCGACCTGTTGCGGCTACTGATTCGGAACATCCCGTTCGTCCTCGCGCGGCCGGACATCGGGGTCTCGCCCGCGCCGGGGGACAAGACGATAGAGGCGCGGCACGACTTCGGGCTTGGAGGGCGCACGGCGCTCTCGTTCTCGTTCGGCGTGGCGACGCTCGGCGGGTTCGCCCGCCTGTGGGAGAACCTTCCCGGCCCTTCGTGTCCGTCGTGCGGGACGCGCTCGGCCCTCGTGGACTTCGGAGGGTCGTTCCTCTCCGGGGCGGGGCGCTTCGCGCGGTGGCTGTGCCCCTCGTGCGCGTCGGCGTTCACGACGAGGCCGGAGGGGACGGTCGTTGGGTTCGGTGGTCGCGTCGAGGATGCGTCCCGGCGCGATGGTCCCGTGCTTCCGTTCGCCGACGCGGGAGAGCGCATGTTGCCGAAGGGGACGAGCCCGCGGGACTTGCGGCGCGTCTTCCACGGGCGGCTCGTCGATGCGTATGCGACGGCGGCGGTCGAGGAGGTGGCGGCGTTCGACGCGATGGTGCGCGAGGCCGTCGGGGCGGGGCGCGCGTTCCCGGCGACATTCCGCTTGCGCGGGGGGCGGGCGGAGGGCGAGGTGTGCTTCTCCAACATCAACGGGCATGCGATGCTCTACGGGGACTTCGAGGGGAGCCGGGGCGCGCCGGTCGAGTGGAACGAGTCATGGGGGCTGATGCCGATGCTCCGGCGGTTGGGGGAGCGGCTTCGGACCCCTGCGGAAGAGGCGGAGAAGGGGCCGGAATCCAACATCCACTAATCGTCATTTTTGGATGTTGAAGGGTTCGCACGAAGACCGGGACGGCGGGGTTCCGCGAAGGACGGGGCGACCGTTCCCGGCCCCCTTTTCGACCATTGCCCCTCTTCCGGCCTTCCGTTCCTCCCGACGGCTCCCGGCGTCGGATGGGCTCGCATGGACTCTCGGCCGGGGGCGTTCCGCAGAACCCAACAAACGGCGTCCGACTTGAAAGCCGGAAGCCGCTTGTCGCGCAACGGGATTACAGGGTGGCGGGTGGCCTACCCGGCCACGACGGCGGCGGAGGCGACCGGCGCGGACGGGAAGACGAGGCGGGCGACCCGGTAGGAGCAGGGGTTCGAGTGCAGGGCGACGGAGGAGTCGTAGATGGTCGTGGTCGTGATGCTGTTGTGGCGCGCGGCCTTGGACGCCTCTTGGATGGTGCATCCGCTCTTCAACGCCTCGGTGACGAACCCGTGCCGGAACGAGTGCGCGGTGAGCCGCGGCGAATCGATGCCGACGGCGCGCATCCGCGACTTGGCGATGGCCGAGACGGCATGCGGGGTCATGCGCTTGCCCGCGTTGTTGTTCGAGGTCGAGGAGAAGAGGGGCGCGCCGGGGGCCTTGTCCTTGCGCGTGGCGAGATAGCGGCTCACGGCCGCTTGCACCTCGGGCGGGATGCGAACGAAGTCGGCCTTCTCGTCGCGCCCCTTGCCGAGAACGCGGAGGATGAGGTCCCCGCCTTCCGTGTGGAGGTCTTCGACATTGGCCGCGGCGACCTCCTTGCAACGGAGGCCCGTGCAGGACATGAGCGCGAGGATTGCGAAGTCCCGCAAGCCCTTCGCCGAGGCGGTGTCCACGCCCGCGAGGATGCGGGCGGAGGCGTCGGCGCTGATGTAGTCGCGCTTGTGGAGGAGCGACTGGTGCGGGGCCTTGATGTGCGCCGCGATGTTCCGGCAGACGCCTTCGGTCTCAAGCCAACCGAACAGGAGCCGGACCGTCGCCAAGTAGGCGCTCACGGTCGAGGCCGCCTTGCCCTCGGCCTTGAGGCTGTCGCGGTATGCGATGATGTCGCCTCTTGTTGGGTTCTGGATGCCCCGCTCCGAGAGGAATCGGACGAACGGGCGGACATTTGTGCGGTAGGTCTCGATGCTCTTGGGCGAGACATCCAGATAGGCGAACCAACGGTCGAGGAGCGCTTGCGTCACGGTCGGCGCGGCGGGCGCGAGGACGGCGCGGGAGGTCGGGGCGGGGACGGGCATGGGGGGAGTGGTGGTTTTCATGCCTTATATTATAGCATCGCCGCGAGATAGATGCAAGCATAATTTATTGAAATTTCAATATGTTGCAAATTCAATATCCTGCGACATCCTCGTCCGTCATGTCGGTCAGGATTTCGTGCAGCATGGTGTCGGAGCGCTCGATGCGGTCGGCCTCTTCCTCCTCCTGCGCGAGCGCCAAGTCGAAGTGCGCCCTTGCATCGTCCGCGGCGTTGGCGCGGTCGTATTCCGTGAGCCGGTCGAGGACGGTCCTTTGCACCTCGGCGACCATCGGGCGGATTTCGCCGAGAACAGCAAGCAGGGCCTCGTCGTTGGTGGTGAGCCGGACCATTTCGATTGCGGAGTCGAGGCGGTAGCAGATGCGGCTTAGCAGATGCGCGGCGCGGGCCGCCTTGTGGTCGTGGTCGCAGGGCTCCGGCTTGACGATGGTGTAGCCGTAGGTCTTCATCGGACGGCCCCCTCCTTGCTGTGCAGGACATACAGGTCGAGGTCCGCCGGGTCGAAGCGGCGCGAGCGCTTGCCGACGAGGACGGACGGGATGGCGAGTCGGCGCAGAGCCGACAGGCTGATGCCGAGGCGACGGGCGGCCTCGTGGCGAGTCATCAGGCAGGGCATGGATGTGTCAGTAGTCATCATGTGTTCTCCTAAGTTACTTATGCAATCGCTTGCAAGTCGCAAGGGCCAGGACCGGGGGAGTGGGTCGGAACCCCCGAAATTCCGCGGAAAATCGCGAAAATCCTTGACGGCGGCCGGTTTTTGCGCTATGCTATCGCTAGGGATAGGACGAGACATGAACCACGGAATCAACTGGAAGAAGAGAGAAGAGAACCTTCGGGCTTTGGCCGCCTTCTATCGCAAAACATACGAGGGGGCCGTCGCCGCCGGGAGGGACGATGGCGGATGGGTCGCGATTCCCTCCGCCGAACGGTCGCGGGTCGCGCCGGGTCGCATGTTGGCGCGGTTGGACGGGCTCCTCGTCGGGTCGGGTTTCATGTTCGCGCCGAAGGCCGCCCGCAACGGGGCCGTGCGCCTCGTCGATGGGGACGAAAGCCGATGGCTCAACCACGCCGTCCCCGCGTCATGCAAGGCGTTCTGTCTCCCGTCCGAGCCACCGGCCGACTGGTGCGAGGACGCGATGGCCGCGTGGCGCTCCGCCGAGAGGAGAGCCGCCGCCGGAGTGTCCGCGGACGCTTCCGAGTCCGTCGTGGCGGGGTCTCCGCCCTCGTCCGAATGCGTCCGCCCCTCCCGTCCGCCGACCCGGCATCAGGCCGCGATGGCCGAGCGATGGAGGGCGCAGAGGTTCAAGTCCGTTGCCGATGCCGCGCGCTCCTTGACGAGTCCGCTCCCCTTCGACGAGAGACTGGCCGGACAGTATCGGCACCTCCGCTTCGACCGCGCCGCGTGGGACATCGCGAAGTCCTCCTACCATCCCGACCGCCCCGAGGACGCCGCGAACTACGAGGCCGACTTGAGCAAGCATGCGCGTCCCGATGGCTCCTTCCGCGCCCAACGCAAGGGCAACCGGGTCTTCCATCCGTTCCATTCATGCCCCAAGGCCCTGCGGAAGCGCCTATGGTCGTTCGACGGCGAGCCGGTCGCCGAGGCGTGGGACATGTCCTCCGGGGCCGTGCGGTGCATGCTCGAAGTCGTGGCCGGTGAGACCCCGGAGAACGAGCGCGCCTTCCTCCTCGGCATACTCCGCGACCCCTCCCGCAAACTCTATCGCGAGATTGCGGCCGAGGCCGGATTGGGCGAGGGGTCGGCCGCCGATGTGAAGACCGCCCTGCTCGCCTTCATCCACGCCACGCCCGCCGGTTATCGCCGTTTCGCGGTCGGAGGCGGGCGTCACGGCTTCCGGCTCCCCGACGGGCGTTGGAGCGAGCGCCGCGACCGCGCCGGGATGGAGCGCCGACGCCGCGCCGCCGACGCCGTGGCGGGGTTCTTCCGTTGCCACGCGCCCCGCACCGCCGAGGCGTTGCAGTCGTATGGGACGATGGTCGAGAGGGGCGGCGTGGACAGATGGGGGCGGCAGACTTACCGCGAAAGGCGCTTCTCCCATTACGCATGGACGGCCGTGGAATGGGAGTGCATGAGCCGCGCGGCCCTATCCGTCATCGAAGCCGGTGTGCCCTGTTGGACGCTCCACGATGCCCTATGGTGCAAGGCGTCCGACCTCGGCCGAGTGCGGGACTTGTTGGGGGCCGCCGACCCGACTGGACAAGTCAGATGTGATTATCTCTCTATCTAGGAGGGAAGGAGACTCTATCTAGAGGGATGCAACTATCCAGAGGAGAGGGAGAGGAGTCTAGAGGATTCCTAAGAGGAAGATTGAATCCATGTCGATTTGCATTTTTGAGGGGAAAGTGTTGACGCCTTTTGTTGGGTTCCGACGAGACCGGCCGGACGAGACCCCGCCACATGGGCCCAGGAGTGCGCAGGAAGCGCCGAGGGCTGTCAAGGGCGGCAAGTGTGCCCCGACGGGCGCGGACGCGCTTCTAGGGGCCCTGTGGGCGACGCTAGGGGGACTAGCAGGAAAGGTCAAGTGGAAGGTCGGAAATGTCCTTGAGGCGTTTGCCTTGGACGAGAGTTTCCATTTGTTCCACGATGTCCTCCCGGCCGTTCGCCCCATACTCGCGCACGGCGTCCATGAGTTCATATAGGGCGAAGTGGTAGACGCAATCAAGGTCGCCCGTGCCGAGTGCGAGAGAGGCGAGGCGCGAGGGGAGTGGTTCGCCTGTGATGACAACGATGTGGGGAAGGTGCCCCTTGCGGTTTCGGATGAGGTTCAAGGCTTCGGTCCGGCTGTTCTGCGCGCGGTCGCTTCGCATCGTCCACTTAGCCGAAATGGAGGCGTGAAGAAGTGGGAGCCCGCCGTTGCTTGCGCGAATGTCTGCCTTGGTGCTAACGGAGCCGTCAACATAGGTCGCCTTCCAGTTGATTTCCTCGTCTGCCAGAAGCGCGCGGGAAATCACGATGTCCGGGGCAACCATGTAATCGTTCCCGAGAACGGAAGACAACTGTTTCTCCCGTTGCATCACTTCGGCCAGATAGGACAAATGCGCATACTGCGCAAAACTGGCCGTCTGTGTTTCCGCGTGATTGCCAAGATTGAGGATTGTCCAGTTGCCGGGACGAATGTGTTGAAGTTTTGGGAAGGTCTCTTTGAGGAAGTCGCACACGGCCGTCTCAAAGAGGGCCCCGGAGGTCTGTGCAGGAAGTTTTGGACTAGTCTTGGCGGAAAGGCGCTGTGCCACTTTCAGAGCCAAGGCACGGGATGGCGCATTGCTACCGTCCGCATTGGAGGGAACGCCGTCGGCCGAGACGGAAAGAACTTTCGACGAGACGAGAGCGGCGTGAAACTTCTTGCGCGCGGCGGCGATGATGACATCAGTTTTCTTCATGGTTGAGAACCCTGCGGATTTGTTGGCCCACGGCCTGTGCGACGGGGGGCGGGAATGCGTTGCCAATCATGCGGCAAGCGGAAGTCTTCCTGCGCCCGAAGTTCCATTCGGGCGGGAATCCTTGGATGCGGGACAACATTGCCGGAGTAAGTTTCGGGCGGCCTTGGAAGTCTGGTGACGGGGCCGTGTCGGCGACTCCAAGACCGTCAACGCCAAGTTCGGCCCATGCGCGCCGGGCGCGGACGGGACCGAGGTCGGGGCCGCCATGTTTCTTCGAGCCGCCCACGACTGTCGGGGCAATCTTGTTGGCACCGGCCGCCCATGCGTCCGCCCCCCTCCATCCGTTCGCGCCGATGAGTTCCCGAAGAGTCTGTCCGACGGTCGGAGCAGGTTGCTCGTTCGGAGCCGGATAGTGGAAACGCTCGGCCTCGTCGGTGCGGATGCCGACGATGACGATGCGGGGCCGGAGTTGAGGAACACCGTAGTCGCTCGCGTTGAGAAGTTTGATGTCAACACGGTAGCCGAGTGCGGCAATGGCGTCGAGGATATTCCGTCGATAGGCGTCAAACTTCGGGTCGAGGAATCCCCGGACATTCTCCAACATTACGGCGCGAGGATGGATTTCCCCGATAAGTCGGATGGCTTCCGGGAAGAGGTCTCGCTCGTCGGCCTCGCCGAGTTGCTTGGAGGCGACAGAGAACGGAGGACAGGGCACCCCGCCCGCGAAGAGGTCAACACCACGGTAGGGCCGTCCGTCAAACTTGTGGACATCGCCGCAAATGACATTCCACGCGGGCCGGTTGGTTGCGAGGACATCGCAGTATTCGCGTTCGTATTCGACGAGGGCGATATGTTCAAACCCGGCCCTCTCAAGACCGATGGCCTGTCCGCCCGCACCGGCGCAGATTTCAACGCAAGTCAACTGGCCGTTGTCGTGGGCCCGTTCAAGCAGGGTCCGTGCGGCGGCGACATGGTGAAGTGTCTCGGCCCGCTCGAAAATGTCGGAGAAGTCCAACTGCAAGGCGGCTTCGCAGACGCAGAGCCGTTCCGGGGGTGTGCGGACGATGACGGGAGGAAGATGCTTGGCGACCGTAGCCCGCTTGGCCTCGTCTGAAGTTCCAAGCGCTTCCCGGATTTGAGCGCACACTTGTGGAGAACGGGCCGCAAAGTCGCGAGCGCGAACGATGACAGGCGCATTTTCAAGGGTTGGACCATACTTCTCCGAGACCTTGAAGAGCAGATACTTGGAGCCGTGAGGCTTGTCCCTTCCGGCCGGGTAGTCCTCCAATTCTCCACGGTCCAAGACTCCGAGAAACTCGGCCCCGAAGGTCCGCTGCTCCTTGGTCCCGTTGAAAAGCCAAAGTTCCTTGACATTGGCAAAGAGCGATAGGTCTAGACCATCCTCGTCGGCGACCGGGTAGTTATAGAGTCCTTTGGGCAAAACCCATTTCTCCAACTGCTCGCGCCGGTAGGTTCCGACGAGAACAAGCGGCTCGGCAAGAGGAGGACGGGTCTCGGTAGGCATTGGGATTGGTTGTGTGGTTCAACGCGGTCAGAGTCTAGCAGAAATCGGCCGGAGGGACAAGCATTGCCGGAGGGCGGGACTTCTGCTAGACTCCCCCGGTGAACCCAACAAACGCCGACAAATGAACATCGATTGGGAAGCCATGCATGAGTATCGCGGCCCGAAACTCGCGGTCGTGAAGAACGGAGAATCCAGACTCCGCCGCCTCTACGCCCATCATGCGAGCCGCAACAAATCGCTCGCCATTGGCAACATGCAGACGGAGTTCGGCGTCGAGGTCGGCGGCCGCCGCTTCCCCTCCGTCGAACAGGCATATATCGCCGGGTGCTATTCCCGGCCGACCGAAGGGCATGCCCGCATACAGGAGCGCATCCGCAGGGAGTCCGACGGACTGCGCGCAAAGGCCCATTGGCGCAAGGCCGAGGGTGCGCGGGAGAAGAAGTTGTCCGCGGCTCGGAGGGCCGAGTATGCGCGGGCCGTCGCGAGCATCCGCCGGGACTGGTGCGAGCCGTGGCATTATGAGTTCATGCTATGGCTGTGGTGGGAGAAGATGAGGCAGAACCCGAAGTTCGCCGCGCGCATCCGTTCCATCCCGCTCTCGTGGGACATCGTGGAGAAGCCCCCGCATCCCAACGAGCCCGATTGGGGCGCGTTGGAAGTGATGGAGGAAGTCCCGGCGCGCGGCTCGAAGTCAAAGGGGCGGAAGCGGCGGCAGGGCACCGGCGTGTGGGTCGGGAAGAACCACTTTGGCGTCATCGCGATGGAGTGCCGCGATGCCATACGCAAGGGCCGCGCCCCGGACATCGACATCGCCGAATTGAACCGTCGGCGCATCCACTTCTTCGGCAAGCGCCTGACCTTCGCCAAGCCCGAGCCGATAGCGTGGAAGCCCATTCGCCGACTGCTCTACCCCGAAGCCGTCGCCCGCCAGACGGAGCATTGCCGCCAAGCGGGCCGGAGCCGGAGCGCCGCCAAGGTCGCCGCGTCCCGCGCCAACGGCCGCCGCCATGTCGCCCGCCCGTCCACGCGCGGCCGCTAAAAAACCGCTTGATTTGATTTCGGGGATTTGCTAGCATCCTCCCCCGTCCGCAGGTCTGGACTAGTTCTTTGAGAGAGATACCGAATGGTCTCACATTTGGTCTCACTTTTGAATAGCAAAATCCATGAAATGCAACAACGGAGAGGTGTCTGAGTGGTCGAAGGTGCCTGACTCGAAATCAGGTGTGCCGCAAGGTACCGGGGGTTCGAATCCCTCCCTCTCCGCCAGTTTTCAAGGCCCCGGGCGCGCGCCGCGCGCCCGGGGCCCTCAGTAGTCGAAGAGGTCCGCCGCGCGGAAGGTTCCGCCGGTCGCGCGGTTGAACGCCTCGACGACGAGCGCCTTCGAGTGGAGGGTGAGGCGGCGGCCGCGCGCCGCTCGCATGACGAGCTTGTGCGTGATCGGGCGCGCCGACGCCGCCACGAGGTCGTGGTTCGCGAGCCCTCGCTCGCGCATCATCCGAGCGAGCGGCTGCTCGCCCATCGCGCGCCCCTCGGGTGCGCCGCCCCCGTCCTGCCGCTCCATCGCCGGTCGTCCTCGCCTAGGCGAGTTCGCGCTTCACGCGCTCGAGGTCCGCGTCGACCATCATCGTGATGAGCTGCTCGAGCGTGGTCTTCGCCTCCCAGCCGAGCTTGTCCTTGGCCTTGGCGGGGTTGCCGAGGAGGATGTCGACCTCCGCGGGGCGGTAGAACCTCGGGTCGACGACGACGAACTTCTCGTAGTCGAGGCCGACGTGCTCGAACGCGATCTTGCACATGTCGCGTACGGTCGTGGTGCGTCCGGTGGCGACGACGTAGGTGTCCGGCTCGGGCTGCTGGAGCATCGCCCACATCGCCTCGACGTAGTCGCCGGCGAAGCCCCAGTCGCGCTTCGCGTCGATGTTGCCGAGGTGCAGGTCCTTCTGGACGCCGTCGCCGTCGCGCGACGGCGCGCCGAGCTTGATGCGCGCGACGGCGTCCGTCACCTTGCGCGTCACGAACTCGATGCCGCGCAGGGGCGACTCGTGGTTGAAGAGGATGCCGGAGCAGCCGAAGAGGCCGAAGCTCTCGCGGTAGTTGATCGTCGACCAGTGCGCGAAGAGCTTCGCGACGCCGTAGGGGCTGCGCGGGTAGAAGGGCGTCCTCTCGCTCTGGACGGGCTCCTGGATCTTGCCGAACATCTCGGAGGTCGAGGCCTGGTAGAACTTCGCCTCCGGGCGGACCTGGCGGATCGCCTCGAGGATGTTGAGCGCGCCGAGGCCGGTCGCGTTGGCGGTGAGGATCGGCTGCGCCCACGAGGTCGCGACGAAGCTCTGCGCGCCGAGGTTGTAGACCTCGTCGGGCTTGCAGGCGAGGAGAGCGCGGACGATCGAGGCGATGTCGGTGAGGTCGCCGTCGATGAGGTGGACCTTGTCGAGAATGCCCAGGTACTGCAGGCGCCAGGTCGTGGGCGTGGAGCGGCGGGCGAGGAGGCCGTAGACGTCGTAGCCCTTGGAGAGGAGGAAGCGGGAGAGGTAGGCGCCGTCCTGGCCGGTGATGCCCGTGATGAGTGCGGTCTTGCTCATGGTCGTGTGGTCGAGATGGTCTGGATGGTCTGGATGGTCTGGATGGTCTGGATGGTCGGGATGGTCGCGGAGGGATCTAGAAGGAGGAGCGGAAGAAGGGAAGGAGGGGGAATTCGGCGTCGGACGCCCAGTTGGCGAGGCCGATCTGGACGCCGGCGGCGTGCTGGACGTCATTGTAGAGGCCGATCTGCCAGCCGCGCGAGGTCGTCGCCATGTTGATGAGCCCGAACTGGACGCCGTTCATCGCGCCGGCGGTGTTGAGGAGGCCGACCTGGAGGCCGTGCTGCTCGCCCGCGCAGCCGTTGATTGCGCCGAGCTGGAGGCCGCGGAACTCCTTCGCGCCGGCGTTGATCAGCCCCAGTTGCGCGCCGCGGATGTCGTCGCCATCCATATTGATCGCGGCGAGCTGGACGCCGCGGAAGCGGTCGGAGAAGTTGGCGACAAGGCCCAGCTGGAGCCCGGAGCCCACTCCGTTGCGGTTGAAGGCGAGGCCGAGCTGGACGCCGTCGAGGCCGTCGGCGTAGTTGACGAGCAGGGACGCCTGCGCGCCGGTCGACGGGGAGTTCTCGAGGACGCCGCAGACGCTGACCAGGATGCCGAGCTGCATGCCGGAGAGCGGTCCCTCGACGACGTTCACGCTGCCGAGCTGGAATCCGCGCTGGAATCCGCCGGAATATCCGTAGAGGAGGTTGAGATCGAAGACGCCGACGTTGTGGTGTTCGGTCGCAAGTCCGAGCCGCAGCCCCGCGACGTCGTCCTCCGGCGCTCCGGTCTGGGCGTCGCCGAAGAGTCCGAGGGCGACGGGATGGACGGTCTTGCCTTCGGTGCGGACGTAGGGCTCGGGCCGGTCGACCCAGCGGGCGAGCGCGGCCTCGGCCGGATCGGACCCCGCGCCTCGCGCGGCCAGGGTCGCGAAAGCGAGCGGGAGAAGGAGGTGTCGTGCGTTCATCGGGCGGTGATTCTAGCACAATCGGCCCCGCGGACCAACCCCAAACTTCATCCGTGTTCCGGCTTTGACTTGTTCGAGGCCGGAATGGTAGAATCCGGCCCGAACTCCGCCGCCGGAGGCGGGAAAGGACCCCCATGAAGAAGAAGACGCTCAAAGTCGGCATCATCGGCTGCGGCGGCATCGGCCGCTGGTTCCACGTCCACCGATACTACGCGCACGAGCCGCGCGTCGAGGTCGTCGCCGCGTGCGACATCGTCCCCGAGCGCACGCAGGCGATCGTCGACGAATACTTCCCGAAGGCGAAGCAGTACGCCGACTACCGCGAGCTGCTGAGGGACCCGACGATCGACGCGGTCGACATCTGCACCCCGAACGACCTGCACAGCGAGATCGCCATCGCCGCGTTCAAGGCCGGCAAGCACGTCTTCTGCGAGAAGCCGGACGCGATCGACGCGAGGAAGGCCGCCGCGATGCGCGACGCCGCGGCGAAGGCTGGGAAGCTGCTGATGGTGATGCGCAACAACCGCTTCACCGACGCGGCGAAGTATCTCAAGCGGTTCGTCGAGGACGGCCGCGCGGGCGAGATCTACGCCGGGCGCTGCGGGTGGCAGCGCCGACGCGGCATCCCGGGCAAGGGCGGCTGGTTCACGACGAAGGCGCGCTCGGGCGGCGGCCCGCTCATCGACCTCGGGGTCCACATGATCGACCTGGCGGTCTGGCTCATGGGCAGCCCGAGGCCCGTGGCGGTGTCCGGACAGACGTTCTGCAAGTTCGCCGGCGCGGACGACGTCTCCGACTCCGAGCACTCCTCGTTCGGCGATTCCGTGAAGGGCGGCACGTTCGACGTCGAGGACCTCGCGATGGGCTTCATCCGGTTCGACAACGGCGCCGTGCTGCAGATCGAGTTCTCGTGGGCGAGCAACATCGCGCGCGAGCGGCGGTTCGTCGAGCTCATGGGCACGAAGGCCGGCTTCGAGATCGAGGACGCGAAGATGCGGATCTTCGCGGAGGAGAACGGCGAGCTGCTCGACATCGTGCCGCCCGGCGAGCAGCGCGACGACGGCCACCAGCGCAACCTGAAGAACTTCGTGGACGTCCTCCTCGACGGCGCCGAGCCCTGCTACAAACCGCAGCAGGGCGTCGACATGATCGCCATCCTCGAGGGCTTCTACAAGTCCGCGCGGCTCGGGCGCGAGGTCCGGCTCTAGCGCCCGCACGACGCGCGGATGGAACCTTCCTCCGAAACCGTCTCCGTCCGGCCGCTGTTCCGGTTCCTGCGGCCCTACCGGCACTGGATCGCGCTCGCCCCCGTCGCGATGGGGATCGAGGCTGCGATGGACCTGGCGCAGCCCGCGTTCATGAAGCGCATCGTCGACGAGGGCGTGAGCGCGGGGCGGCTCGACGTCATCCGCGACGCGGGCTGGACGATGCTGCTGCTCGCGCTCGTCGGCTCGCTCGGGGGGCTGCTCTGCACCTTCGTCTCGACGCGCGCCGCGACGGGCGTCGGCAACGACCTGCGCAAGGCGCTCTTCTCGCGCGTGCAGCGCCTCTCCTTCGCGCAGACGGACCGCTTCACCGCCGGCTCGCTCGCGACGCGCCTCACGAACGACGTCACGACCGTCCAGTTCACCGTCGTCGCCGCGACGCGCATGATGCTGCGCGCGCCGTTCCTGCTCTTCGGCTCGATCGCGCTGGTGCTCCTCACGGACTGGCGCCTCTCGCTGCCGCTCGTCCTGTCGGCGCCCGTGCTGGCGTGGATCGTCGTGCGCTTCATGTCGCGGATGGTCCCGCTCTTCCGCGAGCGGCAGCGGCGGACCGACGCGCTCGCCTCGTCGATGCAGGAGACGCTCGAGGGCGTCCGCGTCGTGAAGGCCTTCGCGCAGGAGGGGCGCGTGCAGGACCGCTTCGACGCGCTCAACGAGGGGCTCGCGGAGACCGGCCTCTCGACGGGGTTCCTCGGCGCGCGGCTCGGGCCGTCGCTCCAGATCGCGCAGCAGGCGACGCTCGTCGCGATCGTCTTCCTCGCCGCGCGCGAGTCGAGCGCGGGCCTGCTGAAGGCCGGCGAGATCCTCGCGATCGTGAACTGGAGCTCGCAGGTGATGGGCGCGCTCGTGATGCTCTCGTTCCACGTCATGCACTTCTCCCGCGCGGCGATCAGCGCGCGGCGCGTCGCGGAGGTGCTCGCGACGGAGCCGGACCTCGCCGACGGCCCCGTCGCGGAGCCGCCCGCGGACGGCTCGGTCGAGTGGCGCGGCGTCTCCTTCTCGTATCCGGGCGCGGCGGGAGACCCCGTGCTGCGCGGCGTGTCGCTGCGCGTCGAGCCGGGCGAGCACGTCGCGTTCGTCGGCTCGACGGGCGCCGGCAAGTCGACGCTGCTGCACCTCGTGCCGCGCTTCCGCGACGCGACCGGCGGCGCGGTGCTCGTCGGCGGCCGCGACGTGCGCGACTACCGCCTCGACGCGCTGCGCGGCGCGATCGGCGTCGTGCTGCAGGCGCCGCGGCTCTTCTCGGGGACGGTCGCCGAGAACCTGCGCTGGGGCGCGCCGGAGGCGACCGACGAGGAGGTCGAGGCCGCGGCGCGCGTCGCGCAGGCGGACGGCTTCGTGCGCGCGATGCCCGAGGGCTACGCGACGCGGATCGCGCAGGGCGGCACGACGCTCTCCGGCGGGCAGCGCCAGCGGCTCTGTATCGCACGCGCGCTGCTGCGGCGGCCGAGGATCCTGATCCTCGACGACGCGACGAGCGCGGTGGACCCCGCCACGGAGCGGGCGCTGCGCGCGGCGCTCCGCGAGCGGCTTGGCGGCACGACCGTCCTCACGATCGCGCAGCGCGCGGACTCGATCCGCGACGCGGACCGCATCGTCGTGCTGGAAGGCGGCGGCGTCGCGGGCGTCGGCACGCACGCGGAGCTGCTGCGCTCGTGCGCGACCTACCGCGAGATCGTCGAGTCGCAGCGCACCGCCGGGACGGCGCTCGACGAGACGGGCGTCTAGTCCTTGCGGACGAAGACCATCGCGTCCTTCGGGATGGTGCGCTCCGTGATCTCGTCGCCGGGCCGGAGCGTCCGGCGCGCGGGATCCCAGTAGTAGGTGTCGCCGCGGTTCCATGCGACGCCGCAGAGCGAGAAGACGGGACGCTTCGGCGAGACCGGGCCGACGGCTTTGTAGCCGACGAGCATCCGCGTGCCGGAGGGCAGGGACTCGATCTCCGAGAGCGACATCGTCGCGCCGGTCCGGTAGGGCTTGCCTTCGGGGAAGTAGAACGTGGACTGCGAGGCGATGGCGTCTCCGGCGAGGCCGTCCGCCGTGCCGTCGACGCCGATCGTGAGCAGCCCCTCGTTGCCGTTCTCCGGCGCGGAACCGGCGGCATCCACCTCGACGACCGTTCCCGCGGGCATCGTCCGCCATTCCTTCGAGGTGATCTCGGCGCCGGTCTTGCGCCTGCCGTTCGGGAACGTGTAGACGGTCGAGGCGTCGTCGTAGCGGTCGCGCGCGATGTCCCAAGCCGAGCGTCCGGGTCCGATGACGTTCGATTCGGGCGCGGGCTTCGCGACGGCCTGGACGCGAGGAGGGGCCGCCGGCGGCGCCGGAGCGGCGGGCGCGGAGGTCTTCGCCGGCGCGCCCCCCTTCGGGGCGGGCGCCGCGGCGACGGCGGCGGACTTGGCGTAGAGGATCCTCGCGAGCTCGGGGTCCGCGTTGCGGAGGCGACCCGCCTTCACGTCGGGATCGAACGACGGGCCGGGCTGGAGCCCGAGCTTCGCGCGGGCGGAGGGCGACGCGAGAAGCATCCCGCACCGCTTCCGCCCGCGGTGGCGGTACTTGTGCCAGTGGTTCGCGTTGCCGTAGGCGACCATGGAGTGCGTGAGCACGTTCCTGTCGGGTATCTCGTAGGTCCTCTTCAGCTCGGAGAGGAGCTTTCGAAGCGTCGCGTATTGCGCGGCGGTGATCTCCTTGTCATGCCGGCCGACGATCTCGATGCCGATCGAGCAGCCGTCGAGATCCGTCTTTCCATCCCACATCGAGAGCCCGGCATGGAAGGCGACGAGCTTCTTGTCGACGATCAGGTAGAGCGTTCCGTCCGTGTCGACGACATAGTGGCACTCGCCATTGGCGGAGAGCTTCTCCAGGGAGCCCTTCGCGGCGCCCTCGGTCGTGTGCAGGACGATGAAGCGCGTGGTCTTGCGGGGCCTGCGCTGCGTGTTGCGGGGCGAGCGGTACTTCGAGGAGACGGAGAGCCCGTCCGCGGTGCGGACGACCGGGGCGGGCTTCGGCTTCCACGCGGGCTTCTTCGCCGGCGCCTTCGCCGCGGCGTCCGCCGCCGCGCACGCGACAAGCAGCGCGCACGCCGCGGGGAGGAGGCGGCGGGGGAGTGCGGCGCTGTGGGCGGAACCGTTCATGTTTCGGGAACCATCCTACCAGAACCGCGCCGCGTTGTCACCTCCGCTAGCGGACGTAGACGTCGAACGTGCCCTTGCCGCCGGTGCTCACGCGGATGCCGGTCGCCTTGCGGCGGCCGCCGAGATCGACCGTCCGCGTCTGGCCCGCCTCGATGCGGGCGGAGACCGGATAGGGGGTCTTCGCGCCGCCTTCGCGCAAGACGACGGTGTTGACGGCGACGCTTCCCGACGTCGATGCGATCAGAATCTGCCTGATCGGGTTGCGCGTCGGGATCGGCGCCTCGATCGCGCCGCCGGCCGGGTAGCTGCCCGCGAGGACGAAGCCTTTCGGGATGTGCGGGCGCGCGGGGCCGCGGTCGTCGCGATGGTGCCGGTCGTCGCGGCGGTCGCGGTCGTAGCGCCGCTCGTCGCGGCGGCGGTCCTCGTAGCCTGCGCGGTAGCCGTCGTCGTAGTCGTCGTGCCGGTCGTAGCGGTCGTCGTAGTCGTCGTACCGGTCGTAGTAGCGCGGACGGCGCGTGCCGTAGTAGTCGTCGTCCCAGTCGTCCTCGATGCAGGAGGAGCAGAGCAGCGCGGCGGGAATCGCGGCAAGCGCGCAGAGGAGGATGGGCTTCGTCTTCATGTCGTGTCGGTGTGTCGCGAGGTTCTTCGGTTTGCACGCGCGTCGGCGCGTCGGGCAAAACGAAGCCCGCGGGCCGTTGGGACCCGCGGGCTTTCTCCGTGGAGGAGGACTTACTTCTTCTTCGCGACGGGCTTCTTCGCAGGAGCCTTCTTCGCGGGGGCCTTCTTCGCGGGGGCCTTCTTCGCCGGAGCCTTCTTCGCCGGAGCCTTCTTCGCAGGGGCCTTCTTCGCAGGGGCCTTCTTCGCAGGAGCCTTCTTGGCGGGGGCCTTCTTGGCGGGAGCCTTCTTGGCGGGAGCCTTCTTGGTGGGCATTTTTTGTTCCTTTGCTTTGTTGCCCGTCGACGTTTTGTTCGCCAACGGTTTTCGGACTTCCTCGCGTTCCTCTTCGGTTTCCCGAAGACAAGCGCCTGGGGGTGTTGGAACGCAAGGGGTGTCCAAGTGCGGCGCTCTGAAATGCCTTTTACAATTTTCCGAAACGTTTGTCCACAAAAAAATGCAGATAATTGAAAAAAAGTTTTGGAGCGTTGCGGCGCGGTTCGACGCGTCCGGAATTTTCAGCGGACGGAACGGCCGCCCGCGGACGGTTCCTCGATCGTCATCGCGCGGCGGTTTGCCGACGAGTTTGCGCTCGCCGAATGCGCGGCGGCTACGGCGCGGGCTCGAGCATGAGGTCGCGGAAGGCCGCGATGTCCTCCGGCGCGAAGCCGAGGTCGAGGACGTAGGCCTCGACGCGCTCGTTGATCGTGTCTCCGGGCCAGCGGTCGAAACCGCGCACGAGATGGTCGAAGAGCCTGGCGTGGTTGAAGTGGGGCGAGGGGTTCCAGAACGCCGTCGCCTCCCAGTCGAGGTAGAGCTGCTCCTCCTCGACGCCGAGCAGCGCGTTGAGGATGAACGCGACGGCGCCGGTGCGGTCCTGGCCCGCGATGCAGTGGAAGTCGATCGGGTAGTTCTCCGGATCGAGGAACACGCGGAAGACCTTCGCGAACGCCTTCCGCCCCCCCTCGTCCTGCATGCCGCCGTAGGCGGAGGACGAGACGTTGACCCACGCCACGGTCGGGCCGAGAGGGGAGCCCTCCATGCCGTAGACCTCGCGGTCGGAGCGCAGGTCGACGTCGGTCTTCGGGGGACGTCCTGCAGCACCAGCGCCAGCCGCCGGAGCCGGGCTTCAGGACGACGGCGAGGAGGTTCGGGCCCTTGCGGACGCGGACGGGGAAGGCGAAGTTGTCGGCGCCGATCGGCTTCCTGTCGTTGCCTTCCCGGCGGTCGAAGACGAGCTCCCCGTTCACGTGCAGCGTCCAGTACCAGTCGGCCCCGCAGCCGAGCGAAAGCCAGCCGTCGTCGGAGGCGTCGACCGCGGCGAACAGCACGGCGGGGCCGACCGCCTTCGCGCGGCCGTGGATGTACCAGTCGCCGTTCTCGTCCTTGGAAAGGGTTTCGGCCGGGGCGCCGCAGAACGTCGCCGGAATCTCGCGCAGCGCGGCGAGCGCGGCCCCGCCGTCCGCGTCGAAGGCGGCCTGCGCGGGACGGAACAGCGCCCACTGCGGGGGCAGCTCGCCGGAGACGAGCTCGAGCCGCGCCGAGCCCGCGAGCTCGGCGCGCAGGCGCACGACCTCGTTGGAAAGCGCGGCCTCCTGCGCGAGGAGCGCGGCGGGGTCGGCCGCCTCCGCGAGCAGCTCCTCGCGGGTGTAGAAGACGTCGGAGGCGTTGCTGTTGAGTCCGGCGGAGCGGTAGACGAGGCCCTGCCGGACGCGGCGGCCGCCGAGGCCGATGCGCCCGCCGAGGTCGCGGACGTTGGGGACGGCGCCGCCGTCGATCAGGCGCGGCGCGCGGTCCTCGGTGCGGAAGGTCCCGGTCGCGGCCGCGTGCCCGAAGGCGTTCGCGTGGACCGTCCACTCGTACTCGCGCGCGATCTCGAGGTTGTCGACCTCGACGGACGTCCCGACCGTGTCCGCGCGGAAGACCGGCGTGCCGTCGGGCCGGCGGCGCACCTCGACCGTGTAGACGGTGCGCGCGCCGCCCGTCGCGTCGCCGCCGTCCCATTCGAGGCGGACCGGCTTCGGGCGGTCCCCGGCCGTCTTGCGGAGCTCCGCGCGGAACGCCTCGTTGGAGTAGGCCGCGATGCGCTCCTCGTGCGGCATCGAGAGGAACGTCCGCTGACGCTCGTTGAGGAGAGGAACGACCGTGCCCTCGGCGGGCGCGACGAGGCGCGGCGGCGCGGGCGGCTGCGCGGCGGTGGAGAGAAGGGCCGAGCCGACCAGCGCGGCGGCGAGCAGGAGGCGCGTGCGTTTCATGGCCCGTAGGATACGCGACCTCTTCGGCCGTGTCAACGCAGACCCGGGTCCGCGAGGCCGCCCGTCCGACCTCCGCCGTGGCGCGAATCCCAGGTTCGCCCCGTCCCGCTCCGTCTACCGGTAGCCGGGCCGGGCGCGGAGGAATTCGATCGAGCCGGCGGCGGAGGAGAGCCCGTCGCAGTGCTTCTCGCACTCGACGACGAGCCACTCGACACCGTCCGCGGAGGCGGCGGCGAGGACGGCGTCCCAGTCGACTCCGAGCGAGGCGCCGGGGCGGCCGAGGATCGCGTCGAATGTCGGGTCGTCGTCGCGACCGTTCTCCTTGGCGTGGAGCGTCGGAGAGCGGTGCGGGTAGGCGCGGTACTGCGCGGCGGGGTCGACGCCTGCGGCGGCCGTCCAGCCCACGTCCTGCTCCATCGCCACGGCCGGGTCGGTGTTCCGGAAGAAGTAGTCCCAGAACGTCGTGCCGTCCGTCATCCGGACGGAGAACTCCCACGCGTGGTTGTGGAGCCCGACGCGGCAGCCGCGGCTCGCGCAGTCGGCTGCGGCGCGGTTGTAGTCGTCGCAGAGGCGCTTCACGAAGTCGTCGATCTCCGCCGAGGGCGGCGCGTCGGGATGGCCCCAATCGACGCCGGGCGGCATGTTGCCGCCGCCGGGGCAGACGAGAAGCGTGTTGTCGTAGGCGCGCTCGAAGTCGCAGGTCGCGGCAACCTTGTCCGGCGCGAAGGCCGAGCGGTCGAGGTGCGTGCCGCACGCGACGAGGCCGCTCTCGGCGAGCATCTTCGCCAGCTCGGGGGCGGAGAAGCCCCAGTAGCCCGCGAACTCGACGCCCTCGTAGCCGAGCTTCGCGATCTCCTCGAGGGCGCGCGGCAGGCCGTTGGCGGCGATGTAGTCGCGGATGGAGTAGAGCTGGAGGGCGGGGCGTGGGTTCCGCTTCATGGCGAGGCGGTGAGCGGGATGCGCGGCTACTTCTTCGCGATCTTCGCCCAGGAGTCGCGGAGCGTCGACGTGCGGTTGAAGACCGGCGCGCCGGGCTTGCTGTCGATGGGATCGGGGAAGAAGTAGCCGAGGCGCTCGAACTGCACGGGGCCGCCAGCGCTCGTCGCGTCGCGCAGCGCGGGCTCGCAGAGCGCCGTCGCCTCCCGGCACGAGTCGGGGTTGAGGAACTCCTTGAAGTCGCGGTCGGCGTCGGCGTCCGGGTTCTCGACCTGGAAGAGGCGGTCGTAGAGGCGCACGGGCAGCGGGACGGCGGTCGCGGCGTCGACCCAGTGGATCGTGCCGCGCACGGCGTGGCCGTCGGGCGCGTTGCCGCCGAGCGACGCGGGGTCCCACGTGCCGTGGATCTCCGTCACGTTGCCGGCCGCGTCCTCGACGACGCCGGTGCACGTGAAGAGGCACGCGTACTTGAGGCGCACCTCGCGTCCGACCGCGAGGCGGTAGAACTTCTTCGGCGGATCCTTCATGAAGTCGGCGCGCTCCACCCAGAGCTCGCGGCCGAAGCGCACCTTGCGCGTGCCGGCGGCGGGGTCCTCCGGGTTGTTGACAGCGTCGCACTCGTGCGTCTCGCCCTCGGGCATGTTGTCGATCACGAGCTTCACCGGGTCGAGCACCGCCATGCGGCGCGCGGCGGTGCGGTTGAGCACGTCGCGCACAGCCTGCTCGAGGATGCCGACGTCGGTCGTCGAGATGAACTTCGTGACGCCCACGCCCTCGCAGAACGCGCGCACCGCCTCGGCCGGGTAGCCGCGGCGGCGCATGCCGCAGAGCGTCGGCATGCGCGGGTCGTCCCAGCCGGAGACCTTCCCGAGGTCCACGAGCTCATGCAGCTTGCGCTTGCTCATCACGGTGTAGGTGATGTTGAGGCGGGAGAACTCGCGCTGGTGCGGGCGGATCCGCATGCCGCCGCGCTCGACGAGCATCCCCATCTCGTCCATGCGGTCGACGACCCAGTCGTAGAGCGGGCGGTGCACCTCGAACTCGAGCGTGCACATCGAGTGCGTGACGCCCTCGAGCGCGTCCTCGATCGGGTGCGCGAAGTCGTACATCGGGTAGACGCACCACTTGTCGCCGAGGTGGTAGTGCGACGTGTGCATGATGCGGTAGATGACGGGGTCGCGGAAGTGGATGTTCGGCGACGCCATGTCGATCTTCGCGCGCAGGCAGCACTCGCCGTCCTTGTACTTCCCGTCGCGCATGTCGTGGAAGCGCGCGAGGTTCTCCTCGGGCGGGGTGTCGCGCCACGGGCTGGGGATGCCGGGCTCGGTCGGGATGCCGCGGTGCTTCTTCCACTCCTCCTGCGAGAGGAAGCAGACGTAGGCCTGGCCCTTCCTCACGAGGTTCGCGGCGATCTCGAACATCGTGTCGAAGTAGTCGGCCGCGCTGTAGAAGTGCTCTCCCCAGTCGAAGCCGAGCCAGCGGATGTCCGTCTTGATGTTCTCGGCGAACTCGTCGGACTCCTTGCTCGGGTTCGTGTCATCGAGGCGCAGGTGGCACTCGCCGCCGAACTTCTTCGCCATGCCGAAGTCAACGCAGATCGCCTTGGCGTGGCCGATGTGGAGGTACCCGTTGGGCTCCGGGGGGAAGCGCGTGACGACCTTGCCGCCGGTGCGGCCGGCGAGGACGTCGTCCTCGATCCACTGCTCGAGGAAGTGCTTGGAGGGGGCGGCGCCGGCGGCCGCCGCGGCGTTGGATTCGTCGTTCATGCGATGCGCGCCCGCGGGGTTGCGCGGACGGCGGCGCATTCTACACCAACGCCCGCCGGCGTTCAACGCCCGATTTGCCCCGGTTTACCGGGAGGCGGGGGCATCGGCATCGGAGAGGAGGACGTCGCCGGCGGGGTCGACGCCGGCGAGGTCGCGCGCGGCGAGCGCCGCGGGCGAGTCCGCGAAGGCCGGGTCGATCTCGACGCGGCGGAGCGGGCGGCCGTCGGCGCCGAGCGGGACGCCGACGCCCGCCGCGCGGAGCCAGCGCGCCCACTTGCGCGAGAGGTCGGCGCGGCACGCGGCGGGCGACTTCTCGCCGTCGCGGTTCTTCACGGGGGCGTATTCCTCCTCGCGGCCGAACGCGAGGCAGACGGCCTTGCGGGCGTCCGCGAGGGCGTCGAAGACGAACTTCTCGAACTTGTAGGCGTTCGGCGCGTCGGGCTTGACGAGCGCGCCGGACGCGTCGACGAACGGCACCTTCTTGTGCGCCAGATGGACGGGGAGCCCCGCCGCGGCCTCGCGCCGCAGGAACGGCACGGAGAAGACGTGCAGCGCGGGCGAGCCCCATGCGAAGCGCAGGGAGCCGTCGGGTTCGAGCGCGCAGCGGTCCTCCTCGGAGAACTCGGTGTATTCGACGATCGCCGTGCGGCCGCCGCGCAGGACGGGCATCCCCATCTTCTCGGCGGCGCCGGTGCGGCGGCAGACCTTGAGCGTCCAGTCGGCGCCCTCGGAGACGTGGAGCCCGACGAACGCCGGGTCCGCGATGTCGACCATCGGGTTATCGACCTGGAAGTAGCAGACGGACGCGATCCCGCGCGCCTCCATGTCGGCGAGCGCGCCGGAGCGCTCGAGCGCGGCGAGGACGCCGCCGTGGCCGTCGGGTGAGAGGAAGACGCGGTCTGGCGCCTCCAGGACGACGCGCCCCTCCGGGTCGAGCGCGGGCCACATTCCCTGCGAGAAGAAGAAGACGTCCTCCTCCGCGAGGCCGAAGAAGGCGCGCGAGGCGAAGAAGGCGCGCGTGGCGGCGTCGTTCGCGGCGCTCGTCATCACGTAGAGCGGGACGGGCCGCCCGTAGCGGCGCCCGCGCGCGAGCAGCTTGCGGGCGTGGAAGAAGAAGAGCGGCTCGTCCGAGACCGGGCCGACCGGGCAGCAGCCCTTCGGGCCGTCGAAGCCGAGGCGCGATCCCTGCCCGCCCGCGACGAGAAGCGCGGCGACGCGCCCCGCGTGTAGCTCCTCCTCGCCGCGCGCGACGGCCGCCGCGCGGGCGTCGCCCGCGAGCTCGACGACGGGCGCGGGCTCCATCGGAGCGGAAGCTGCGGCGCCG
>CACWKU010000020.1 GCA_902761575.1 uncultured bacterium
CGCCCGCCGCCCCGGCGGCCGCCGGAGGCGCGCGGCGCGCGGCGATCGCGCTCGTTGGGCGGCCGAACGTCGGCAAGTCCGCGCTCTTCAACCGCATCGCGCGCAGCCGCATCGCCATCGTCCACGAGCAGGAGGGCGTCACGCGCGACCGCCTCGAGCGCACGGTCGACCGCGACGGCCGCCGCTTCACGCTCGCCGACACGGGCGGCATCTTCGCGCTCGACGGCGAGCGCGTCGCCGACCGCATCGACGCGGGCGTCCGCGCCCAGGCCCTCGCCGCGCTCGACGGCGCCGCGGCGGTCGTGCTCGTCGTGGACGTCCAGGCCGGCCTGCACCCGCTCGACATCGAGGTCGCGCGCCTGCTGCGCAAGGCCGGCGCGGGCGCGGTCGTCGCCGCGAACAAGGCCGACAACGACGCGCTCGCGCTGCACGCGGCGGAGTTCGCGCGGCTCGGATTCCCCGTCTTCCCCGTCTCGGCGCTGCACGGCCGCGGCGTGGACGCGCTCCTGGAGGCGTGCTACGCGAAGCTCCCGCCCCCGGCGCCGGAGCCGTTCGGCGCGGGGCCGGAGGACCGGTTCGAGGAGTGCGTCGTCGCCGTCGTCGGCCGCCCGAACTGCGGCAAGTCCTCGTTCCTCAACCGCGCGCTGCGCGCCGAGCGCGTGATCGTCTCGGACGTGCCCGGCACGACGCGCGACCCGATCGACATTCCGTTCGAGTACGACGGCCGCCGCTACACCCTGATCGACACGGCGGGCGTGCGGCGCGAGGCGCGCGTCGACTCGGCGGTCGAGCGCTACAGCCGCTTCCGGATGCAGGACGCGGTGGAGCGCGCGGACCTGCTCGTGCTGATGCTCGACGCCGAGCGCGGCGTGGGGCTCCTCGACCGCCAGCTCGCGGGCATCGCGGCGCGCGAGGGCAAGAGCTGCGTCGTCGCGGTGAACAAGTGGGACCTGGCGAAGGAGACGGAGCGGCAGTTCCTGGAGCAGCTCGCCGCGGACCTGCCGTTCATGGCGCACTGCCCGGCCGTCTTCCTCTCGGCGAAGACCGGGCGTGGCGTCTCCCGCGTCCTGGCGGCGGTCTCGCACGTCGCGCGCGCCGCGCGCCAGACGCTCCCGACCGGCCCGCTCAACCGCTGCCTGCAGGAGGCGTGCTCCTCCAACGCCGCGCCCTCGCGCGCGGATCGTCCGCTCAAACTGCACTACGCGGTGCAGACGGGCGCGAACCCGATCCGCGTCCGCCTCTTCGTGAACGACCCGCGGCGCATGCCGGCCTCGTTCGGGCAGTTCCTCGCGAACACGCTGCGCAAGGCGTTCGACCTGGCGGGCGTGGGCGTGCTGCTGCAGTTCCGGGCGCGCGAGCGCCGCAACCCCGACGGCACGCCGAAGGCCGCGCCGGCGCCCTCGAGCCTCCGGGCCGCGCGCGCGGCGAAAAAGGCCGCGGGCAAGTCGCGTACGCGCCGCCGCGCGATGCCGCGCGGCTGATTTTCCACGAATCCGAGCCCAAGGCGGGACCGTATTTTGGAGTTGAAAACAACTCTTTAGGTTGTTTTTGTCTCTATTTTTCCGCGTATTTCCAAAATTAGAGACAAGTTGACACAGTTCTTCAAAGAAAGCCCCATGGGTCGGATTGGCACGGTCCATGCAATACAGGAACCGTCAACAACCAATGCCCCGCTTCGGGGCGGAAAGGAAAGAATCGCATGAACACGCTGTTCGACATGACCCCTTGGGGTCTTCTGCACGACCTGCTCAACATCGACACCGACCAGTTCCACCGCGTCTGGAAGAATCTCGAGTGCCGTGCCGCGGGCCGTTTCCCGCCCGTGAACGTCTTCACGGACGACGACGCCATCCGCCTGGAGGTGCTTCTCCCCGGCCGCACGGCCAAGGACGTCGACCTCACGATCGAGGACGACGCGATCGTCCTGGCGGACCATCCCGCCGAGCCCGAGGCCAAGGACGGCAAGCCCGCCGAGAAGCGCGCCCCGGCCTGGATCCGCAAGATCGAGCTCCCGTTCCGCGTGGACGAGGCGAAGGCTACGGCGTCCTTCAAGGACGGCATCCTCCGCGTCGGCCTTCCGAAGAAGGTCGAGGCCCCCGCTCACCGCATCGCGATCGCGTGCGGCTAGTACCGACGAACCCAACCGATCGACAGAAACAAGAAAGGATTTTCCCATGAACGACACCTGCAACACCAACGAGAGCCTCGCCACGCCCGCCGTCTACATGGCGGAACGCCCCGAGGGCTACGACATCACCTTCGAGATCCCCGGCGCCGGCAAGGGCGACGTCGACCTGCACGTCGACGGTCGTACGCTGCGCCTCCGCACGACGAAGAAGCCCGCCGAGAAGCCCGCCGGCTTCCGCGAGGCGGTCCGCGAGTTCGACCCCGACGCGAACTTCGCGGTCACGGTCGATCTGCCCGAGCTGGCGGATCCCTCCACGGCGAAGGCGACGGTCGAGAACGGCATCCTGCGCGTCGCCGTCGCGAAGCGCCCGGAGAACCAGCCCCGCCGCATCGAGATCGGCTAAGATTCGACCGTCCGGACTCGACGGCGCGGTGCGTTCGGAACGCACCGCGCCGTCGTCATGTATCAATCTTCAAGTTGATAATCTGTCGATAAGCTCGCGCACCGATTGTCCGGACGATGAAAAGACGCGAAAACAAGGTCTGATTTCTGTTCTCAAACACTATTTACAACACCTGTAGACATCTGGGTTCGAACGTGACTCACAGGCGCTTCGTCCACCGATTTATCAACATTTTTATCAACTCCTGTCGATAAGTTTTTCTTGCTCCGAGCAGACGTTTGGAGCATACTACCGCCCCATGCCGACCTCCTCCGCAGAACCGTTCCACCTCCAGGTGCGCGCCGCGCGCCGGGCGGCGCATTGGTCGCAGTCGGAACTGGCGGCGAGGGCAGGTTGCCGACAGTCGCAGATTTCGGAGTTCGAGGCGGGCGTGCGCGGCAAGGTCGCGCGCGAGACGGTCGTCAAGCTTTCGGAACTGCTCGGGCTCGAGGCTCCCGGCGAAACCGCGGGTCCGTCCGCCGCCGCCATCGGCGCGCGGGCGCGGTGCCCCAATTTCGAATGCCCCTCGAACCTGCCCTACTGGGTCGGCGGGCAGCTCCTGTTCCTCCCGCTCGGGACGGCGGGATCCGGCACGCACTGCGCAATCTGCGGCGAGGTGCTCGAACGCGCCTGCCCGCATTGCGGCGCACCGGTCCTTGCTCCCGGCGGCTGCTGCGAGTCGTGCGGAAGCCCGCTCGTCGAGATGCCCGGCGGCTTCGCCTCCGATCCGCGCGCCTGGGCCGAGGCCCAGCGCGCGGCGGTCGTCGCCCTCCGCGCCGCCCTGCCCCGGGCGTAGCCAGCCGTCAAGCTCGCGGAACCGGAGGGATGGCTCCGCCCCCTCCCGGGCGCACAAAGGCGCCGCAAAGGAAGCGGGGCGGCCGAGGCCGCCCCGCTTCGATCTCGCCTGTCTGCGGGCGCGCTAGGCCTCCGGGTTCTCCTCGTCGTCGGAGGCGGGGGCCTCGCCGGAGAGGGACTCGGCGGTGTCGTCGACGTACTCGGCCTCGGGGACGTCCTCCTCGCGGCCCTCCTCGGCGGCGGTGGCCGCCAGGGTGGCGCGGCGCGCCTTCTCGTCCTCCGAGAGCGGCATCTCCTCCTCCGGGATCGGGTCGCACAGCGGCACCAGCTTGAGGCACCGGTGCATCGGGAAGCCCGTGCCGGCCGGGATGAGGTGGCCGAGGATCACGTTCTCCTTGAACCCGCGCAGGTAGTCGCGGGCGCCCTGCGTGGCGGAGTCCGTCAGCACGCGCGTCGTGTCCTGGAAGGACGCGGCGGAGATGAAGGAGTCCGTCTCGAGCGACGCCTTGGTGATGCCCAGCAGCACCGGGGTGGCCTCGGCCGGGCGCTTGCCCTCGACCATCGCCTCCTCGTTCTTGCGCATGAACTCCTCGTGCGAGACCTGCTCGCCCCAGAGGAAGTCCGTGTCGCCCGGGTTCACGATCTTGACCTTGCGCAGCATCTGCCGCACGATGATCTCGATGTGCTTGTCGTTGATCTCGACGCCCTGCAGGCGGTAGACGCTCTGCACCTCGTTCACGAGGTAGCGCTGGAGCTCGTCGCGGCCGGAGACGTCGAGGATCTCCTGCGGGGAGAGCGCGCCCTCGGTGAGCGGCTGGCCCTTGCGGACGCGGTCGCCCTTGTAGACGATGATGTGCTTGCCCATCGCGATGTGGTGCCGCTCCTCGGTGTCGGTGGCGTCGTCCTTGACGATGACGACGCGCTTGCCGCGCTCGTTGTCGCCGAAGTCCACGACGCCCTCGATCTTGGCGATCTCGGCGACCTCCTTGGGCTGGCGGGCCTCGAAGAGCTCGGAGACGCGCGGGAGGCCGCCCGTGATGTCGCGGGTCTTGTTCTCCTTGCGCGTGGTCTTGGCGAGCTGGTCGCCGGCGGCGACGCGCTGGCCGTCCTTCACCACCACGACGGCGCCCGTCGGGATGGAGTAGTAGCCCTTCGCGACGGGGCCCTCCGCGCCGGAGTCGTCGAAGACGATGATCTGCGGGTGGAGGTTCTCCTTCGTCTCGATGGCGACGAGCTGCTGGACGCCGGACTTGGGGTCCACCTGCTTGTCGATCGAGACGCCGTCGACGAAGTCGCGGAACTCGACGCGGCCGGCGAACTCGGTGAGGATCGGCGTGGCGTAGCCGTCCCACTCGGCGATCTTGAACTTGGCCTTGACCTTGTCGCCGTCCTTGGCGTGGACGGTGGCGCCGAGCGGCGGCGAGAAGCGGTCGACCTCGATGCCCTGCTCGTCCACGACGGTGATCGTGGTGCCCTGGTTGAGGACGACGACGTCGCCGTTCTCCTTGACGACCTTGCGCATGTCGTCGGAGAACCGGACGACGCCCGCGGCGAGCGTGACGTGGTCGGTGGAGGTGGCGCTCGTGGAGGCCGTGCCGCCGACGTGGAAGGTCCGCATCGTGAGCTGGGTGCCGGGCTCGCCGATGGACTGCGCGGCGATGATGCCGACGGCGGCTCCGATCTGGACGGGCTTTCCGGTCGCCAGGTCGCGGCCGTAGCACTTGGCGCACATGCCGTGCTCGGCCTGGCAGGTGAGGCCGGAGCGGATCCAGAGGGACGGCAGGTTGAGGCGCGCGATGGCCTTGCAGGCCTTTTCGTCGATCTCCTCGTTGGCCGGCACGATGACCTCGCCCGTGGCGGGGTCGACGATGTCGTTGAGGGAGGTGCGGCCGAGGACGCGCGCGGTGAGCGGCGTCACGACCTTCTCGCCGTCCATGATCGGGAAGACCTCGATGCCGTTGGGGGCGCCGCAGTCCTCCTCGGTGATGATCACGTCCTGCGACACGTCGACGAGCTTGCGCGTGAGGTAGCCGGCGTCGGCCGTCTTGAGCGCGGTGTCGGCGAGGCCCTTGCGGGAGCCGTGCGTGGAGATGAAGTACTCGAGGATGGAGAGGCCCTCGCGGAAGTTGGACTTGATCGGGGTCTCGATGATGTTGCCGGAGGGATCGGCCATGAGGCCGCGCATGCCGGCGAGCTGGCGGATCTGCTGCTTGGAGCCGCGGGCCTTGGAGTCGACCATCATGAAGACCGGGTTGATCTCCATGTCCTTGGTGAGGCCCTTCTGGGCGTCCTCCTTCGTCCAGCCGTTCTCGTTGATCGCCTTGTACATCACGGTGACGAGCTTGTCGGCCGCGGCGGACCAGACGTCGACCACCTTGTTGTGGCGCTCGCCCTCGGTGATGACGCCCTGGCGGTACTGGTAGCGGATGCCGTCGACCGTCTTCTGCGCCTCGTCGATGATCGCCTGCTTGGCGCTGGGGACGATCATGTCCACCAGGTCGATCGACGCGCCCGCGAGCGTGGCGTTGGCGTAGCCGAGGTCCTTGAGGGCGTCGAGCGTGGCGACGGTGACCTTGGGGCCGGCGACGTCGTGGCAGTCGCGGATGAGGTCGCCGAGGAGCGACTTGTCGACCTTCTTGTTGACGAAGCCCATCGCGACGCCGTCGGGGCCGGGCGCGGAGGGCCAGATCTCGTTGAAGAAGACGCGGCCGACGGTCGTCTCGATGACGGCCTTCTCCTTGTCGCCGTGGCGGGTGTCCTTGCCGCGGTCGGGGTTGGCGAAGCGGATGCGGGTGTGCATCCCGACGTCCTTCTCGTCGTAGGCGAAGTGGACCTCGGAGGCGTCGCAGAAGAGCGGCAGGCGCTCGAAGGGCGGGTCGGCGGGGAGGCCGTTCTCGCGGCGCATGCGGTCGTCCTGCGCCTCGGCGGTGATGAAGTAGACGCCGAGGACGATGTCCTGCGTCGGGGTCTTGATGGACTTGCCGGACGCCGGGGAGAAGATGGCGTTGGCGGAGAGCATCAGGAGGCGCGACTCCATCTGCGCCTCGACCGAGAGCGGGACGTGGACGGCCATCTGGTCGCCGTCGAAGTCGGCGTTGAACGGCGTGCAGGTGAGGGGGTGCAGGCGGATGGCCTTGTCCTCGACGAGCACGGGCTCGAAGCTCTGGATCGAGAGGCGGTGCAGCGTGGGGGCGCGGTTGAGCATGACCGTCTTGCCCTTGGTAACCTCCTCCAGCACGTCCCACACGTGCGGGTCGCGGCGCTCGATGAGCTTCTTGGCGGAGCGGACGGTGTGGGCGAGGTTCTTCTCCTTCATCCGGCGGATGATGAACGGCTCGAAGAGCGTGAGCGCCATCTCCTTCGGGAGGCCGCACTGCCAGAGCTTGAGCTCGGGGCCGCAGACGATGACGGAGCGGCCGGAGTAGTCGACGCGCTTGCCCAGAAGGTTCTGGCGGAAGCGGCCGGTCTTGCCCTTAAGCATGTCGGAGATGGACTTGAGGGCGCGCCCGCCGGTCTGGCTGGTGACGGCGCGGCCGTGGCGGCCGTTGTCGAACACGGCGTCGACGGCCTCCTGGAGCATGCGCTTCTCGTTGCGGACGATGACCTCGGGCGTCTTGAGCTGCAGCAGGCCGCGGAGGCGGCCGTTGCGGTTGATGACGCGGCGGTAGAGGTCGTTGAGGTCGGAGGTGGCGAAGCGGCCGCCCTCGAGCTGGACGAGCGGGCGCAGCTCCGGCGGGATGACCGGGAGCACGGTGAGGATCATGTGCTCGGGCTTGGTGCCGGAGGTGCGGAAGCCCTCGCAGACCTTGAGGCGCTTGGCGAGCTTCTTGTTGGCCTGCTTGCTCTTGGTGGCCTCGATCTGCTCCTCCAGCTCGCCCTTGATCTTCTCCAGGTCGAGGCGCTGGAGCAGCTTCTGGATGCCGGCGGCGCCCATCTGGGCCTCGAACTCGTCGCCGAACACGGCGCGGTAGCGCTGGTACTCGGCCTCGGTGAGGATCTGGTTGACCTTGAGCGGCGGGAGCTGGCTCGCGGCGGGGTTGAAGCCGCCGGAGAACGCCAGCGCGCCCTCGAGGTCGCCCGGGTCGGTGACGATGTAGTCCTCGTAGTAGAGGACGCGCTCGAGCGCCTTGACGGGGACGTCGAGGATCGTGCCGAGGCGGGAGGGCTGGCAGTTGAAGAACCAGATGTGCGAGACCGGGACCGCCAGCTCGATGTGCCCCATGCGCTCGCGGCGCACGCGGGCGATCGTCACCTCGACGCCGCAGCGGTCGCAGACGATGCCCTTGTGCTTCACCTTGCGGTACTTGCCGCAGGCGCACTCCCAGTCGCGCGTCGGGCCGAAGATGCGCTCGCAGAAGAGGCCGTCGCGCTCCGGGCGGTAGGTGCGGTAGTTGATGGTCTCGGCGTTCTTCACCTCGCCGTGGCTCCACGAGCGGATGGTCTCGGGGGAGGCGAGCGTGAGGCGGACGTCGTCGTAGGAATCGACGGAGACGTTCTCGTCGAAGATTTCCTTCATGGCGTAGTTCATGTCGTGTGTCTCCTTGGCCTGTCCTTAGTTGTTCTCGAGCGCCGCGGCGACGGCGGCGCGCTCCTTCTCGCCCTCGAGGCGCATGTCGAGGCAGAGGCCCTTGAGCTCGCTGATGAGCACCTTGAAGGTCTCCGGCATGCCGGCGTTGAGGGAGTTCTGGCCCTTGACGATGGACTCGTAGATGCGCGTGCGCCCGGCGACGTCGTCGGACTTGACGGTGAGCATCTCCTGCAGCGCGTAGGCCACGCCGTAGGCCTCGAGCGCCCACACCTCCATTTCGCCCATGCGCTGGCCGCCGGCCTGCGCCTTGCCGCCGAGCGGCTGCTGGGTGACGAGGGAGTAGGGCCCGACGGAGCGGGCGTGGATCTTGTCGGTCACCAGGTGGTGGAGCTTGAGCATGTAGGTCACGCCCACCATCACGCGCTGGTCGAAGCGCTCGCCGGTGCGGCCGTCGTAGAGCACGGACTTGCCGTCCTCCTTGATCCAGCCGAAGTCCTCCTTCTTCGAGGCGTCGCCGAGCATCCGGTGGATCTCGTCCTCGTGGATGCCGTCGAACACCGGCGTCGCGGCGTGGATGCCGAGCGCGCGGCAGGCGGCCCCGAGGTGCGTCTCGAACACCTGGCCGAGGTTCATTCGGGAGGGGACGCCCATCGGGTTGAGGACGATGTCGACCGGCTGGCCGTTCGGAAGGAACGGCATCTCGCAGTCCTTCTGGATGCGGGCGACGACGCCCTTGTTGCCGTGGCGGCCGGAGAGCTTGTCGCCGACGCTGAGGGTCTTCTTCTCGGCGAGGTACACCTTGACGAAGCGGACGGCGCCGCTGGTGGCCTCGCCGCGCTCGAGGTCGTCGAGGTCGCGCTTGCGGCGGTCCTCGGCGTCGACGAACTTGCGGCGGGACTTCTCGAGAATCTGCGCGAGCTGGTCGCCGACGGGGGACTTGTCGGCCCGCACGTCGTCGCGCGCGGCGACGACCTTCTTGAGCATCGCCTGCGTGATCTTGCGGTTGGCGGGGATGAGGATCGAGCCGTCCGCGCCGGCCTCGACGTCGAACGGGATCTTGGAGCCGAGCAGCGCGTTGGAGAGCTCGCCGAGGAGCTCCTTCTCGAGATTCTTGACGGCGGCGGCGTGCTCCTTCTCGATCTCCTTGAGCGTCTTGGGCTTGGCGGGCTTCTCGGACTGCGCGAAGGCGCCGAATCCGCCGGAGGCCCTGTGGCCGCGCGGGGCGTCCTCGCCGCTGGAGACCTTGACGTCCATCACGATGCCGAACGTGCCGGGCTGGACCTTGAGCGAGGTGTCGCGCACCTCGGCGGCCTTCTCGCCGAAGATCGCGCGCAGGAGGCGCTCCTCGGGGAGCGGCTCGGAGTCCGCGGCCTTCGGGGTGACCTTGCCGACGAGGATGTCGCCGGGCTTGACCTCGGCGCCGACGCGGATCACGCCGCGGTCGTCGAGGTTGCGGAGGGCGTCCTCGCCGACGTTCGGGATGTCGCGCGTGATCTCCTCGGGGCCGAGCTTCGTGTCGCGGGCCTGGCACTCGAACTCGACGATGTGCAGCGAGGTGAACGTGTCGTCGCGCAGGCAGCGCTCGGAGATGAGGATCGCGTCCTCGAAGTTGTAGCCGCACCAGGGCATGTAGGCGACGAGCAGGTTCTTGCCGATCGCGAGCTCGCCCTGGTCGGTGGCGGGGCCGTCCGCCAGGACGTCGCCCTTCTTCACCCGCTGCCCCTCGGAGACGACGGGCCACTGGTTGAAGCAGGTGCTGGCGTTGGTGCGGCGGAACTTCTGGAGCTTGTAGCAGCGGCCGGCGTCCTTGCCGGTCGCGCCCTTGGCGGGCTTCTTCCCGTCGGGCGTGACGAGCACGTGCGTCGCGTCGACCTCGGCGACGACGCCGGGCTCGTCGGCGACCACGATGACGCGGGAGTCGCGCGCGGCGGCGCCCTCGAGGCCGGTGGCCACGTAGGGGCGCTCCGTGCGCAGCAGCGGCACCGCCTGGCGCATCATGTTGGCGCCCATGAGCGCGCGGTTCGCGTCGTCGTGCTCGAGGAACGGGATGAGGCCGGCGGCGATGGAGATCACCTGCATCGGGCTCACGTCCATGAACTGGACGCGGCGGTTGGGCGCCTCCTGGAACTCGCCGTGGTAGCGGACGCGGATCGTCGGGTCGATGAAGTGGTTCTTCGCGTCGAGGCGGGCGTTGGCCTGCGCGATGACGAACTTCTCCTCCTGGTCGGCGGACATGTAGACGACCTCGTCCGTGACGTGCGGGGTGCCGTCCTTCTCGTGCTCGACCTTGCGGTAGGGCGTCTCGATGAAGCCGTACTGGTTGATCTTGGCGTAGATGCCGAGCGAGGAGATGAGGCCGATGTTCGGGCCCTCGGGCGTCTCGATCGGGCAGATGCGGCCGTAGTGCGAGGGGTGCACGTCGCGCACCTCGAAGCCCGCGCGGTCGCGCGAGAGGCCGCCGGGGCCGAGGGCCGAGAGGCGGCGCTTGTGGGCCAGGCCGGAGAGCGGGTTGGTCTGGTCCATGAACTGGGAGAGCTGGCTGCGGGCGAAGAACTCGTTCACCACGGCGCCGAACGTCTTGGAGTTCACGAGGCGCGTCGGGCGGAGCATCTCGCTCTCGTTGTCGGCGTTCTGGCTGCCGGCCATCGTCATGCGCTCGTGGATCGTGCGCTCCGTGCGCGCCAGGCCGATGCGGCACTGGTTCTCGAGCAGCTCGCCCGCGGTGCGGATGCGGCGGGAGCCGAGGTGGTCGATGTCGTCGATGTCCACCGTCGTCGCCTGGCGCCACTGCGGGATGCGGTCGCCGCCCTTGGGCTGCTTGGCCGTGGTGTTCACGGCGGCGAGGAGGCGGAGCGCGGCGATGATGTCGCTCTTGTCCAGCACGCGCAGCTCGGGCGGGAGCTCGGGCGGCTCCTGGCGGGTGGGGTCGCGGAAGTCGCGCAGCTTCAGGTTGAGCTTGTAGCGGCCGACCTTCCCGAGGTCGTAGCGGCGGTTGTCGAAGAAGAGGCGGCGCACCAGCTGCTGCGCGTTGGAGGCGGTGACGGGGTCGCCCGGGCGGAGGCGGTGGTAGATGTCCTTGAGGGCCTCCTCCTGGCTGTGCGTCGGGTCGGCGCGCATCGTCTCGAGCATCACGCCGCCGTCCCACGCCACGTCGAGCGCCTCGAGCTCGGGGATGCCGGCCTGGGCGAGCTGGTTGAGGGCGTTGACCTTCACGAACTCGTAGCGGTGCGCGAGGAGCGCGTTCGTCTTCGGGTCGCGGATGTCCTCCGGGAAGACGAGGTTCTCGAGGCGGCGGGCGTCCCAGCCCGCGTCGAGCACCTTCACCTCCTTGACGCCGGCCTGCGCGAGCTTGCGCAGCACGCGCGCGGTGACGAAGTCGTACTGGTCGGCGACGAGCTCCTTGCCCGCGCGCATGTTCTCGACGAAGACCATCGTCGCGAGGCGCGCCGCGGGCGGCATCGACTGGCCGGAGGTGCGGATCGTCTCGTAGCCGATCGCCTTCTTCTCGTAGGCGTAGAAGTTCGAGAGGATGTCGCGGTCCGAGGAGTACTCGAGGCAGCGCAGGAACGTCGAGACGAGGAACTTGCGGCCCTTGCGGCGGCGGTCCATGTAGACCCAGATCTTGTGGTTCGTGTCGAACTGGAACTCGAGCCACGAGCCGCGGTCCGGGATGATGCGGACGGAGTAGAGCGGCGTGCCGTTGGCGTGCATCGCGCGCTCCGTGCAGATGCCCGGGGAGCGGTGCAGCTGGGAGACGATGACGCGCTCGGCGCCGTTGATGACGAACGCGCCGTCCTCGCACATGAGCGGGACGTCGCCGAGGTAGACCCACTCGCGGATCGTCGACTCGCCGTTGCGAAGCGCGAACTCGACGTTGAGCGCGGCCGAGTAGGTGACGCCCTCGCGCAGCGCGGTGAGCGGATCGTCCTTGGGCTCCGGCGCGGCCCGGTCCTCCGGCGCGCGGCCGAGGCGGTACTGGATGAAGTCCAGCACGTAGTGCCCGTCGTAGCTCTCGATCGGGAAGATGCTCTTGAAGATGCCCTGCAGGCCGATGTCGGCCCGCTTCTCCGGCGGAACGTCCTTCTGGAGGAACTCCTCGTAGGACTTGGTCTGGATCTCGATCTGGTCGGGCGGGGTCAGGACGGGCCTGAGCTTGCCGAAGACGGTTCTTTCTGCCATCGTGTGCCTCGTGGGGGGATGCGTGGGGTGGGTGCGGAAGCAGCGACAACGCTCCGCGGAAAGGGTTCGGGCGGGCCCCGGCTATGCGCACCGAGTAAGGACCGCGATGGGGACAAAGAGCAGGGAAACAGGATAAAAAGCGGCCCGCCGCGCGGCGCGCGCGTGCGCGCCGCGGGCGGGCGGCGAGGCTACTTGACCTCGACCTTGGCGCCGGCGGCCTCGAACTTCTTCTTGAGTTCCTCGGCCTCGGCCTTGGAGACGCCGGACTTGATCATGCCGTTCTCCTCGACGAGCTTCTTCGACTCGGCCAGGCCGAGCCCGAGCGCGCCGCGGACTTCCTTGATGACGGCGATCTTCTTGTCGGCGGGGGTCTCGACGAGCTTGACGTCGAACTCCGTCTTCTCCTCGGCGGCGGCGGCGGCCGGGGCGGCGCCCGCGGCGGCGACGGCGACGGGAGCGGCGGCGGAAACGCCCCACTTCTCCTCGAGGGCCTTCACGAGGCCGGCGACTTCGAGCACGGAGAGCTTGCTGAGCTCTTCGACAATTTCTTCCTTGGTCATTTTCTTTGTCTTTCTGTTTTGTTTGTCCAACCCTCCGGGCCTTTCGCCCGGATGGAACCTCGGCGCCCCTTCGCGGCACCCGCCGCGCGGCTGCTTCGGTTTTATGGATGGATTTCCGGCGGGCCCCGCGCTGGGCGCGGGGCCCGCCGAAAGGGTCTAGGCGGCGCCGCCCTCCTTGTCGACCTTCGCCTTGAGCACGTAGAGGACGCTCCGCAGCGAGGCCGCGAGGACGCCGACCATGTTCTGGGCGGGGGCGTTGAGGGTGCCGAGCAGCTTGGCGCGCATCTCGTCCTTGCCCGGGAGCTCGGAGAGCTGCTTCACCTGCGCGGCGTCGAGGGTCTGGTTCTCGAGCTGGCCGGCCTTGACGGAGGCCTGCTCGTTCTTCTTCAGGAACGCCACGATCGCCTTGGCGACCTCGGCCGGGTCGCCGTCGCCGGCGACGAGGGCCGTCGGGCCCGAGAGGACGGACTCGAGCTGGGTCCAGCCCTTGTCCTCGAGCGCCTTGGCGAGGTAGGTGTTCTTGACGACCTTCAGCGTGGACTTGGCCTTGCCGAGCTCGACGCGGAGCGCCGCGAGCTGCTCGACGTTGAGGCCGCCGTAGTTGAGGACGAAGCAGTAGCCGGAGTTCTTGACGAACTCGTCGATCTCCGCGATGGCGGAAAGCTTCTCCGGACGCTTGGAATTGGCCTGGGGTTTGGTCATTGTCTTTCTCCTTTCCCGGGTTAGTCGCGGATGTCGAGACGGACGGGCACGCCCATCGTCGAGCTCACGGAGATCTTCTTGAACAGCTGCCCCTTCACCGCGGCGGGACGGGCGGCGCGGATCGCCTCCACGAGCGCCTCGATGTTGGCGGCGAGCTTGTCGGCGTCGAACGAGCGCTTGCCGACGAGGACGCAGATGTTGCCCTGGCGGTCCATGCGGAACTCGACCTTGCCGGCCTTCTGGGCCGTCACCGCCGAGGCGACGTCGTCCGTCACCGTGCCGGTCTTCGGGTTCGGCATCAGGCCGCGGGGGCCGAGGACGCGGGCGAGCTTGCGGACCGCCGTCATGGCCTCGGGCGTCGCGATCGCGACGTCGAAGTCCATCCAGCCGCCCTTGATCTTCTCGAGCAGCTCGTCCGTGCTGGCCTCGATCGCGCCGGCCGCCTTGGCGGCCTCGGCGGCGGCGCCGCCGGCGAACACGACGACGCGGACGTCCTTGCCCGTGCCGTGCGGGAGGGAGACCGTCCCGCGGATCATCTGGTCGGACTTGCGGGGATCGCAGCCCATGCGCATGCCGAGCTCGACCGACTCGTCGAACTTGGCGAAGGCGTTGGCCTTCACGAACGCGACCGCCTCCGCGACGGAGACGGCGCCCTGCGGCGCCTTCTTGGCGGCGTCGACGTACTTCTTGCCGTGCTTCTTCATCTCGGTGGCCCTCCTACTTCACGACGGTGATGCCCATCGAGCGGGCGGTGCCCTCGATCATGCGCGCGGCGTGCTCGGGGTCGGTGGCGTTGAGGTCGGCGGCCTTGGTCTTCACGATCTCGAGGATCTGGGCCTTGGTGACCTTGCCGACCTTCGTCTTGTTGGGCGTGCCGGAGCCCTTCTGGAGCCCGGCGGCCTTCTTCAGGAGCACCGCGGCGGGCGGGCTCTTGAGGATGAAGGTGAAGGACTTGTCGGCGTAGACGGTGATGACGACGGGGATGTCGAGGCCGTCCTTGTCGGCGGTGGCGGCGTTGAACTGCTTGCAGAACGCCATGATGTTGACGCCCTGGGCGCCGAGGGCGGGGCCGATCGGCGGGGCGGGATTGGCTTTGCCGGCGGGCACCTGGAGGCGCACGATGCCGGTGACTTTCTTGGCCATGTGAGGGTGCTTTCTGTTGTGTTGTGGACCGCGTCCGGCCCTCCCGGTTCCCTACCGGTGCCTGCGGGCGGACGCAAAAACGCGCGAGAGTCTACCAAACTCCCGTGGCAAAAGCAAGGGAAATTTTCGCCTCGCGAACGCGTGCGGAAGGATGCCGGGGTCCGCGCGGACGGGACGCCCCGGATGCGCTAGGCGCCGGTGGCGTCCTCGGGCTTCTTCTCGACGCGCTCGACCTGCCAGTACTCGAGGTCGACCGGCGTATCGCCGCCGAAGAGCGTGACCGTGACGGTGAGGCGGCCCTTGTCCGGGTCTACGGTCTGCACCGTGCCGGTGCTCGCCATGAACGGCCCGTCCACGATCTTGACCTCCTCGCCGGGCTCGAAGGTGACCTTGAGCTTCGGCTTGTCCTCCGGCGCGGCGGTGACGGCGCGGACGTTGGCGACCTCCTCGTCCGTCATCGGCGTCGGCGGGACGACCATCTCACCGCGCGCATTGCGCTGCGCGCCGAGGAAGCCGATGACGCCCTGGAGCTGGTTCACGTACTGCCACAGGTCGCGGTTGAGGCGCTTGTGGCGCGGATCGCGGTAGAGGTCGAGCTGAGCGAAGACGTAGCCGGGGAAGAGCTTGCGCGTCACGGTGACGCGGCGGGGGCCGCGCGTCGAGGTGACCTTCTCGGTCGGCATCATCGTCTCGCCGATGAACGGCGCGAGGTCGACGGCGCCTTCGCTCGCCTTGGCCTTGAGGAGCTTCTGGACCTTCTGCTCCTGGCCGGTCAGCGTGTTGAGGACGAACCACTCCATGCTCATGTCGGTTGCTCTTTCGGAAGAGGGTTGCGGAATCGGGAGGGGCGCGGCTACTCGCCGAGCTTCACGAGCCAGGTCATCGTGCGCCCGAGCACGAAGTCGCAGGCGAACACATAGAGGCTCAGGAGCAGGATCAGCGACCCGACGACCCACACCGAGCCGATCAGCTGCTGGCGGTTCGGCCAGGAGATCTTGCGGATTTCGGCGCCGCATTCGCGGAGGAACTCGCCGAACGACTTGAAGGCGTCTGCGACCTTGCTCATGTTGGGATTCCGGGGGGAGGGGTTGGCCGCGCGGCCCCTCGCGGGGCCCGCCCGCGGGCGGCGGGCGGTGGCGGTGGAAGATTGGCACGCCGGGCAGGCCTCGAACCTGCAACCTGCGGTTTTGGAGACCGCTGCTCTGCCAATTGCGCTACCGGCGTGTGCGAAAGAGGGCTACTTGACTTCCTTGTGGACGGTCCGCTTGCGGTCGTGCGGACAGAACTTGAGAAGTTCGAGACGGGCGGTCTGCGTCTTCTTGTTGCGGGTCGTCGTGTAGTTGCGACACTTGCAGACCGTGCATTCCATGATGGCGAGTTCGCGGGGCATGTGGGGGACTCCGATGCGTTCCTTGTGCGTGAAAAAGCGCGGTGAATGCTACCACGCCCCAGCCGCGAAAGCAAGCGGAAAAATCTCGGGCGCCATGCGCCGGGCATTCGGTTGCTTTTCCGGCGATTCGCCGTATAATCTCCGCGCATGAAGCCTCTTTTGCTCCTGCTCGCCGCCATCCCCGCCCTGGCCTTCGCCGCCGGGACGGAGAGCGAGACGTTCGTCTGGAAGGATTGCCCCGCGGAGATCCGCGTCCACGCGATCCGGGAGTTCATGGAGATCGTCCGGCGCGACGATCTCGTCGTCTACAGCACCGTGCCCGGCAAGCTCTCCGGCGTCTGCGGCCGTGCGAAAATCCCCGAGATCAGGGAGCAGCTCGCCGTCCGGGCCTCCGGCGCCGCGCACGCCGCGGCCAAGGCGGCCGGGGGGGCGAAGTCCTCCGCCGCGAACGCCCGCGCCGCGGCGGCCGCCGAGGAGCTCGTCTATTCCTTTTCCCTCGCCGAGCTGCTCGATCCCGACCGCGAGCTCTGGCTCGTCCGCAGGCTCGTGCCCGCCGACCGCCGCGCCGCCGGCGACCTGGAGGACGGCTCCGACGCCGTGGTCTTCTTCGGCGGAACGGACAAGCAGGGATCGCTCGTCGTCGGGCAGAAGCTCCGCGGCGTCCTCGTCCCGAAGGGCGTCCATACCGTCACGAACGACTATCGTCGCGAGGTCTTCGGAGGCGACGGCTGGGAGCGCAGGCGCACCGTCGAACGCCTCCGCCGGTTCCACTGGAGGGCCGAACGGCCCCTGGAGGACGCGGGTCCCGCGGAGGAGGTGTCGGAGGAGCCGGTCGAGGCGCCCGTCTACTTTCGCACGTTCGGCATCAACTTTCTCAACGCCGACCATGTCTTTCCGCTCTGGTTGCGCGCGCGGGGAGGCTCGTTCCGGACGACGGTCCGGACGCAGAGGGCCTGCGAGAGGTGCGGAGGTCGCGGCAAATGGTCCGAATGGAAGGGCACGGCCCAGCAGCTCGTCTCCTGTCCCGCCTGCGGCGGAAACGGCAGCGTGGAAATCCGGAAATCGTACGTGTTCGTCCCCGAAGGCCCCAACGCCCGAAAGAAGGTTCCCTTCCGGTAGCCCCGTCCGGCGAACCGTATTGCCCCGCTCGCGCGTGCGCCTTGCGCGTCTTCCCGCGGTCTGATAGGATGGTGGGCATGAAAACAAACCCCGCCGCGGGAGGAGCGTCCCCCGCCGCCGCCGCGCGCCGCCTCCGCCGTGCGATCCGCGCCGCCCTGCTGCAGCGCGCGGCGTGGGGCGCGCTGGTATTCGGGCTCCTCCTCGCCGGAGGTGCGTTCTTCGCGCTCCGCGTCGCGGCGCCGTCGCTTTCCCCGCTCGCGCTCCTGCCCTGGGCCGCGCTCCCGGTCGGCGCGCTCTTCGCCGCCGTCGCGATTCCCGCGCTGCGCCGCCTCCCCTCCGAGGAGCGCTGCCTCGCCGCGGTCGAGTCCTCCTCGCGCGCCGGCGGCCTCGCGCTCTGTTCCGGGATGCCCGGCGCCGCCGCGTGGGCGGTCCCCGAGACGATCGAGCCCGCGGTCCGGTTCCGTCCGTCCCGCGCCCTCGCCGCCGCGCTCCCGCTCGCCGCCGTCTTCTGCGCGTTCTCGCTCGCGCTCCCGTCCTCGCTCTTCGAGAAGGTCCTCCCCGCCCCGCCCGACCCCACCGGCATCCGCGCCCTCGCCGCCCGCGAGGAGGAGCGCGTCGAGGATCTGCTCGACGCCGGCGCGCTCGACGAGGCGAAGGCCGCCGAGCTGCGCGAGTGGCTCGAGCAGGTCCGCGAGGGCGCCGAGAAGGGCGACGCCTCCCAGGCCGCCCTCCTCGAGGCGCTCGACCACGTCGCCCGCAAGCTGGACGACGCCGCGCTCGCCGCCGCCTCCGCCGCCGTCGCCGAGCAGAACGCCCTCCTCGCCGCCGAGGGCGTCGCCTCCGCCCTCGCCGACGCCGCCGCGGCCGGCTCGCTCGCTCCCGAAGGCGCCGCCGCCGCGCCCGCCGCCCTTTCCGACATGCTCCAGGCGATGCCCCTCTCGCCCGACACGCTCGCTTCCGTCTCCTCCGCCCTCCCTTCCTCTCCCGACTCGTCACTCGTCACTCGTCACTCGTCACTCCTCCCCGAGCTTCTCTCCCTCCTCTCCAAGCTCCCGCCCGAATCCCTCGCCTCTCTTGCCGACGCCCTCTGCAAGGGCGAGCTCCCAGACCCCGGCGCGCTCGACGGCCTCTCACTCCGCGAGCAGCTCGACCTCGACAACCTCCTCTCGCCCCTCGACGCTTCCGCCCGCGCCCAGCTCGGAAAGATGCTCAAGGACCTCCCGCCCGAGGCCCTCGCCCGCCTCGCCGCCCGCGCGTCCGGCTCGTGCCCCGGCGGCGCCGGCCAGCAGCTCACGCCCGAGATGATGCAACGCCTCGCGGAGATCCTCTCGCAGGTCTCGCCCGAGACGCTCGCGACAATCGCCCAAAAGCTCTCGCAGGCCGGCGGCGGCGGCGCGCCGTCCGCCGAGGACGCCCCCGAGCTCTCTCTCCGCGACCTGCTCGCGCTCCAGGAGATGCTCGAGGACCTCTCTCCCGAGGCGCTCTACGACCTCGCCTCGCTTCTCTCCAAGCTCTCGCCCGAGTCGCTGCAGAAGTTCCTCGGCGGCGGCGGCGCCTCCTCCGGCGGTCCCGCGGAGCTCATGACGCCGGAAGAGTTCCGGCAGTTTCTCGCCGCGCTCCACGAGGCCTGGAAGCTCTCCTCCAACGAGCTCGAGCGTCTGCTGAACTGCGGCGGCCCCGGCTGCTCGCAGTGCAAGCGCGCGCTCCTACCCGGCGCCGGCGCCGCGCTCGACGCCCTCCTCCAGCAGGCGCAGTCCGGAAGCTCCGCGGCGGCAGCGGCCGCCGCCGCCTGCCTCGGGCTCTGCCCCGGCACCGGCCCGGACGGCGACGGCGGCCCGCCCGCGCCCCTCGGCTTCACCGGCGCCACCCCGCCCGCCGGTCCGGAGGCCTTCCGCGACACCCGCCTGCAGAGCGCCGACGGCCCGCCCGACCCCTCGTCCGGCGTCCTCGTCGGCGTCTCCGCCGGCGACCCCGAGGTCTCCGCCGAGGCCGCTTCCGTCTCCGCTGGCGCGCTCGACCCCTCCTCCGCCTCCGCCGACGACGCCGGCGCCACCCGCGCCGCCCCCGTCCTCCCCCGCCACCAGAAGGCCATCGAGTCCTACTTCGGAGACGAACCCTGAAGCCCCCGCCACGCAACTTTACTCTTTACACTTTACCCTTTCAACCCTTTTAACCTCTTCAACCTCTTCAACCTCTTCAACCCCTTCAACCTCTTCAACCCCCACTCCTCCCATGAACCCGCACGACACCCCTGCAAACACCCCCGAGCCGGCGCTGCCGGCTCCGGAGGAGATCGCGCCCGCCCGCGAGGCGCTCGAACGCACGCTCGCCGAGCTCGACCGCATCCTGCTCGGCCGCCACGAGCTGCACCGGCTCGTGCTCGCCGGCATCCTCGCGCGCGGGCACATCCTGCTGGAGGGCCTGCCCGGCCTCGGCAAGACCGCGCTCGTGAAAGCCGTGGGCGACGTCCTGCAGCTCGACTTCAAGCGCGTGCAGTTCACGCCCGACCTCATGCCCGGCGACATCCTCGGCGCGCACATCCTCCAGACCGCCGCGGACGGCCGCCGCGAGATGGTCTTCCAGCCGGGGCCCGTCTTCTGCAACATCCTCCTCGCCGACGAGATCAACCGCGCCTCCCCGAAGACGCAGTCCGCGATGCTCGAGACGATGCAGGAGCGCTCCGTCACGCTCCTCGGCGCGACGCGCCCGCTGCCCGACCCGTTCTTCGTCCTCGCGAGCCAGAACCCGATCGAGCTGGAGGGCACCTACCCGCTCCCGGAGGCGCAGCTCGACCGCTTCCTCTTCCGCGTGCTCGTCGGCGACCTCGACACCGAGACGATGACCGACATCCTCGCCACGCGCCGCCACGGCGAGCCGCCGCGCGCCGAGTGGCGGATGCCCGTCGAAACGCTGCGGCTCTGCTTCGACGCCGTCTCGCGCATCGTCCTGCCGCGCCCCGTCGCCGCGTGGATCGCGCGCCTCGTCGCCGCCTCGCACCCCGACGCCCCGACCGCGCCCGAGGACGTGCGCAAATACGTCCGCTACGGCGCCTCGCCGCGCGCCGCGATCGCGATGGCCGAGGCCGCGCGAGCCGTCGCGCTCCTCGACGGCCGCCCGTCCGTGGGCTTCGACGACGTCCGCTCCGTCGCGGTCCCGGTCCTCAACCACCGTCTCATCCCGTCCTACCAGGCGCGCCTCGACCACCGCACGCCGGCCTCCCTCGCCGAGTCGCTCCTCTCCTCCGTCTCCGAGTCCGGCCTCGACCTCCCCGACTCTGTCCGCGTCGGCTAGCCAACATGAAACGCATCCTGCCGCTCCTTCCCCTGTTCGCCCTCGCCGCGCAGGCCGCGACCACGCCGCGCGGGCTCGTCGTCGACGACCTCACGCTCTCGCCCGGCGGCCAGTGGCGCCAGGGCGCGCTCCTCGTCCGCGCCGAGGTCCGCAACCCCACCGCGTCGGACCAGCGCGTCCGCATCCGCTACGGCGACGCGAAGGGCTCCTATTCCTACGGCCTGACCGAGGCGTCCTCCGACCTCGTCGTCCCCGCCGGCGGACGCTCGCTCTGCGAGTTCGCCCTGCCGCACGTCCGGCACAGCGGCACGCCGCGGCTCGTCGCGATCGACGGCTCCGGCCGCGAGACCGTCGTGACCGAGCGCGCCCCCGACTTCCGCGACTGGGTCCGGGACTACGCCCCCGCGCTCTACGTCTCGCGCTCCCTCTCCGCCGAACGCCTCCGCGACCAGCTCTCCAAAACCGCCGAGTCGCTCAAGGCCAAGGGCGGCTTTGGAGGCGGCTCCTCCTACGGAGGCTCGTCCTTCGACCCGACCGCCGCCCGCGCCGGCGACTTCGCCGAGCCCTGGCCCGGCGATTGGCGCGCCTACTCGGTCTTCTCGGCCGTCTTCGTCGCGGAGCGCGACCTGCCGGAACTCCCCGCCCCCGCCAAGGCCGCCCTGCGCGACTACGCCGCCGCCGGCGGCGCGGTCTTCCTCGTCGGCGCCGAGCGCGTCCCCGCCGAGTTCGCCGACGCCGCCCTGGCCGCACTCTCGACCCCCGCGGCCGCGGGCTCGACGCTCGTCTCCGCCGATCCGATCCCCGCGGGCGCCGCCCTGCGCTGCGGACTCGGCCTCTTCGCCGCCCTCCCGGAATCCGTCGCGCGCCCCGGCTCGACCGACGACCTCCCGGAGGACCTCGGCGCCTTCCTCCTGCGCCACGTCCTGCGCGCCTGCTCCGTCCTCGACGGCCAGAACGAGGTGGTCGACTGCGTCGCCGGCGCCGCGTCCGGCGCCGCCGCGGGCGAGCTCGGCCGCCCGCCCGTCGGCGTCTTCCTCCTGCTCCTCACGGCCTTCGCCGTCCTCGCCGGGCCCGTCTCGCTCTGGATCCTCGCACGCAAGAACCGCCGCATCCACATCCTCTGGGTCCTCCCCGCCGTCTCCGCCGTCTTCAGCGTCGCCATCCTCCTCTCGCTCCTGCTACGCGAGGGCGTCACGCCGACCGTCGACATGCGCTGCGGCGTCCTGCTCGACCAGCGCGCCGGCCGCGCCGTCGTCCTCGCGGGCCACGCCTTCTACTCGCCGCTCACGCTCGGCCCGGTCGACCTCCCGGCCGACGCCGCCGTCGCCCCGGCCGACCGCGGCGGCGGTAGCGGCCCCCTGCGCGCCGGACGCACCGCGCGCTACGAGGGCTGGATCGCCCCGCGCACGCCCGGCACGTTCTCGAGCGCCGCCGTCCGCGCGACGCCCCTGCGCCTCGACGTGCGCATCGACCCCGCCTCCGGCGCCGTCGAGGCCGTCAACGCCTTCGGCGCCCCGATCGACGAGCTCTACCTGCTCGACGACAACGGCCTCCTTCTCTCCGCCTCCGGCATCGCCCCCGGCGCGACGGCCCCGCTCGACGCCCTTCGCGGCGACGACGAGCACGGCAAGTCCTGGACGAAGCACCGCGACAACCTCCGCACCGCGCTCGCCTACGGCTCCGTCCCGCTCAAGCTCGACGTCCTCTCCCGCCCCGATCCCGCCGCGCGCCGCTTCTACATCGCCGTCCTCCCCGCCTCCCCCTTCGAGCCCGACCCCCTCCCCGGGCGCAAGTCGAAGAAGAACGAGAGAACCGTCGTGTACGGGGTTTACTGATAGTTGAAAGGTTGAAAAGGGTTCGCTCCATGCGCAAAATCGCCGCCACTCTTCTCCTCCTCCTGCTCCTCGTGGGCGGGGTGTGGTGGCTCTTCGCCCGAAGCCGTCCCGATCCTCGGCTGGCCGCGCTCTGCGAGCAACCCGTCCCGCCCGGAACCCCTACGATCACCGTGCGCGAGGCCGTTCAGGCAACGAGCGACGGCATGACGGCGGGCGACTACCCGACGGAAGTCACCATCGCCTTCTGCACCGGTCTGCCGGCGAATCTGGTCTGCGCCCGCAGCGCCGGCGTTGGCAGCCACGTGGTGCTCGTCGAGGAGGGCGCCAAGGAAGACCTCCTTCTCCGCGACATCTGGTCCCGGTACTTCTCCGCGTTCCCGGAATGGATGAGCGACTGCGGAGTTGACCGGTCCGCCGGTTATGGCATCGGACTGTTCGGCGAGTTCGACTTCGCGGACATCCGATGGTCCGGCGACGCCGTGGCCCCCTGCGCGCATTCCGATTTCGCGCGCGACGTGGTCGCGTTGGCGGAGAAGGCGGCGGCGGAAGGCCGTTGCGCGTCCTGGATCCTTCCTCCGTTCTCGGAGGCGGCGCTCTGGCACGATCTCTCCCGGCGGCGGATTCCATCCCTTCGCATCCTGGGTCCGTTCCGCCATCTGGTTTCAACGTCGGACTTCGTCGATGCAGAGTCCGACGCCCCCTGGTTGCGGCTCCTCCCCTTCGAGGTCCGCGTCGCCGACGGCCTGTTCGCCGATATCGTCCGCGTGAATCTCGAACCGCCCCGCTGCTGGCCGAGACCCGTGATTGCCGCTCCCGTGCCGCGGACGGTCGTCCTCCTTCGCGAAGGCTCGCCCGTCGCTGACGCCTTCCGCGCCCTGCTTCGTCGCCGCGCGCCCTGGCGCCTCGGCTACGCCGAAGACGACGAGACGCGCATTAAGGTCCACTTTTCGTCCGACCACGGCCGCTCCTCCCAGAATCTCCCCGCACGCGATCTTCGCGATTTCGCCTTCGAACTCCGCAGCCTCCTCTCCGCCCCTCCCTCCGCCACCCCCTCGGCCGGCGCCTCGGTCGGCGCCTCCGCCGGCGCCTCGGACCCCACCGTCGCCCCGAACGATTGACCCCTTCAACCTCTTCAGCCCCTTCAACCTCTTCAACCCCTTCGACCCCATGAAAATCGAAGTCCAGCACCTCACCCGCGTCTTCGGCAAGGCGAAGGCCGTCGACGACCTGTCGTTCTCGTTCTCCTCTGGCGACGTCGTCGGGTTCGTCGGCCCCAACGGCGCCGGCAAGACCACGACGATGAACATCATGGCGACGCTCGACGAGCCCACCGCCGGCGACGTCCTGCTCGACGGCCGCTCGATCCTCGACTACCCCGACGAGGCCCGCCGCCGCATCGGCTTCATGCCCGACGGCCTCCCGTCGCGCTCCGACATCACCGCGCACGAATACGTCGACTTCTACGGCCGCGCCTTCGGCCTGCGCCGCCAGGCGCTCGCCGACGCCGTCGCGCGCGTCGAGGACTTCACCGGCGTCTCCCCGATCCGCGACAAGGTCCTCTCCGCGCTCTCCAAGGGCATGAAGCAGCGCGTCTCGCTCGCCCGCGCGCTCGTCCACGACCCGGAGCTGCTCATCATGGACGAGCCCGCCAACGGCCTCGACCCGCGCGCCCGCATCGAGCTGCGCGAGCTCGTGAAGGTCCTCGGCGAGCAGGGCAAGGCCGTCCTCGTCTCCTCGCACATCCTCACGGAGCTGGCGGAGATGTGCACCTCCGTCGTCATCATCGAGAAGGGGCGCCTGCTCTCCGGCGGCGACATCGGCGAGGTCGCCCGCAAGGCCGACCCCGGCACGCACCTCTCGCTGCGCGCCGCCGCGGGCACGCCGCAGGACGCCCTCGTGCGCGCCCTGCTCGAGTCGCCCGGCGTCACCCGCGCCGTCCCGCGCGGCCCGTTCGTCTCCGCCGCGCTCGAGGGCGGCGAGGAGGCCGTCTCGGCGCTTCTCTCCTCCCTCTTCTCCCGCGGCGTCCCCGTCGTCGAATGCCGCGTCGAGGCCGCCAACCTGGAGGACGTGTTCATGAACGTCACCAAGGGCGACATCGCGTAAGCCACATGAACCCCGTCACGCTCAAGGAGCTGCGCCAGCTCACCCGCTCCCGCACGATCGCCGGCGCGATCGTCGGGTTCTTCCTCGTCCAGCTGCTCGCCGCGGCCCTCGTCGTCGTCGCGGAGACGAATTCGCACGGCGCGCTCGACGACGACTGCGGCGAGATGGTCTTCGCCTGGCTCGCCGCCCTCCTCGGACCGATCCTCGCCTTCGTCGTCCCCGGCAACATCTTCTCGCGCCTCGTCTCGGAGCACGGGCCCGGCCGCGCGGAGCTGCTCGCCGCCACCGCCCTGCGCCCCTCCGCGCTCGTCGACGGCAAGATCCGCTCCGGCCTCGCGATGGTCGCGCTCTTTCTCGCCGGCGCGCTGCCGTTCCTGCTCTGCTCCTACCTGCTCGGCGGGGTCGACGTGCTCTTCGTGCTCTCCTGGACCCTCGCCGTCGCCGTCTGCGCCTCGACCGCCGTCCACCTCTCGCTCTTCCTCGGCTCGCTCCGCCTCTCCGCCCCCTTCCGCTGGTGCATCTGGGCCTTCTGCGCCATCCCCTGCATCCCCTTCGCCGTCCTCTCCGCGACCGGCTACGAGGAACTCGACTGGAACGAATGGGATTGGATTCTGCCCATGGCGGGGCTCTTCGTCACCGCGAACTTCCTCCTCCGCGGCCTCGCCATCGCCCTCGTCGCCCCGCCCGCCACCGACCGCGTCCGCCCGCTGCGCCTCACCGCCGCCGCGCTGTGGCTCGCCTGGCTCGCGGTCATTGTCCTCCTGTCGCTCCATGGCAACACCGGGACGTCCTCCGTCGTCGAAGACATCGTGATGCTCCTGTCCTTCGCGGGCGTGGAAGTCCTCGCGCTCGCGGCGTTCGACCTCTCCTCGCCCTCCGGCCCCACGCGCCGCGTCCTGCTCGACCGCCCGAAATCGCGCCTGCGCCGCCTCCTGCGCTTCCCCTTCACGACGGGCGCCGAAAGCGGCCTCGCCTTCGCGCTCCTGTTCTTCGGCGCCGGTGCGGCGGTCGCCGGCGTCGCCGCCTTCCTCGCAAGGACGCGCGCCTCGGTGTCCTGGATCGACGCCGTCGGCCCGTCCCTCGCCGCCCACGTCCTCTGGGCCTACCTGCTCGCCGCGCTGCTGCTCGCCCGCGCGATTCTGCGCATCCCGCCGCTCGCGCGCCGCAACGCGCAGCGCTTCAGCGCAATCGGCGCGCTGGCGATCGTGGGCATCGCGATGCTCGTCCCGAACCTCCTCGCGATCGGAAACGACATCGACCCGGATCTCTTCCCCTTCAACCTCGCGGGCATCGACTTCGACGACTGGATCAAGCGGACCTCGACCCATCCCGGCGGACTGGGCGACAACCTCCTCTTCCACGCCCGCTGGGCCGTTTCCGCCCTCCTCGTCGGTCTCCTCCTCCACGCCCGCCCCTTCCTCCGCTCGCTCCGCGCCTACGTCCTCGCTCCCGACGCGCGCGGCGGCGCCGCTCCCGGCACTTCAACCTCTTCAACCTCTTCGACCCCTTCAACCCCTTCAACCTCTTCAACCTAACAACCGCAAACATTGAATCCCTATCTCATCAAGGAACTCCGCCAGCTCACCCGCTCGAAGGTCGTCTCGGGCGGGCTCGTGCTGCTGCTCTTCGGGCAGCTTCTCGCGGCGGCGATCGCCATCCCCGCCCTGTCGAAGGTGTCGACGGCGATGTCCGTCGTCCCGGCCGGGGCCCCGCACGGCATGCCCCCCGCACCGCCCCTCGGACTGATCCTCGGCGGCATGTTCGGCGGCATCCTCGGGCTCGCGCTCTGCCTCGTGCTGCCGCTGCTGGTCTTCGGGCGGTTCGTCGCGGAGAACCCGAAGGGGCGCACGACCGTCGAGCTGGCGACCGCCGCGCCGCCCTCCGCGGCGATCGACGGCAAGGTGCAGGCGGGGCTCGTCCTCGCCGCGGCGCTCGTGGCGGGGTCTCTTCCGTTCCAGCTGCTCTGCGTGGCGCTGCGCGGCGTGGACTTCGTCTCGGTGCTGCTCTCCTGCGCGGCGACGCTGCTCGCCTGCTCGATCCAGCTGCACTTCGCCGCGCTCTTCGCCGCCCCGCGCACGGCCTCGGCGGGACGGCGCTGGGCCGCGATGATCCTCTTCCTGTTCTTCTTCGGGAACTACGCGCTCTTCGGCGGCGTCGCGATGGCCGTCGCCGCCGCCGCGG
>CACWKU010000021.1 GCA_902761575.1 uncultured bacterium
CGCCGGCTCCTGCGCCTTCGACGCCCGCCGCTCCCGCCGCCGTTCCCGCCGCCGCCGCTCCTGCCTCCGCCTCCGCCGCGGCTCCCGCGCGTCCCGCGCCTGGTCTTCGCCCCGGTCTCAAGCTGCCCGGCCGGGCGCCGGGCGCCGGGCTCAAGCTTCCGCCGAAGAAGCCCGTGGCGGGGCTGCGCCCGGGGCTCAAGCTTCCGCCGAAGGCAGGTCCGGTGAAGCTCCATACGACGCCGAAGCCCGCGGCTCCCGCGTCCGACGCGGCGGCACCCGCCGCCCCGGCGGAGGGCGCGCCCGCACCGGCGCCGGAGGCGCCGCCCGCGGAGAAGCCCGCGGACTAGCGCGCTTTCCTCGCTTCCGTCGCCATCCTCGGACGGGGGCGTTTCCGTGAAACGTCCGAAAGTCGGTTCGCTCGGAGTGCTCGCCCCGCCGGTGACGGCCTACGCGAGTCCCCAGAGCCCGAGCAGGTAGTCGCGCGCGCGGACGATCTCGTCCGCGGTGCGGGCGGGGCGGGGCTCGAGGACGAGCGGCAGGTCGGTCGCGGCGAAGGGCGCGAAGATGCGGAAGTCGACGAGACCGCCGGGCGGCATCCGATGGTCGTCAAGCGGCGGGAGGACGTCGTGCAGGTGGAAGCCGCTGATGCGCGGAGCCATGCGCTTCACGAGCCCGGCGTGGTGGACGATCCCGAGCTCGTGGCGGCGCTGGGCGTGGCCGGAGTCGTGCCAGTAGGCGAGGGGGGCGCCCTCGAATTCGCGCAGCAGCTGCGCCATCTCGTTCTCGTCCGGGCAGCCGTCGGCGGTCGGGAGGTTCTCGAGGCAGAGCAGGACGCCGAGCCGCTCGAGCTCCGGGAGGAGGATCTCGAGCGAGGCGCGGAGCGTCTCGAAGTACTTCGGGGCCCTGCGCGCGCGCTTGTCCTGGAAGCGGAGGAGCTTCCTCTCGTAGGCGAGGGGCTTCTCGGCGCGGACGCCGTCCTCGACGAGAGCGTCGAGGCGGCGCGCGGCGCGGAAGACGGGAACGCGCCCGGCGTGAAGCACCATCGGGCGCACGCCGAGCTCCGAGGCGAAGCGTGCGGAGTCGAGGACGGCGTCGATGCCGTGGCGGTGGCCGCGGAAGTCGGCCGGGTCGCAGATCGAGAACGGCTCGGGGCCGGCGTGGCTCCCGGGCTTCGGGTTCGGGCAGAACGCGTGGATCGAGGAGATCTTGATCCGCCCCTCGCGCAGGCGGCGCCGGATGCCGTCGGCCTGCCCGAACGTGAGCGCGTAGCCGAGCTCGACCGTGTCGAAGCCGAGCGACACGATCTCGTCGAGCATCGCCTCGCCGGTCTCGTGGCGGCCGGAGTTCCAGCAGGTGGAGAGGGAGAGACGCATGCTACACCCCCAGCAGCTGGCGGAAAGGGACGACGGCGTCGAAGTATCCGTCCGCCTCGACGACCGGCGCGAGGTTCCCCTCGTAGACGAGCGCCGTCCGGACGGACATCCCGTCGCGGCGCGGGACCCGCCGGACCTTCTCCGCGACTTCGTCGATCGCCTCCCGCCCGATCTCGCGCTGCCGCTTCACCTCGACGATGCACAGCGAACGGCGCGTCTGGAGGAGCAGGTCCACCTGCACGCCCTTGCGGTCTTCCTTCCGCGCGCCCCTGCCCGCCGCCTTCCGCGGGCCCTTGCGCCCTTTCTTCGACGCGGCCTTCGCGCGGCTTCCGGCGCGCCGCCACGGCGCGGCGGAGACGACCTGCGCCGCGTCGAGGTGCAGCGGCTTCAGCAGCTGCGGCCAGTTGTTCACGACGAGATTCTCGAACGCGAGGCCCATCACGGTCTCCCAGCCGTCGAGGGCCGCCAGCGAGGCGAAGGAATACGCGCCCGCGTCGATTTCGTTCTTGACCGGCTCCACGTAGCGCAGGTAGAAGCGGGCGTAGTTGTCCTTGAGCCGGTAGCGCCGCTCGCGCGCGGACTCGCCCGTCGCCGGATTCTTCCCGTCGTCGGGCTCGACGAGCCCCGCCTCCTCCAGCTCGACGAGCGCGGAGGAAAGCTTTCCGCCGCGTTCCATCCGGAGCGCCGCCGCGAGTTCCGACACCGACATCGGCGCGCCTGCGAGCGCGCGAAGCGCCTTGCCGGAAAGGCGAGGCTGCCGCGTGACGACGTCGGTGAACATCTCGTCGAAGTCGGTCCGGAGCAGGCCGTTCGCGCGGAACGCCATGCGCCGGACGTTCTCCGCCGCGGAAATCCCCGGATCGATCTCTTCCAGATACCGGGGCACGCCGCCCGTCACGGAGAGGACGTCCGCGATTTCCCGCGCGTCGATCCGCTGCGCCGCTGCGCCCCAGAACTTCGCGCAGTCCGCGAGCGGCAGTTCGCGGACGATCATGTCGAGCGAACGCCGGCCGAGGAAGGCGCCATTGTCGACGATGTTCTCGCGGATCCACCCGGACACGCTCCCGCACAGGACGACGATCAGCCGGTCATGCTTCTTCCAATGGTTGTCCCAGGCGATCTTGACATAGTCGGCGAAGGTCTTGTCATAGTGGCCGAACCACGAGATTTCGTCGATGAGGACCACCGTCCTCTCCCCGTCGCGAATCTCCCGGTCGAGCCGGATGAACGCACTGTACCAGTCGGCCGGCGGCGTGCGTTCCGAACCGGTCTGCGCCGCGAGCTGCGTCGCGAACGCCGCCAGCTCGTCCTCGTTCCCGTAGCCGGGTTGCGGCCGCAGCCCCTCCAGTTTGACGAACCGGGCCTTCGACCGCTCCGCGAACCGCTCGATCAGCGTCGACTTGCCGATGCGCCGCCGTCCGCGGCACGTGACGAGGGAGCCGACCCGCTTGCCCCACAGGCCGAGCAGGTCGTCCAGCTGCGCTTCGCGTCCGAAAAACTTCATATCCGCCGTTCTCCTTCCGTTGCCTGCGACACTACCAGATTCGCCCGATCCGAGTCAAGGAGAAAAGTGCACATAATTTCAGCTATTGCATTTACGTGCACTTTCTCGACCGTCATATTAAGTGCACATCTTTTCAAAAATCGAATTTACGTGCACTTTCAAGCGTCTCGGAAAAAGTGCACCTAATTTGCAAAACCGCAAGCAGGGGATAAAATGTTTCGTCCGAATTCTGTCCCCTGTTTTGAGAAGTCGCAGGTAGGGGACGACGTTCGCGCGCCCCGCGAGCGGGCCCGTTTCCGCGCCACGCCACGCGATGACGTGCGGGGCCGCGTAAGATTTCGGCCGGAGTTCCGGGTACGTAAGCAGGGGGGGCGGCCATGCGCCGATCCCACGCTTCTCCGCCGGAAACGGCCCGCTCTTTCGAAACGACCGGGGCGCGGAGGTCCGCGAAAGCGGATTTCCCTTGCCTCGCGCGCGGCAGGATGGTAAAATCGCGGCCACAACTGCGATCTCACGATCCGCAGGCGTCCTCCACCTGAAAACAGCCAAACTTTCACGAAAAGGGACACCTGCCGCCGCGCGCTTCGGGCGCGCCCCGGCTCGTTTCTTCTTCAAGGGCGCTTGGCCGTGCCCCAGGTGGAGAGCAACCGGAGGCGCGACCCCTTCCTTTGCCGTCCCAGCGCTTCCGGTTCCTCCCCGAAACCCGGGACGGCCGGCTACGAACATCGTCCGCTAACGCCTGCCAAGAAGAGCGCTCCATGAAGCCGCAACGCACACTTCCCATCCTTCTCTCCCTCATCCTTCCCCTCTCCGCCTTCGCCGACACGGAAACCGTGGACGGCATCACGTGGACCTACACCGTGTCGAACGGCAAGGCGTCCCTCGGCGGGGGTGATAAATCAAGTCCGGCCATCGCGACTTCAACCACGGGATCGATCGCAATTCCGAGTACACTCGGTGGTTATTCTGTGACGACAATCGGAGCCCATGCGTTTCGCGGTTGTTCCGAGCTGACGTCAATCACGATTCCGAACGGCGTGACAAGCATCGAATACTGTGCGTTTTACGATTGTTCCGGCCTGACATCGATTACAATTCCGAACAGCGTGACGAGCATTGGGGGCAGAGCGTTTTGCGGTTGTTCCGGGCTGACGTCGATCACGATTCCAGACAGTGTGACGAGCATCGGGGCGGCTTTGTTCTCCAATTGTTCTGGGCTGACGTCGATCTTCGTTGTTGAAAGCAATCCGGTTTACGATTCCCGCAACAACTGCAGCGCGATCATCCGGACCTCGGATAACGTCTTGATTGCCGGTTGTAAAGACACGATTATTCCGGACAGCGTGACGAGCATCGGGGACTCGGCGTTCGAGCGGTGTTCCGGATTGACATCGATCACTATTCCGAACAGTGTGACGAACATCGGGGGCTCGGCGTTTATCGAGTGTTCAGGTTTGACGTCGATTGCAATCCCAAACAGCGTAACGAATATCGGGGGATGGGCGTTCTCCTATTGCACCGGGCTAACGTCAATCACGATTGAGAACGGCGTGACGCGCATCGGAGTCTCTGCTTTTTCTAGTTGTTTCGGGCTGACATCGATCACAATCCCAGATAGTGTGACGAGCATCGGGGGCTCGGCGTTCTCAGCTTGCGGGCTGAAGAGTCCCGTATACAACCAATCTGCTACAATAATTTGGTGTGCTGGTCATGTTTCCGGTTCGTTTTCCATTCCAAATGGCGTGACAAGCATCGGGGATTGGGCATTTCACGGGTGTTCGGGTCTGACTTCGATTACAATCCCGGATAGCGTGACGAACATTGGGAATGCCGCGTTTTATCTTTGTTCTGGGCTGACGTCTGTCACGATTCCGGACGGTGTGGCGAGCATCGGGGGCTCTGCGTTCAGAGATTGTTCCGGACTGACGTCAATCACGATTCCGGATAGCGTGACGAGTATCGGGGACTCGGCGTTCGAGAGTTGTTCTGGGTTGACGTCAATTTCGATTCCGTACGGAGTGACGAGTATTGGACGTTATGCGTTCTCCGGTTGTTCTGAACTGTATACTTTGAACTTGCCTGGTAGATTCCGCGGACGAATAGCTAATTTGGGCATTCCGGCAGAGTGTAGTGTCCTGTTTTATGATGTCGTGGTTCTACATTTGATTTCCGAGTTTGGCAATTCCAACCTCACAATGAGAGTACCCTGCGACTCTAATTCCGTGCAAAGATTCTTTGTTGACAGTCCGGTCTCATCCGGAACCAACACTCACACGCGTTATGTTTGCACGGGATGGACGGGAACGGGGAGCGTTCCCGCGACCGGCTCGGGAACGAACGCCACGTTCACGATTGAGGAGGATTCGACGCTCACGTGGATCTGGCGACAGGAGAACAGAATTGCGGTATCCGTCTCCGGCGCTGGATCCTGCGACTTCGGGACGCAATGGATCGAAGACGGCGCGACGACGACGGCGACAATCATCCCGTCGACGCACCTCTACTCGATTTCGTTGTCCGGCGACACGAACGGCGTGACGCTGGCGGGGACGACACTGACGATCCCATCTGACCAACCGCGCGACATCTCGGTGACGGTCAATGAGGTGAAGCTTTCGCTCGATGTCTCGACGGCACACGGTATGCCAACGCCGGCGGGGACGACGGAATGGTCATGGGGCGACTCGGTGTCGGCGTTCGTCGAGGCGGATGCGCCGGTCAACGGAGTCCGTTATGCCTGCACGGGTTGGACGGGAACCGGAAGCGTTCCAGCGAGCGGAACGGATACGAACGTGACGTTCACGATCGAGGAAGATTCAACGCTGACGTGGAACTGGCGGAAGGAGAACCAGATCGCCGTATCCGTATCGGGGTTCGGCTCCTGCGACTCCGGGACGCAATGGGTCGAAGACGGTACGACGACGACGGCGACGATCGTCCCGACAACGCATCTCTACTCGATTGCGCTGTCAGGCGACACGAATGGCGTGACGCTCGCGGGGACGACGCTGACGATCCCCTCGGACGGGCCTCGCGACATCGCGGTGACGATCGAAGAGGTGAAGCTCTCGCTCGACGTGTTCTCCGAACACGGGACGGGCGCGCCGGAGCCGGGCCGGTCGGTCTGGTCCTGGGGGGACGTCGTGACGGCCGCCATCTCCTCGGACGAGATCGTCGGCGGGTGGCAGTATGTCTGCACGGGCTGGGTGGGGACATGCAGCGTCCCGGCAAGCGGGACGGGGACGAACCTCTCGTTCGCAATCGAGGAGGACTCGACGCTACGATGGATGTGGCAAACGAATGTCTGGATCGAGTGCGCGGTGTCAGGGGATGCGACCGCTGAGCCGGTCGCGGAATGGTTCCCGGCGGACACCGGCGAGAAGGTATTCCCGTTCGAGTTCGATTCGACGGTGTTCGACTGGGAGCTGGGCGGCGATGCCGATGGCGTGGATGTCGATCCCGTCGCAAAGACCGTCGCCATTCCCGCTGACCGACCGCGGAACGTCTCGCTGCGCTTCTTCACGGCGGAGAGGGCGGCGGCGACGGGCGGGAAGCCGGTCGTCTGGGCGAGTTCCGGCGATGCGCGGTGGCGGCCGGTCGCGGAGACGGGCGCCTCGGACGGAATCTGCCTTCGCAGCGGCGCCGTGGGGACGAACGAAACGTCGGTTCTCTCGACGACGGTCTCCGGGAGCGGGACGCTTTCGTTCCAGTGGAAGATTTCGGCGGCGCGCGGCGATTACTGCCGGTTCTTCGTGGACGGAACGGAGATGAAGTCGATCACGCGCGCGCCGAACTGGGCGACGGCGACCTTCTCGCTCGGAAGCGGGACGCACGCGCTGCAGTGGTTTTTCGAGAAGGGGACGACGTCGCCGACGGGCGCGAACGCGGCGTTCGTCGACGACCTCGACTGGCGGCCGAACGTGTCGCTCTCGGTCACCTCTTCGTTCGGGACGCCATCGCCGGAACGGGGGACGTGGAGCCACGTCTACGGGGACTCCATCGAGGCGACGGTCGCGGAGCCGGCGGTCGCGGACGGCGTGCGAAGGACCTGCACGGGGTGGAACGGAACGGGAAGCGTCCCGGCGTCCGGCGCCGGCGCGGCGGTTTCGTTCGCGATCACGAACGATTCGTCCCTCGTCTGGAACTGGCACACGGACTATCGGCTGGATCTGGCGCTCTCGGGACCGGTGACGGCGGACTTCGCCGGGGACTGGTTCGCGGCAGGCGAGACGAAGGTCGTGCATTGGGCTCCGTCCGTCCCCTACTATTCCGTCGACATCTCCGGAACGACCTATGGGGCGACGCTCGACACCTCGGCGCGGACGCTCGCGCTTCCGGCCGACTGTGCGCGGGACGTGACGCTCACGGTGACGGAGCACGTAATCGACTTCTCGGCGGAGGGACCGGTGACGACGGACTTCGCGGAGGTCTGGGGCACGGACACGAACGCGCCGATCGTCGTGCGCTGGACGCCGACGGTCCCCTACTACCACGTCCGGCTGGAGGGCGACGCGGACGGAGTCGAGTTCGACGAGGAGGACCGGACGCTCACGATCCCGACGACGCGCTCGCGGACGCTCGCGCTCCGCGTGCAGGCCTTCACGCTCGCCGACGCGCTCGACACGGCACGGATCGAATGGACGACGGACGGAGTGTCGGAATGGTTCCCGCAGACCGCGGTTTCGCGGGACGGCGCGGACGCGGCGCAGAGCGGAGCCGTCGGGAGCGGAGACGACTGGAGCGCCATCGAGACGACGCTCGACGGCCCGGGAACGCTTTCGTGGGCATGGAGGATCGAGGCGGAGGGGACGGCCGGCGTGGACCTGATCGTCGACGGCGAATGGCTGCGGGACTACGCGCCGATCGCGGACTGGACGACGGAGACGCTGGCGATCGAAGGGGACGGCGGGCACGTCGTGCGCTTCGAGTTCTGGAACACGGGGACGGAACCGGACGACCGCGCCTGGATCGACCAGGTGCTCTGGACGGGGCGCGCTCCCGTGGGGGGCCTGTTGCGCCTGGTCTCCGTCGGGCAGACCAACGCGATCCTGACGGCCGTCTCCTACGCGGGCGACGGCTCGGTCCCCGTGGGACGGACGCTCGAGGTGGCCTCGGACGAGGCGTTCGGGGGAACGATCCGTTCCGTCGATCTTGGGGCCGTCACCGAAACCGAAGTCGAGGAGACGGCGACCGGCCCGCTTGAGGCCGACTCCGCCTACTGGGCGCGCCTGCGCCTGTCCCGCGAGGGATTCGAGGACATCGTCTCGGAATCCATCGCCTTCCGCACGCTGCCGCACACGCCGCCGGAGATCGGCTACGTCTCGGTCGAGGACGTCACGAAGCACAAGGCGACGGCCGTGGTCTCGATTGCGGCGCTCGGATCGGCGGGCGGACCGTCGGCGGTTTTTGTGTCGCTCTTCGAACCGAACGGAACGAGCCCGATTGCTTCGCGGAACCAGGACGTCGCCGCCCCCGGGGCCATTTCCGTCTCGTTCGATTCGCTCCTGCCCGGAACGGACTACGAGATTCGCGTAACGGCCCGCTCGGACGCGTCCGGAAAGGAAGCGTCCGAGGAGTTGGCATTCCGGACGGCGGACGACATGCCGCCGGCGGGCGCGATCATCGATATCGAAGCGACGGCGATCTCAGCCGTCGCCAACGTGAGGGTCTACTCGTTGGGGGACCGATTCCAGTCGGGTGTCGCCGCCGTGGTCGAAGTGTCCGGCGACATGACGTTCGACCCCAAGACGACATTCGGGGCGGACGGCGTGTGGACCACTCCGGAAAGGGGAGTGGTCGGAATCTCCCGGCTCGAACGGAACCGGGACTATTTCGCCAGAGCCGTCCTCACATCTCAACCCGACGGCCTGGTTTCTACGTCCTCGGTCGTTCGCTTTCGGACGGAATGGGGCGAGACGCCACGGATCGAACCGGGCGACGGCGAATACGGAACCATTCCGGGCGTTTCGATCAAGACGTTTCTTGAGGAAGGGATCCCGGTGGATTACTTTGTGATCCGAATTGCGAATCCGGTCGTAGGATGCTATTACACGGCCTATACGAACGCAATGCCATCGGGTCCCTTTGCGGCGTTCCATTCGGAGCGCGTCTCCGCCTGGGATGTGTTCGGCTCGGGGCCATCCTATATGATCCGCGTCCCCGCGGATGCGGATGCAAAATTCGTCAAGGTCGGCGTGACGAAATTCGCGGTTGCTCCCGGGACTCTTGAAACGGATGTTCCGGAGCCTCTCTATTCGGTTCGGTTTCACCCGAACGGCGGATCGGGCGAAATGGGTGACCAGACGATGGAGCTGGAAGTCGCGGCGCCACTGTCCGGCAACGGGTTCGAGAAGCCCGGCTGGGATTTTTCAGGTTGGGCGACCGAGGAGAACGGCAGCGTCGCCTATGCGGATCGCGAAGTCGTGGATCTCGGCGCCTGGTCGCCCGGGCAGGTCGTCGACCTGTGGGCGGTGTGGAGCCTCCCCGATCCGTTCGCCACCGCGCTGGACTGCACGAATCTCACCTTCACGACCGGTGGTGGGGCGGACTGGTTCGTCCAAACGGGTGAAGCGCACATGGGCGGAAGCGCGCTACGGAGCGGTGCGATTTCCCATAACCAGAGCACGTGGGTTGAAACGGTCATAAACGGACCGGGAACGTTTTCCTTCTGGTGGAAGGTGTCAAGCGAGAGCGTTTCCTATGACTATGTCGAGGTGGTCATTGACGGCGAGCAGAGGGCTGCGATTGGCGGCGAAGGCGGAATCTGGACCAAGCAAACGTACTCCTTTTCCGGATCGGGGACCCATACGATCCGGTGGAACTACCGCAAGGATGGAAGCGATTCGTCCGGTTCGGACTGCGCGTGGCTGGACATGGTGACTTGGACGGAGACTCCCGAGCCGGAGTGGACCACTGGGACGTATTCCTGGTTCGAGCCAGCGAATGTTGCCGACAATCTGCTCCGTCAGCCACATGTTTTCTTTACTGGGGGTACTGCGGGCGTAAATGATAACGGATACACGATGGACAATCCCAATACGATGACTGACGGAATGATTGATTCGGCGGACGATCCTTCTGACAAGCGGTACCGTTTCGCCGTCACGAGCGGTCAGACGCTCTCATGGGCGTTCCCGTCCCCGGCGACGATACGGGAGGTCCGCGTCTACAACATCTGGGACGATTACGGGAGGAATCGAATCGACATCGCGTCCGTTGACGCATTTGTGGATGGGAACTGGGTTCCGCTTGCCTTGGATTCGGTTCATACGAACGATCCGAACGCTGGCCTTCACGTGCCGGGTCGTCCATTTGTGATCCTTTCAATGACGGATGGATCCGCCCTCGTTACCGGTGCAACCGATCTCAGAATTGTCTGGGGAACGACCACGTTCGTCGGCGTCGGCGAGGTCGAGGTCATCGGCTCGTTCTGACAGGCCGTTTCTTCAGTCGGACCTCTCGCGCTGAAGCGCTGCGGCGTGGCGGGGCGGGGACCCCGCCACGCCACGTTCGCCGCGTCGCGCGGAGCGGAACCCGGGCGTCCGTCCCGGCATCTCTTGCGTCCCGATTGCTTCAAATCACTCTCGTCCCACAGGTCCGGAAGCCCAGCCGCTGGGATTGCTCCGCGGTTCGTCCCACCGACGCCGCCCCGTCCCGGGTGGGGCGAGGCGTCCCCGCCGAGCCGCAGGGCAGGCTCCGCGGCTCGCCCGGAGGGCTCGCCCCACCACAGCCGGGCTCGCCCTACCACAGCCGGGCGCGCGCGGGAGGGGGGAGGGGCGGGTTACGGCCGGACGGCGGAGACGAGCGAGCGGCGTGGCGGGGTGGGGACACCGCCACGCCGCAGGGGACGACAATTTCGGGCGGCTATTTTGATTTTTACAAATAGCCGCCCGATTCTGCTGCTATATTATCGGGCGGCTATTTTGATTTTTGCGAATAGCCGCCCAATTTTTTCCTTGCGCCAGAAGGGTGTTCCGGCGTCCTTCGAGGACGAGATGCGCCGCAAGGTCGCCGCCCTCCGGCTTCCGCTCGGCGTCGCCGTCCGGACCGCGCTGGTCCACGACGGCGACGTCGCCCCGGAACTGGCCGAGAACCGCTACGTCGACTTCCTCGTTCCCGTCGAGCGCCTGTTCGGGATTTCGTAGGGGCCCCTCAACGCGACGACATGCGGGGCCGACCGCCGCCCCTACCGACCGAGAAGTTCGGAGAAGGGGATAGTCCCTCTCGTCCCGCGGGTCCGGAAGCCCGACCGCTGGACCTGCTCCGCGGCTCGCCCGGAGGGCTCGCCCCACCGGCGCCGCCCCGTCCCGGGTGGGGCGAGGCGTCCCCGCCGAGCCGCAGCGCAGGCTCCGCGGCTCGCCCGGAGGGCTCGCCCTACCACAGCCGGGCTCGCCCTACCACAGCCGGGCTCGCCCTACCACAGCCGGGCGCGCGGGAGGGCTACGGCCGGACGGCGGAGACGAGCCAGTGGGGCATCGGGGGCGGGGCGGGGCGGGTGTCGCCGGGGGCGAAGCCGGCCTCGCGCATCCAGCCCTTGAGCTCGTCGTCGGAGAAGACCCAGCCGTTCTTCGTCGTGAGGGCCATGTTGAGACCGAAGAGCGCGGAGAAGGGCGGGCTGGCGCGCGTGGCGTCGGTCATCATGTCGAGGACGAAGAGCGCGCCGCCGGGCTTGAGCGCGCGGAAGGCGCGGCCGAGGATCGCGACGATGTCCTCGGGCGACTCCTGGTGCAGCGCGCCGAAGATCGTGCAGGCGTCGTATGCGCCGGGCTCGTACTCGTCGGCGTGGTAGTCGCCGTGGCGGCATTCGATGCGGCCCGCGAGTCCGTCCTGCGCGACGAACTCCGCGGCGGCGTCGGAGATCGCGGGCAGGTCGACCGTGACGGCGGAGAGGCCGGGGTTGGCGCGGACGAGCAGCTCCGCGTAGGCGCCGGGGCCGCCGGCGAGGTCCAGCAGGCGCGTGCGGCCGGCGAGATCGAGCATCGGGACGACGCCGCGGCCGATCGCCATCGCGCGGCCGCGCATCGACGCGGCGAAGACGCGGGTGCGCGCGGCGTCGTCGCCGAGGTGCAGCTCGGGGCGCTCGACGGGCGCGCCGGTGCGCACGAGCTCGCCGAGGCGGCCCCAGGCGGGGTAGACGTCGCGGTTGTAGGCGATGGCGCGGGAGAGGTCCGCGGGCGCGCCCGGGACGAGCGCGAGGCGGCCGGCCTGGGTGTTGCGCCAGGCGCCCGTAGCGGGGTCCTTGGCGAGGATGCCGACGGCGACGCAGGCGTCGAGCAGCATGCGCAGGCCGCGCTCGCTCGCGCCGGTCGCGGCGGCGAGCGCGGGGAGGTCAGCGGAGGCGCCGCCGGCCTTCTCGATCGCGGCGAAGACGCCGGCGTCGAGCGCGGCGAAGAGGACCGCCGAGCCGTAGAAGGCGCTGGCGAGGTCGACGATCTCGGGAATCTGGAGTTCCTTCATGGCGGCGGCTCCCTACAGCGACGCCACGGCGGCCTTCTCGGCCTCGAGCAGGCCGCGGTAGCGCGCGAGCCAGGCGTCGAAGCCCGTCTTGCCGGTGGCGGTCGGCGCGAGGGTCGAGCCCTTGGCGGACGCGAACGCGCGGCGCGCGAGGAACGCCTCGAGCGTCTCGCCGCCCGCCTTCTCCGCGCGGTAGGCGGCCAGCAGCGCCATGCCCCACGGGCCGCCCTCGCCGGCGGTGGAGAGGCAGGTGATCGGGACGCCGAGCGCGTCGGCGAGGATCTGCTGCCCGACGACCGGCGCCTTGAAGAGGCCGCCGTGGCCGAGGAGCGAGTCGAGCGCGACGTTCTCCTTCCGGAAGAGGATGTCCATGCCGAGGCGCAGCGTCGCGACGGCGGAGTAGACGTGGGCGCGCATGAAGTCGCCGAGGCGCAGCTTCGCGTCCGGCGGGCGCGCGAACATCGGGCGGCCCTCGGCGAAGCCCGTGACCGGCTCGCCCGCGAGGTAGTTGCACGCGACGAGCCCGGCGGCGTCGGGCGCGCCGTCGAGCGCCTTCTCGAAGAGCGTATCGTAGAGCTTGGGCTTGTCGAACGACGCGCCGAGCGCGGCGGCCGCCTCGCCCAGCAGCTCGATCCACGCGTTGAGGTCGGAGGTGCAGGTGTTGCAGTGGACCATCGCGACGGCCTTGCCGGTCGGCGTCGTCACCATGTCGACCTCGGGATACCAGCCCTTCAGCGGGCGCTCGAGGACGGCCATCGCGAAGACGGACGTGCCGGCGGAGACGTTGCCCGTGCGCGCGGCGACGCTGTTCGTGGCGACCATGCCGGTGCCGGCGTCCCCTTCCGGCGGCGCGAGCGGGACGCCCGCCTGCAGCGCGCCGGTCGGGTCGAGGAGGCGCGCGCCCTCCTCGGTGAGCGCGCCGGCGTCGGCGCCGGCGGGCAGCACCTCGGGCAGGAGGTCGCGCAGCTTCCACGGCAGGTCGCGCGGCGCGAGGAGCCCGTCGTAGGCCGCGACCATGCGCGCGTCGTAGTCGAGCGTGGCGCTGTCGATCGGGAAGACGCCGGAGGCGTCGCCCACGCCGAGGACCTTGCGGCCCGTGAGGCGCCAGTGGACGTAGCCCGCGAGCGTGGTGACGAAGCGGACGTCCGGGACGTGCTTCTCGCCGTTGAGGACCGCCTGGTGCAGGTGCGCGATCGTCCAGCGCTGCGGGATGTTGAACGAGAGGAGATTCGAGAGCTCGTCCGCGGCGGCGCCGGTGATGGTGTTGCGCCACGTGCGGAACGGGACGAGAAGCTTTCCCTCTGCATCGAAGGCGAGGTAGCCGTGCATCATCGCGGAGAAGCCGATCGCGGCGAGGCGCTCGGGCCAGACGCCGTATTTCCGCTCCACGTCGGACGCGAGCGCGGCGTAGGCGGCGCGGAGGCCGGCCCAGATCTCGTCGTCGTGGTAGGTCCAGACGCCGTCCTCGAGGCGGTTCTCCCAGTCGAACGCGCCCTGCGCGATCGGGGCGAGGTCGGGTCCGACGAGGACCGCCTTGATGCGGGTGGAGCCGAATTCGATGCCGAGCGAAGCCTTGCCGGCGGAGACGAACGTTGCGATGTCTTGCATGGTGGAATCCCTTTGCGTTCCGGGACGGCGTCCCGAACGCCGCCGATTCTACACGATCCGCCCGCGCGCGGCAACTGGCGGATTTGCGCTACGTGGAGTCCCCATGCTAGAATCCTTCGCATGGAACTGACATCCCGCAGGCTTGCGGCCCTTTTCGCGTTTTGCGTCGCGGCCGCTACGTCCGTCGCCCGTCCGCCGGAATCACCGGACGAGATGGCGGCGGAGATGGAGCGCTGGTTGGTCGAAGGCGCGGGCGCGCGATTCCCGGGAGGCATGGCCGATCCCGCCCGCGACGCCGACGCCATCGCCTTCGTCGACGAGACCTGGCCGATTCCGTTCCAAGAACGCGTCGGCGAGGCGATCACGCTCCGCGTTTCTCCGGAAACGGGCTGCTACGAGTTCGCCAACCCGGACGGAACCGTGTTCTGGACGGTCGTTCCCGTCGCCCCGCTCACGTGGAACTGGATCTCCCCCTTCCGCTCGCCCCTCCACCCCGACACGCAGGAGCTCTATTCGCCCTTCCGCCTCGCACGCGAATGGCGGCTTCTTTCCCCCGCGGACCTTGACTCTCGCGCGGGAACCGCACGGAACGCGGAGACTCTCGCCACCCGTCGCTCGTCGCTCGTCATCCGCGGGGCCGGCGATCCCGCGACCAACCTCTGCTTCACCGCCTTCGCCTACACCGAAACCAACCTCTACTTCAACGCCGCATGGCCGACGAACGAAACGCTCCCGGAATCGGTCGTAGACCTCTACGGCTCTACGAACCTCCTGGAGCCGCGCTGGACGCTCCTCTCCTCGCACCCCGCCACGACGAATCCCGTCTCGTTCGCCGTCGTCCGCGCGGACCTTCCGTGGTACGTCGAGCCGACCCAGCACGTCCACGACGCGTCGTGCGTCTCGCTCACGAACGTCGTCCTCTCGCCCCTCGACGGCGTCACCGTCTACACCAACGCCTTCTGGTCCTGTTCGACGAACCGCGTCCCGGGCGAAGCCGGCTTCTTCCGCCTCGGCACCCGCCACGACGCCGACGGCGACGGCCTCTTCGACGCCGCCGAGCTTCTCGTGTACGGCACGTCGACGAATTCGGTCGACACGGACGGCGACGGCCTTCCAGACGGAGAGGAACCCGCGACCGGCGCCGATCCGGCCGTGGCGGACACGGACGGCGACGGACTCTCCGACCTGGACGAGGTCGGACGGCTGTCCGCCGAACCATACGCCTGGTACGACTCGTCCGGCGCGACGAACCTCCTCGCCGGATTCCCCTCCGGCGTCGACGACGCGATCTTCACCGTGCCGCTCTTCCATCCCGTCGCGGCCGACGGCGTCGTGCACGGCCGCATCGCCGTCGACGCCAACGGCATCCTCTTCCTTCTCGGCCCGGACGACGTGGCGACGAACTCCCTGCCCGATCCGCAACCGCTCCTGGATTGGGAGGAGAATCCCGCGCACCTCGCCCTCGCGGCGTTCTGGTGCGACCTGGAAGCCGACGGGGATTCCGCGCTGCTCCTGTTCGAAACGAACGGCTCCACCGTCGTCGAATACCGGGGCTTCCTGGTTCCCGGCCCGTCCCCGGGCGGGCTCCGTTCGGATCCGGAGCCCGCCGGACGCGTCTGGCTCCAGGTGGTCCTGCCCTCGACCGTGCAGGACACGCTCCTGGTGTACTACCGCGAAGTCCCGGAGGGCGGACTCTCCGCGGCGGCGGTCGTCGGGCTCCAGAACCGGGACCGCGGGTACTTCACGCTTCCGCGCTCGTGGTACGTCCTTCCGAGGCCCGACGATCCGGCGCCTCCGGTTCCGGCTTCCGGCACGGGACTCCGCTACCGGCTCGGGATCGGCACGGATCCGGCGTCCGCGGACTCCGACGGCGACGGCCTTTCCGATCCGGACGAAGTCGCCGCCGGGACGGATCCCGTGCTGGCCGACATCGACCGCGACGGCCTTTCCGATCCGGAAGAACTCGCACGTAAAACGAATCCGCACGTCTTCGACACGGACGGCGACGACGTCGGCGACGGGGCCGAAGTCGCGGCGGGGACGGATCCCCTGGACCCGGACGACCGCGTCGGCTACCAGTCCGGCATGCTCGTCGGAAACGGATCCCCGGGCGTTCCCGTCGAGTGGAGCGAAACCTTCGTCGTCCCGCGGGGCACGTCGACGCTGCTCGGGCTCTGGACGACGAGCCGCGAATATCCGGAATACACCGCGACCGGGTCGGAATACGACGACACGGTCTCGTGGACGGTCGTGACGGGCAATTCCGTCGTGGCGTCCGGAACGACGGATGTCAACGCCCTCCACGGCCGTTTCGCCGCGGCGGACGCCGCGGGCCACGCGATCGGGGAGATGACCGGACCGCCCGTCGACCTGGAATGGAAGCTGTTGTCGGCTCCCACGAATTCGGACCTTTCCGTCCAGGTCAACTTTTCCGTCGTGAACGTCGCCGACGACATCCGGCCCACCACGATCCTCGCGGCGCTGTATCCGCTCAAGGTCGTGCAGACAAACTGGCCGAAATCGGACACGGCGACCGACACTGGGAACCGAAACCCCAAGCGCATCCTCCGAGACGGCGTCGCCTATGTGACGGGAGAACCCGCCGCCCCGGCGCTCACGGCGAGGTTCCAGGGCCTGCCGGACTTCGTCGAAGTCGGATGGAAGCTGGAGCTCGTGACGGAACGCCCCGAACGAGGAACCCTCGACAACCGACGAGCTCCCACTACAGGCTGCGTCGTAAAATCCGGCGACGAAACGTGGAACATCGGGAACGCTCTTGACGAAATTGTTGGCGGTTCGGCTACACTGGAGATTCTAATGGAAGGAATATCCATTGGACAAACGACATTTGTCATCCGTGGAAAAAATCCAGCGGACATCAATGTTGAACAGTTCATCTCCAACCAGTTCCCAGCAGACTTTGTTTCCTACGCGAAGTTCATCGTTCGTCAGGAGTCCTGGGACTTTCGCAGCGCCAACCGGTTTTTCATCTACAACCAATTCAACAACCTGAACGTCGGTATGTCATTTTGGGAGAAACCGAACATGGGAACGGATTGTGACGAGCATGGCAATCCCATAAGTTATGGTTGGGGAATGGCGCAAATCACCGACACGAATTGGACGGATAGAACCGATGTTGTTTGGAACTGGAAGACCAACTTGCTGGCAATGAAATCTATCATGCTGGCAAAGAAGTCTGATTACCATCGTTATATTGGCTTCTTTCGAGATTCCTACGGGGCGATGCCGACTTGGGAAGAACCGCCAACCACACACAGACTGTCGAAATTGACACTTTCAGCCGAAGCATGGGGTGTAATGACTTTGTATAATGGCGGAGGAGGTCTTCCAACTAGTTCCGTACCAACACATCTATCCGCGTTTTATTCACCGTGGACCTACAATCCTTCAACCGCGGACTGGACTCTGGAACAAAACCAAAACAATTACACGGTAAATGTGGATGACAAATCCGACAAACTCACAAAGGAATGATCATGAAAAGGTTGACCTTCTCGTTACTGGCGTTCTTTTTCGTGTCCGCGATTCGCGCCGAACCGTTGTCGGTGGAAGAAAAGAGGGACTTCGTTAAATGGCTTTCCGAGCAATACGAAGACGAACCCGACTTCTGCATCCGGTCGGGGACCCTTTCCCGATGGGAATTCTCCTTGGTTTCTTTCGATTTCGACGGCAACGGACAGGAAGAAATCATCGTATCGAATCCCTGTTGCCTCGATGGGGCGACGGATACTCCTCTCGTTTTTCGCCGCGTGGGAACCGCATGGCAAATGCTCCCATTCCACGAAAAACCGTTTGAACGACTGGTTGGAGCGAGCATTGTCGAACTTGCCGGAAACCGATTCCGTCTCGCCCACCTTGGAATGAAGACGGGACGGGGCTATTTCAAATCTTTCGTATGCGACCGCGAACGTGCCACACGATCCAACGTCCCCGGTGCTCCTGAAGCGCCAACCGTATCCGAAACACAGATCGATTCTTGGGTGTCCATTGTCGACGCGAAAGACGCTACTGCCGCCGGGTTGCCGGAAGAATCCTGCATCGGTGTCACGGACAACGGTGGCGGACGCATCCAGTTCCGGTGTTTCTACGAAACGATGGGATTCTCCCTGATCGGCTTCGACACAACCGGAGCACCCACAAATCAGATTCTTCCAGGTGGTGCGCGCGACATGATTGCGGATCCGGACTTCCGGTCGTGGATCCGGTCCGTTCCAATCGACGTTTTTGCGGGGACGAACGCCGAACCCCGTCGTCTGGCCGAACCACGCTTCGCCCGGTTCGAAACCTACCGGACGAATGTCGAGACGAACCGCCTTTCCTTCGAACGGCGGGCGCTTCTCGCCGCGACGCTGCATCACGAAGGAATCCCGGCGGACGATGTTTGGTTGGTGACTGCAGACTTCGATGGCGATGGAATACTCGACGTCTTCGTCTCGACCAACGGAGTCGAAACCATGGAACGACCCGTCGAGTGGCAATCGTGGAAGTTTTCGGATGGGGAATGGACACCTCTTCGTGATTCCGTCTCGCCACCAGCCGGAATCTTCCGGCACGGGTTTTACGACAGGACGGTTGTTCCCCCGTCCGTTCCGCCGGTTGTTGTCGCCGGACCCGACGATTTCTACCGCGTCTGGCATGCCGCGAACGGATGCTTTGTCAATGTCTTTCGCATCACGGGACCGAATCCTTGGGATGTGGCATCCCCTCTTTCGGATGCTGGAACTCCGGAACAAATGAAGCGGACGCGATTCCTCAACGGCTATCGGCGTGTCTACACGGACTGGATCGCCCTCCACGACTTCTTCCATCCGGAAACGAAGATTCATCCCCCTTGCGACTTTTTCGACTTGTTCGATGGCGCGTCCGGAATGATCCAACTCGATCGACTGATGCCGGAGCCGCTTGTTCCGCCGGAAGGAGGAAACGCGAATGCGCCGCAATGAGGGCAACCGCCGCAAGGGGGCGAAATGAGCGTGGTCAACGCCCGGCGGGCCCGGCGGCGCGGGACGCGGCGCCGGGGTCCGCCGGACTTGCAAGTTCGGGGCGGAGGGAGGAGAGGCGGGCGGCGAGCCAGGGCGTGACGCCCCAGGCGGAGCGGAGGTCCTCGTAGTCGGCGAGGGCGGTGCCGGTGCCGGGGCGCGAGACGCGGACGGCGCGGATGAGGACGTTGCGCGCGGTGGCCTCGGGGTCGAAGAACTCCACGACGGACGCGCGGTAGCCCATGACGCGCAGGATCTGCGCGCGGAAGGCGTCGGTGAGGATGTCGGCGAGGCGCTCGCGCAGGATGCCGTTGCGCAGGACCGCGCGGTGCGGGCGGAGGTTCGCGTCGAGCGTCTTCTGCAGCTCGTGCTGGCAGCACGGCGCGGAGACGATCGCGCGGGCGCCGCGCTCGACGCCGAAGGCGAGCGCCTCGTCCGTGGCGGTGTCGCACGCGTGGAGAGAGAGGACGACGTCCGGCGCGGCCGACGGCTTGAACTTCGCGATGTCGCACGCGGCGAACGTCGCGGTCTCCGCGCAGCCGAGCGCCTCGGCGGTGCGGCGGCAGAACGCGACGACCTTCTCGTTGCGGTCGACGCCCTCGAGGCGGACCGGCACGCCGCGCGTCGCCTCGAGGTAGGCCTTGGCGCCGAAGGAGAGGTAGGCCTTGCCGCAGCCGCAGTCGACGAGGACGAGCGGCGCCTTCGGGTCCTTTCGCGGCGGGAGCTCGTCGAGCGTCGCGTCGAGGATCGAGAGGAACTGGTTCACCTGCCGGTACTTGGCGTGCATCGAGGGCTTCATCGCGCCGTCGGCGGTCGTGAAGCCGAGCGCGAGCAGCAGCTTCGCCGAGTCGAACCGCGCGAGGGGATAGTCCGTCTCGCGGTCGTGGCCGGGCGCGCCGCCCGCGGCCGGCGAGCGGCCGGCGTCCGCGGCGGCCCCGCCGCCGCGGACCTTCTGGAGCAGGACGTGCCCCTTCTTCGTGGTGCGCAGGTGGAGCGCGGCGCCGTCCTCGGAGGAGGCGTGGGCCTCGAGGAGGATGTTGGCGGAGTTGGCGAGGTCCCAGAGGAACTTCTTCGCGCGGCCGTGGCCCTTGTTCTCGGAGAGGCCGGCGCGCGTAAGCTGCCAGAGCGGGTCGCCGCCGACCGTAATGGGGCGGATGGAAAGCTCCGCGTTGCCGTCGGGGCCGATCGGGTCGCGGAAGCGGAAGGAGGCCTCGCGGAAGCCGGGGGCGTCGAAGACGAGCGCGGAGATCTCCGCGAGCGCCGCGTGCATCTGCGGGCGGTACTGTTCCTGGTTTAGGGCGGGCATTGCGTGGAGGTCCGGAGGGTCACGGAATGGCGGTCCATTCTATCGGAAACCCCTTCGGAAGTCCACTTGTTTCCGCGTTCGGGCCGCTACGCCTCCGAGACGGGGAGGACCTTGGCGAAGCGCGGGCGGAAGGAGGGCCAGCCGTCGAGGATGCGGCGCGCCTTGGGCGAGCCGGTGCGGGCGGCGTGCTCCGCGAGGAGCGCGCGCAGCGCGGCCTCGTCGTCCGAGCCCTCCTCGACCGGGAAGAGGTCCACGGAGTCGAGGTTGCAGCTCAGGTCCAGGTCGCCCGTCTCGTCCAGGACATAGGCGACGCCGCCCGTCATGCCCGCCGCGAAGTTCACGCCCGTCGGCCCCAGGATCAGCGCGACGCCGCCGGTCATGTATTCGCACCCGTGGTCGCCGATTCCCTCCGCGACGAGCGTCGCGCCCGAGTTGCGGATGCCGAAGCGCTCGCCCGCGCGCCCGCCGACATAGATCGCGCCCGACGTCGCGCCGTAGGCGATCACGTTGCCGGCGAGGACGTCGCCTTCGCGCGCCTCGGGCGGCAGGATCGCGATGAGGCCGCCGGAGAGGCCCTTGCCGACGTAGTCGTTCGCCTCGCCCCGCAGCGCGAAGGTCACGCCGCGCGCGAGGAACGCGCCGAAGCTCTGCCCCGCCACGCCGCGGAAGTCCACCTGCACCGAGCCGTCCGGAAGGCCGTCCGCGCCGAACCGTGCGACGATCTCTCCCGAGAGCCCCGCGCCGACCGAGCGGTCCGCGTTTCGGATGTCGCGGGCGAGGCGGACGGGGGAGGGGAGGGCGGGGAGGATCGCGGGCACGAGCTCGCGTTGGTCGTAGTCGTCGGGGGCCCAACGAACGGGGGCCGCGCCCCCGAACCCCTGCCCCGCGGAGGCGAAGAGGTCCCCGAAATCGAATTCCCCATCCTTTGCGACCAGCCGCTCCGCGTGTCCGCGGGCCTCGACGAGCGACCGGTAGCCGAGCGCGGCGAGCTGTTCGCGCACCTCCTGCGCAAGGAAGCGGAAGTAGGTCTGCAGGTGCTCGGGCCGGCCCGCGAACTTCGCGCGCAGCTCCGGCTTCTGCGTGGCGATGCCGACGGGGCAGCTGTCGAGGTTGCAGTTGCGGCACTGGACGCACCCGAGCGAGACGAGCATCGAGGTGCCGAAGGCGAACTCGTCCGCGCCGAGCAGCGCGCCGACCACGATGTCGCGGCCGGTGCGGAGCTGACCGTCGACCTGCAGCTTCACGCGGGCGCGCAGGTCGTTCTTCACGAGCGTCTGGTGCGCCTCGGCGAGGCCGGGCTCCCACGGGACGCCGGCGTGCTTGACGGAGGTGAGCGGCGCGGCGCCGGTGCCGCCGTCGAAGCCCGAGACCACGACGACGTCCGCGTGCGCCTTGGCGACGCCGGCGGCGACGGTCCCGACGCCCGCCTCGCTCACGAGCTTCACCGAGACGCGCGCGCCGGGGTTGGCGCAGCGCAGGTCGTGGATGAGCTGCGCGAGGTCCTCGATCGAGTAGATGTCGTGGTGCGGCGGCGGCGAGATGAGCGTGGTGCCGGGCTTGGCGTGGCGCAGGCGCGCGACGAAGGCGTCGACCTTGCGCGCGGGCAGCTGCCCGCCCTCGCCGGGCTTGGCGCCTTGCGCGACCTTGATCTGCAGGTCCTTCGCGCTGCGCAGGTAGCCGATCGTGACGCCGAACCGCCCCGAGGCGACCTGCTTGATCGCGCTGTTGCGGTCGGTCCCGAACCGCTCCGGGTTCTCGCCGCCCTCGCCGCAGTTGGACATCGTGCCGAGGCCGTTGAGCGCGAGCGCGATCGTCTCGTGCGCCTCGGGCGAGAGCGAGCCGAGCGACATCGCGCCGCCGACGAAGTGCCTCACGATCTCCTCGACGGGCTCGACCTCGTCGAGCGGGACCGCCGCGCCCTCGCGGAACGCGAAGCGCGAGCGGAGCGTGACGCCGCTGTCGTTGTCGATGGAGTCGGTGTAGCGGTGGAAGCGCACGTAGTCGCCGGCGCGCACCGATTCGCGGAAGTCCGCGACGCGCTGCGGCGTCCAGAGGTGCTCCTCGCCGTCCTTGCGGAAGCGGTACTGGCCGCCGGGCGGGAGGACGGGGGCCGCGTCCGCGGCCCCCGCCTCCGCGAGGCGGCGCTCGATGTCCTCGAGCTCGAGCCCGCCGACGGGCGAGGCGACGCCGGCGAAGTATTCGCCGACGAGCTTCGGGCCGAGTCCGACGGCCTCGAAGATGCGCGCGCTGCGGTAGGAGCGCAGCGTCGAGATGCCCATCTTGGACAGGATCTTCATCAGGCCCTTGCACACCGCGCCGACGTAGTTCGCGGCGGCCTTGACGGCGTCGGCCCGGCCGACCTCGGAGACGGTCGCCAGCGCGAGCCACGGGTTCACCGCCGTCGCGCCGAAGCCGAGCAGCACGGCGAAGTGGTGCACCTCGCGCACCTCGCCCGATTCCACGACGACGCCGACCGAAGGCCGCACGCCCGCCTCGGCGAGCGCCTTGTTCACGGCGGCGACGGCCAGAAGGGAGGGGATCCGGCGACGGGCCGCCCCCCGGCCGGCCCGCGCCGGATCCGGTGGAGGAAACTCCGCGAACTCCGCGGACTCCGCGTGAGATAAAACCTCCGCGGACTCCGCGTGAGATAAACCCTCTGCGTGAGATATAACCTCTGCGCGATCGCTCAGCACGATGATCTTCGCGCCTTCGCCGACCGACTCCAGCGCCGCGTGCGCGAGGCGGTCCAGCGCGGCGCGGAGGTCGCCCTGCGTGTAGAAGAGCGACAGCGTCCGCGCGGGGAAGTCGAGGACGTTGCGCATGCGGCGCAGCTCGTCGTCCGTGAGGACGGGGCGCGTCATCTTCACCAGGTGCGCGTGCTCCGGCGTCTCGTCGAGGATGTTCGCCTGGTTGCCGATGTAGGTCATGATCGACATCACGAGCTCCTCGCGGATCGGGTCGATCGGCGGGTTCGTGACCTGGGCGAAGAGCTGGTGGAAGTGGTCGAAGAGCGACCGCGGCCTCTTCGAGAGGCACGCGAGCGCGGCGTCGTTGCCCATCGCGCCGACGGGCTCGGCGCCGGTCTCGGCCATCGGGCGCAGGACGAGCTCCACGTCCTCCAGCGTCCAGCCGAAGCGCGCCTGCTCCCGCAGCAGCGCCGAGCGGCCGTCCTCGCCGCCGGGGACCGCCGACGGGACGATCTCCGTGAAGAGACCCGTGACCGGGATGCGGTTTTCCCGCACCCAGCGGCGGTAGGGGCGGCGGCGCGCGTAGAACGCCTTGAGCTCGCCGTCCTCGACGAGGCGGTGCCCCTCCAGATCGAGCCAGAGCAGCGTGCCGGGGCCGAGGCGGCCGCGGCGCGCGACGTCCGCCGGCGGGACGTCGAGGACGCCCGCCTCGGACGCGAGGAAGAAGAGCCCGTCCCTCGTGAGCGTCCAGCGCGCGGGGCGCAGGCCGTTGCGGTCGAGCGCCGCGCCGAGCGAGAGGCCGTCCGTGAACGCGACCGCCGCGGGGCCGTCCCACGGCTCCATCAGCGCCGAGTGGTATTCGAAGAACGCGCGCACGTCGTGCCCGACGTGGTACTTGGCGCCCCACGCCTGCGGCAGGAGCATCATCATCGCGTGCGGCGCGTCGCGCCCCGCCGCGACCAGCAGCTCGAAGACGTTGTCGAGGGAGGCCGAGTCACTCTGCCCCGGACGCACGACGGGCAGCAGCTTCCTCAGGTCCGCCCCGAAGAGCGGCGAGGCGAGCGAGGGCTCGCGCGCCGCGAGCGCGCCGAGGTTGCCCTTGAGCGCGTTGATCTCGCCGTTGTGCGCCAGCGCGCGGAACGGGTGCGCCAGCTCCCAGCTCGGGAACGTGTTCGTGGAGTAGCGCTGGTGCACGATCGCGAAGGGCGACACGAAGTCCGGGTCCGAGAGGTCCGGGTAGAACCGCTCGATCTGCGTCGCGAGCAGGAGGCCCTTGTAGACGACCGTCCGCGACGAGCACGAGCACACATAGGCTCCGGGGGCGGCCCTCTCGATCTGGCGCCGCACGACGAGCAGCCGGCGCTCGAAGGCTCCTTTGTCGCACGAAGCCACGAAGTCGCGAAGGGGCGTTTGGGTATCCAAGTCGGAGGAATTGCTTCGTGTCTTCGTGTCTTCGTGTGCGCTCTCCGCGAGGAAGAGCTGGCGAATCCGCGGCATGACCTTGCGCGCGTCCGTGCCGATCGCCGAGGGGTCGGTCGGCACGTCGCGCCACGCGAGGACCTCGCAGCCCTCGCCGCGCGCCGCCGCCTCGATCGCGGCCTCCTCGCCTTCGCCGCCGAAGATCATCGCGACGCCGAATGCGTCCGCGTCGCGAAGGGCCGGCACGGCCTTGCGGAAGAACGCGCGCGGGATGCGCAGCAGCAGCCCGGCGCCGTCGCCGGTCTCCGGGTCGTTGCCCGTCGCGCCGCGGTGCATGAGGCGCTTGAGGATCTCGAGCCCCCGCGTGACGATCGCGTGGTCCGCCTCGCCGGAGAGGTTCGCCACCATGCCGACGCCGCACGCGTCGTGCTCGTATTCGCTCCGGTAGAGGGTTCGCTGTCGGTCTTCGGTGCTCATGGTTCACAAGTTCGAAAGTTCGAAGGTTCGCAGGTTCAGAGATCGGCGGGTAGGTTCTTGCCGTTCGCGAGGGCGCGGACGACGAGGGAGGCGCCGCTGGCGCAGTCGCCGACGCAGAAAATGTGGCGCGCGGGGTCGGCGACGAGCGCCGTGCGCGGCGTCTGCGCGAGCCCGAGCTGCGCGACGATCGGGTGGTCCTTCGGGACGCCCGTGAAGCCCATCGCGAGCAGCACCAGGTCCGCGGGGATCGTCTCGCGCGTGCCGGGGACGGCGTGGAACTTCGTCGGCCGCCCCTCGGGCGAGAACTCCCACTCCACCGTCTCGACCTCGACGCCCGCGACGCGCCCGCCCTCGCCGACGAACCGCACCGAGCTCAGGTTCCAGCGGCGCTCGCAGCCCTCGAGGTGGCTCGAGCTCGTGCGCAGCATGTAGGGCCAGAGCGGCCACGGCGTCGAGGGGTCGCGCTCCGCCGGGGGCCTGGGCATGATCTCGATCTGCGCCACGCTCGCGGCGCCCTGGCGGATCGCCGTGCCGACGCAGTCGCTGCCGGTGTCGCCGCCGCCGATCACGAGGACCTTCTTGCCCCGGGCGTCGATCGGCGGCGCGGGCAGCTCCCCCGTGAGGAAGCGGTTCTGGCCCTCGAGCAGCTCCAGCGCAAAGTGCACGCCCTCCAGGTCGCGCCCCGGGATCGGCAGATCGCGGGCGGCGGGCGTGCCGATCGCGAGGACGACCGCGTCGAAGCGCCGCGCGAGCCACGCGGCCGAGACGTCCGTCCCGACCTCGACGCCCGTCTCGAAGCGGACGCCCTCCGCCTCGAGGATCGCGCGGCGGCGGTCGACGAGCGCCTTGTCGAGCTTGAAGCACGGGA
>CACWKU010000022.1 GCA_902761575.1 uncultured bacterium
GATGGCGGCCTCCGCCTCGGCCTTCGGGATGGCGCCGGTGGTGCGGCCGGCGGCGCCGTCCTCCTCGGCCTGCGCGGCGACGAGCTCGGCGTCGGTGACGTCCGGCGCGTCGGCCGCCTGCGCGCGGCGCGCGGCCTCGACGTCCTCGACGATCCTGTGGATCTCCGCGGGCGTGAGCGGGTGGTCGGCGCCGAGGACGAGCGCGCCGACGATCGCGCGCAGCTCCACGTCGCGGTCGGTCTCGCTATTCCACATGGTCGGCGCCTCCGATGACGGGCCGGGACTCCGCCGTGGCGGGGTCCCCCTCGCGGTGCGGGGAGAGGACGATCTCGCCGAAGGCCGCGTCCTGCGACGCGACGATCTGGCGCAGTCGCAGCAGCTCCAGCAGCGCGAGGAAGGTGACGATGATCTCGCCGCGCGGGGACTGCGGGGTGAAGAGCGAGGAGAAGCCGACGCGGCCCTTCGCGGACGCGACGCGGAGGATCTCGTCGATCTTGTCCGAGACGCGCCAGCGGATGGGCTCGATCTCGCCGATGGGCTCGACGGGCGCGCGCTCGAGGACCTCGTGGAAGGCCTTGATGAGGTCGAAGATGCCGATGTCGCCGAGCGAGCGGGCGTCCTTCTCCCGGGCGCTGTCGGGCAGGAGCGGCGCGCCGGCGGTGCCGAACATGTTCTGCTGGCGGCGCTCGAGCTCCAGGAGGGAGCTGGCGGCGTCCTTGAACTTCTTGTAGTCGAGCAGCTGCCGCACGAGGTCCCAGCGCGGGTCCTTGCCCTCCTCGCCCTCGGCGCCGGCCTCCTCCTCCGGGCGCGCGTCGGCCGGGAGGAGCATGCGGCTCTTGATGTAGGAGAGCGTCGCCGCCATCACGAGGAATTCGCCCGCGAGGTTCAGGTCGAGCATCTGCATCGTCTCGAGGTAGGCGGCGTATTCGTCGGCGATGCGGGCGATGGGGATGTCGTAGATGTCCACCTCGTCCTTGCGGATGAGGTAGAGCAGCAGGTCGAGCGGGCCCTCGAAGACCTCGAGGTCGACCTTGTAGTCGTCGGGCTGGAGCTGGAGCATGGCGTGGCGGGGTGTCGTTAGTCCAGGCCCACCGCGCGGCGGGCGGCGCCGAGCGTCCGGCGGGCCTCGACGCGCGCCTTCGCGGCGCCGGAGGCGAGGATGTCGCGCACCTCGTCCGGGTGCGCCTCGAAGTGCGCGCGGCGCTCCCGGAACGGCGCGAGGACCTCCTCGTAGACGCGCAGCAGCTCCTTCTTGGCGTCGCCGTAGCCGTAGCCGCCGGCGCGGAACCGCTCCGCCATCTCCGCGGCCTGCTCGGGCGTCGCGAGGAGCTTGTAGATCTTGTAGACGTTGTTCGTCTCGGGGTCCTTCTTCGCCTCGACCGGGGCCGAGTCGGTGACGATCCCCATGATGGCCTTCCTGATCTCCTTCGGCGTCCCCGCGAGCGGGATGGTGTTGCCGTAGGACTTGGACATCTTCTGGCCGTCCGTGCCGGGGACGGTCGCGACCGAGTCGGGGATGTAGCCGTCCGGCATCTTGAAGACCTCGCCGAACTTCTGGTTGAACTTCGCCGCGAGGTCGCGGGTGATCTCGAGGTGCTGCTTCTGGTCCTTGCCGACCGGAACGAGGTCGCTTTGGTAGAGGAGGATGTCCGCGGCCATGAGGACCGGGTAGGTGAAGAGCGCGTGGGTGGCCTCCTTGCCGTGGGCGAGCTTGTCCTTGTAGGAGTGGGCGAGCTCGAGGCGGGCCATCGGCGTCACGATGGAGAGCAGCCACGAGAGCTCCTGGACCTCCGGGACGTCGCTCTGGCGGAAGAAGACGACCTTCTCCGGGTCGAGGCCGGCGGAGAGGAAGTCGAGGGCGACGCCGTGGATGGAGTCGCGCAGCGCCTGGGGGTCGGAGACGGTGGTGAGGGCGTGGTAGTCGGCGATGAAGTAGAAGCAGTCGTCGGCCTTCTTCTGCAGCTCGACGCACTGCCGCATGGCGCCGAGGTAGTTGCCGAGGTGGAGGCGGCCGGAGGGCTGGATGCCGGTGAGGATGCGCATGGTGGGGCCTGTGGTTGGCGGGTTGGTCGGAAAGTCGTGCATTCTAGCACATCCCCCGCCGTTCGCGCAACGCGCGCTCGCACGCGGCGCGGCGCTTGCGGGCGCGCGCCGCTGGGCGTATAATCCGCGGCATGACACTCCTCGACAAGGTCGCACTCGTCACCGGCGGGGCCCGGCGCCTCGGCCGCGAAATCGCGCTCGCCCTCGCACGCGAGGGCTGCGACGTCGTCCTGCACTACCGCGACTCGCGCGAGGAGGCCGACGCCCTCGCGAGCGAGATCCGCGCGCTCGGCCGCCAGGCCTGGTGCGTCTGCGGCGACTTCTCCAACGTCTACGAGCCCGCCGTCACGATGAAGACGGCGTGGGAGCTCGCCGGCTGGGTCGACATCCTCGTGAACAACGCCTCGGCCTATTCGCACGACTCGCTCGCGGACGTCTCCGTCGAGCGCATGCAGGAGCTCTGGCGGGTGAACACGCTCGCGCCGATGATGCTCGCGCGCACGATGGCCGAGCTCGCCGCCGCGAGCGAGATCCTGCCGGCCGGCTACTGCGGCAAGGTCGTCAACGTCCTCGACCGCTCGGTGGCCAAGCCCGCCGCGGAGTTCGGCGCCTACTGGCTCTCGAAGAAGTCCCTCGAGGCGTTCACGAAAGCCGCCGCGCTCGAGTTCGCGCCGCGCTTCGCGGTGAACGCCGTCGCGCCCGGGCCGGTCCTGCCGCCGGCCGACGCCGACCTCGCGGAGCCCGCCGGTCCCTCGCCGCTCGCGATCCGCCCGCTGCCGGCCGACGTCGCCGCCGCCGTCGTCTATCTCGCGGGCACGTCGGCCGTCACGGGGCAGACGATCTACGTGGACTCGGGGCAGCACCTGCTGTAGGCGCCGGCACGGCGCCGCGGCCCGCCCTGCCCGAGAGGGCAAGGTCCGGGACGCCTAGCTCCGGTGGGGCGAGGCGTCCTCGCCGAGCCACGGCGGCTCGCCCGGAGGGCTCGCCCTACCTCGCGCGGCCCTGGAACGGGAAGGCCGGGAAGCCCTCCCGGTTGAAGAGCCGCATCGACGGCGGATACGTCGTCCAGGCGTAGCGCACGCGCACCGGGTTCGGCACGTCGGGCGACGAGACGACGACGGCGTTTCCGTCGAGCTTCGCATCCGCCCAGACCCACTTCCCGCGTTCGCCGGCGATCGCGAAGGCGTGCTCCGCCGCGACGATCGTCCCGGCGGGGGAGTCCTTGCCGACAACCTTCCGGACCGCGGGTTCGAGCGGTTTGACGACAAGGCCTTTCCCGGTCTCGGCGAACGTGCAGCGCAGGGCGGAACCCTTGCGCGTCACGGCCTTGAGGACCGCGCCTGTGGCGACGCCCTTTGCGCCGTAGACCATCTTGCCGGCGAGCGCATCGAGGCGGCGTGCGACCTCGCGCTTGTTGGACGGATGGATGTCGCTGTGGTCGCCGATGTCGGCGGCGGTCACGAGGTCGCAGAGGCGGATGGAGCGGACGCCCTCCTGCACGGCGCGGATGTCCGTCCAGGCCTGGTCGGCGTCCGGCGGGAAGTCCTTCCAGAAGTCGTCGGGCAGTCGGTCGCCGGGCGTATGGCGCTGGTAGCCCGCGAGCTGCACCTGCAGGAACGCCAGGTCCGGCGAGCGCGTCGCGCGGCGCCAGCTCTCGACGAGCAGCTTCTGCCAGAGGCCGTACTTCCTCCACTCGGACGCGTTGGATTCGCCCTGGTACCAGATCGCGCCCTTGAAGCGCAGCGGCGAGAGCGGCGAGAACATCGCGTTGAAGAGCGTCGAAGGCAGTGTCATCGAGGCGCGCGGGTCCAGCTCCCCGGCGCCGACGGGCGTCACGGGGCGCTCGCCGCAGGCCTTCGTCGGGCGCAGCTCGACGCGCTCGGCCCATTCGCCGTCGCCAAGCGGGATGCGCGCGTCCGAGCCCTCCGCGCCGACCCACAGGTTTCCGAGGCCGCCCGCGCAGAAGTGGTTCGCGAGGCGTATCGCGACGACGTGCCGGCCGGGCTTCGCAAGCGCGGCGGGAACGGCGTAGTCGCGCATCGCGAACCAGTAGGCGGGCGTGTCGATCCACGTCGCGCCGATCTTGCGGCCGTCCCAGAACACCTCGTCCGTGTCGTTCATCCAGTCGGCGCGGAAGCGCACGCGCGCCGGGTCCCAGCCGGCGGGGATCTCGACCTCGCGGCGGTACCAGATCACGCCGGGCGTCTTCGCGCCGGTGAGCGACGCGAGCGGGCCGCGCGTCCAGTCGCGCAGGTCGGCGCCGGGCCTGGCCCACGAGGCGAGCGCGGCCTTCGTCGCGGCGGGCGCGCAGGCGAAGAACTTGCGGCGGAGCCACGTCTCGAGCTTCTTCGTACGCGCCTCCGCGTCGCGCCGGGCGAGGTGCTCGGCCTCGCTGGCGCCGAGCTTCGAGACCTTGCGGGCGGCGGCGATCTGCGCGAGCTCCGCCGCGCAGCGGTGGCGGCGGAGCGTCCCCTCGTCGATCCACGGCTCGATGCGGCAGCCGCCCCAGTTGGTCGACACGATGCCGACCGGGACGCCGAGCCGCTTGCGCAGGAGTTGCCCGAAGAGGTAGCCCACGGCCGAGCAGATGCCGACCGCGTCGCGCGAGGTGGCGGGCTTCCAGCACGCGCCGCGCGGCAGGTCGCGGCACGGGCCATCGGGCGAGACGGCGCGCTGCGCGTAGAGGATGCGCAGGTCCGGGTCGTTCGCCTTGCCCGAAAGATCCCAGCCCCCGGGCAGGCCGTAGAACGGCGAGCCAACGACGGGGAACTCCATGTTCGACTGGCCGCCCGCGATCCACACCTCGCCGACGGCGACGTCCTTCAGGTCGATCGCGGCGCCGCAGCCGTTCTCGACGCGGATCGCGTGGCCCGTCCCGGCGGGCAGCGCCGGGAACTCGACGCGCCAGTCGCCGTTCGCGTCGGCGCGGACGGACTTGCGGACGCCGTCGAACGCGACCTGCACGAGCGAGCGAGCGGGCGCGGTGCCGGCGATCTCGATCGGCATGCCGCGCTGGAAGACCATGTGGTCGGAATAGACGTTGGGGAGGGAGAAGGAGGGCTGCATGGCGGTGACGGGTGTGGATGACGGACGGGCGGCATTCTCCCACACCGCCCCGGGGAAGTAAAGACCCGGTCCCGGCCGGGAAATTCGCGGCGCGGCATTTGACTTTGCCCGCGCGTTGCGGGATAATCCCGCGCCACGCAACCGCAAGGAACCGCCATGCTCAAAGGCATCTCCCCCCTCGTCTCCCCCGAGCTGCTCTCCGCCCTCTCCCGCATGGGGCACGGCGACGAGCTCGTCCTCGGCGACGCCCACTTCCCCGCCGAGACTTTCGGCAAGGCCGGCGGCGCCGTCGTCCTCCGCGCCGACGGCATCCCCGCCGCCGCGCTGATGGACGCGATCCTCCCGCTCTTCGAGCTCGACTCCTACGGGACCGACGCGCCGATGATCACGATGGAGGCGGTGCCCGGCGACGAGCTCGACCCCGACGTCGAGGCGTCCTACCGCGCCGCCGCCGACCGCGCCGGCTACGCCTGGGCGAAGATGCAGCGCCTCGAGCGCTACGCCTTCTACGAGCGCGCGAAGAAGGCCTTCCTCATCGTCCAGACCGGCGAAACCCGCAAGTACGGCAACATCATCCTCCGCAAGGGCGTCACGCCCGCCTCCTAGCCATGACCCTCCAGGACATCCCCCAGTTCCAGGCCGACGCGCTCGCCGCCGTCGCCGCGGCGAAGACGCCCGACGACGTCGAGGGCGTCCGCATCAAGTTCCTCGGCCGCAACGGCTCGCTCACCGCCCTCATGAAGGGCCTGCGCGACGTCCCGCCCGCCGACAAGCCCGCGTTCGGGCAGGCGCTCAACGCGCTGCGCACCGCCTTCACGGAGGCGCTCGAGGCGCGCAAGGAGGCCGTCGCCGGCGAAGGCGCCGCGCACGAGGCGTTCGACTTCTCGATGCCCGGCAACTGGCGCGGCTCCGGCTCGCTGCACCCGCTCACGCTCGTCACCGAGGAGGTGACGCGCATCTTCGCGCAGATGGGCTTCACGGTCGCGGACGGCCCGGACATCGAGACGGAGTTCAACAACTTCGACGCGCTCAACACCGCCAAGCACCACCCGTCGCGCGACGAGCGCGACACGTTCTGGCTCGGCCCGGAGCTGCTGCTGCGCACGCAGACCTCGCCCGTGCAGATCCGGACGATGCTCGCGCGCAAGCCGCCCGTCCGCATCATCAACCCCGGCCGCTGCTACCGCCGCGACACGACGGACGCGACGCACTCGGCGAACTTCCACCAGATCGAGGGGCTCTTCGTGGACGTGAAGCCCGTCTCGCTCGCCGACCTCAAGTCGACGCTGGCGCACTTCGCGCGCGAGATGATGGGTCCGCAGATCCAGGTGCGCTTCCGCCCGCACTTCTTCCCGTTCACCGAGCCCTCGGTGGAGGTGGACTTCTCCTGCCACGTCTGCAAGGGCAAGGGCTGCGCGGTCTGCAAGCAGAGCGGCTGGATCGAGATCCTCGGCGCGGGCATCGTCGACACGCGCGTCTTCCGGCACGTCGGCTACGACCCGGAGTGCTACGGCTACGCCTTCGGCATGGGCGTCGAGCGCATCGCGATGATCAAGTACGGCGTCACCGACCTGCGCCACCTCTACACCAACGACCTGCGCTACCTGCGCTCCTTCGCGTAGGGACCCGGCCCCCCGCCCGCCCCGGAATGAGAGCCTTGCTGCATGTCATGGGGTGCCGGCTGAACGCCGCGGAGGGCGCGCGCATCCGCGGCGCGCTCGAGGCGGCCGGGTGGGAGGTCCGGGAGGACGGCTCGCCCGGCGAGGCCCCCGCCGACGCGTTCGTCCTGCACTCCTGCGCCGTCACGGGCGCCGCGCAGGCGGAGGCGCTGAGGCGCGTCCGCGCGGCGAAGAGGGCAGGAATCCCCGAGATCGTCGTGGCAGGGTGCGTCGCGAACGTCGCCCCGGAGGCGGAGCTGCGCGAGGCCGGCGCGACGGGCGTCGTCTCGCGTCGCGCCTCCGCCGCGACCGGGCTCGCGGCGATCGTCGGGGCCGCCCTGCGCGGCGCCGTCGCGCCGGAGCTCCTCTCCTTCGCGACGACCCGCGCCCCGGTCAAGATCCAGGACGGCTGCTCGTTCCGCTGCTCCTACTGCATCGTCCCCGACGCGCGCGGCGAGCCACGCTCGCGGCCCTTCGGAGAGATCCTCTCCGAATGCTCCGCGCTCGTCGCGCGCGGATACCGCGAGATCGTCCTCTCCGGCGTGAACGTCGCCTGCTGGCGGGAAGGCGGCCGGACTCTCTCCTCCCTCGTCCGCGCCGTCGCCGCGATCCCCGGCCTCGCGCGGGTCCGGATGGGCTCCGTCGAGCCGCGCACGACCGAGGAGGAGGTCGTCGCGCTGATGGGCGAGCCGGAGGCGAGGCTCTGCCCGATGCTGCACTACCCGCTGCAGAGCGGCTCCGACCGCATCCTGCGGGCGATGCGCCGCCGCTACACCGCCGCGCAGTACCGCGGGGCCGTCGAGCGCGCGCTCGCGCGGGTCCCGCGGCTCGGGCTCGGCGCCGACGTCATTGCGGGCTTCCCGGGCGAGACGGACGCCGACTTCGAGGAGACGGTCCGGCTCGTGCGCGACTACCCGTTCTCCAACCTCCACGTCTTCCCCTACAGCGAGCGCCCCGGGACGCCCGCCGCGGCGATGCCGGGGGCCGTCCCGGTCCGCGTCCGGCGCGAACGCGCCCGCGCGCTCATCGCGATCGGCGAGGAGAAGCGCGCCGCCTTCGCCGCGTCCCTCGCGGGCGCCGAGGCCGACGTGCTCGTCGAGCGCGTCGGCCCGGACGGCACCGCCTCCGGCTGGACGGGCCAGTACCTCCGCGCGCGCATCCCGGGCCGCTCCCCCGCCGACGCCGGCGCGCTCCTGCGCGTCCGCGTCCTCCGCGCCGAGGGCGACGCGCTCGTCGCCGCCCCGGTCTGATTCGGTTCATTTCCACGACCGTTTTTCCGCTTGACTCGCGGGGGGGCTTTTGCTAGATTCCACCGCCGTCAACCGCGCCATGGGGCTATAGCTCAGTTGGTAGAGCGTCTGAATGGCATTCAGAAGGTCAGGAGTTCGACCCTCCTTAGCTCCACCAAGGTTTCCAAAGTGGAACCTTGACCCCGCGGAAGACGCACAGAAGTCGGCCGGGCATCGCCCGGCCCTTTTCGTATCTGGCGGTTGCGCGAATAGCCCAAGAAATCGGCATGGTTCGTCGGTCGTATCTCTCTCTGCATCCACACCCCGGCTCATAGTCCGAGTGGTCCGGCGAAAAGGTCAGATAGAATCCGCCAGACGGCCGTCTCGGGTCGAAAACCCTCTCCGTTTCTCCGCAGGTCGGTCATCTTGACCTGTCAATAAATCGCGGAGGGTAACGCAATTCCGACTGCGCCGCGCGAACGCCGGCCCTGGCGACGACGACGGCGCGGGGCTTGGGTGGACGCTTGCTCGAGGCGGATCATTGCGAACGTGGAACGGGGTGTGTTTGACGGCGTTTTCGGGGTTTGGGCGGGGCTGTTCCCTAGGGAGGGTAACAAAATTTCCTTGCCCCTTCGTTGCCGCTACCATACAGGACGGCGGCGGGGCGCGTCAAGGAGTTTCTTCACGCGCTCGCGCGGGCGGACGGCGGCGGCGCATCCACGGGCACACCGCCGGGCGTGCCGGGCGCGACGCGCCGGTAGCACTTGAGCAGGCCGCCGAGGCGGGAGAACATCCGGATCTCGCCCTCCGGCGGCTCGGGACGAGGGTCGATCCGCCAGCCGTCCAGCCCCGAATGGCACCGCTCGTGAATTGGCTGGCGGATCGATCCGCAAACTTTTCAGACAATTTGCGGTTGAATCCGCAAACGGTTTGTGGTAGAGTCGGACGTGTCGGAGGAAAAAATGTACATCGAACGCGATTTGGAACCCCGTCTGGCGGAAGCGCTGCGCGGCAACAAGGTCCTGATTCTCTACGGCTCGCGGCAGACGGGCAAGACGACCGTAGTCGAACATCTGCTGTCCACCCCGGACATGCGGCGAGAGGGCGTCGTCCGGCTTTCCGGAGACGTTCTCCCCGAACGCGAACTGCTGGACTACGCCACGATGACGGCGGAGAAGGCGCAGGGCATCCTCGGCGAAGCGAAGACCCTGTTCGTGGACGAGGCCCAGAAAATCCTGGACATCGGTCTCACGCTTAAAATCATCCACGACCGGTTCAAGTCGCTCCGGATCGTTGCGACCGGCTCGTCGTCGTTCGAGCTTTCCGAAGAAGTCGGCGAACCGCTCACGGGCCGCATGGACGCCTATGTCCTGCCCACCCTTTCTTTCCCCGAACTGGCGCGGAGCGCAAGTCCCGTCGTCGAACGGAACCTTCTCGAGACCCGGCTCCTCTACGGCTCGTATCCCGACGTGGCGACGGCCCCGTCGGACGAGCAGCGGCGCCGCCGTCTGCGGAACCTGTGTTCGTCCTACCTCTTCAAGGACGTCCTCAAGTGGGAGAACCTCAGGAACTCGGACCGCCTGGCTCGGCTCGCGAAGGCCCTTTCGCTCCAGCTCGGCGACGAAGTCTCGTGGAAGGAACTCGGCGACACGGCCGGCATGGACAACGAAACGGCCCAATCCTACGTGGAACGGCTCGAGAAGGCGTTCGTCGTCTTCCGCCTTCCGGCCTTCTCGCGCAATCTCCGCAACGAACTCAAGAAATCGAAAAAGGTCTATTTCTTCGACACGGGCGTCCGCAACGCCTTGATCGGGGACTTCCGTCCGCTTGCGTCCCGGACCGACGCGGGGCACCTGTTCGAGAACTACCTCATCGCCGAACGGATGAAGAACAACGCCCTCCGCGAACGCGACGTGCAGTCGTTCTTCTGGCGCACGAAGGGAGAAGGGTCGAAGGAGATCGACTATCTGGAGGACTCCGCCGAACGGGGCCTGGTCGCCTACGAATTCAAATGGAATCCGTCGCAGGCGGCCAGAGCCCGCTCGCCGAAGGCATTTTCGGAAGCCTACCCGGATGCCACCTGGACGCCGGTTTCGCGGGACAACTACGTCGAATTCGTGACAGGGCTCATTTGACATTCCCTCCACGATCCCGCCGACCTCTGCAAACGCGGAGGGCAACGCAATTCCGACTGCGGCGCGCGAACGAGAAATCTATTTGATCGCCTTGCCGGCCTTGAAAGCGGGGGCGATGACGGGGCCGAGAGTGCGATAGGCGGCCGCTGCGGAGTCGAAGGCGATGGGCTTGAGCTTGTCGAGGTCGATCCTGCCCTTCGTGAGGATGCGCTCGTCGGCGCTCATTCCCTGGACGGCGCCGACGAGGATGTAGCCGCCGTCCTCCTCGATCATCTCCTCGACGGTGCATTCGAGGGCGAGCGGCAGCTCCTTGAAGAGCGGGGCGTCGACCTTGCGGCTCTTCACCGCGTGCCAGCCGGCGCGCGCGACCTTGTCGGGGACCTTCGTTCCCGAGACGATGCCGACGTAGTCCGCGGGGACGACGTTGGCGGCGTCGGCGAAGCTCAGCGTGAACGCCTTGCGCGCCCGGAGGTTCTCCGTCGTCTTGTGCGGCCCGAGGAACACGTGGACGCGGGAGTAGTCCGACTGCGCGCCCCAGGCGGCGTTCATCGCGCAGGGCGTTCCATCCTCTCCGTAGGTGCCGAGGATCAGGACGGGCAGCGGGGCAAAGACGAGCTTCTTTCCAAGTTGCTTTCTCATGGCGGGGCGGTGCTTGTTGGATGCCTATATTCTAGCAGAGGCATCGCACGGACGCAACGCCGCATTGAGCCGCAATTGAGGCTGTGGTAGAATCCTTCCCCGAAAGAAGATGAAGACACTTCACTCCCTCTCCGTGAAAATGCGCAAGTCCCAGAAGCCCCTTCGTCAGACCATGCTTGACGAGTTCACCGGCGGCGACATGCTCGTCGGCGCGAGCGCGCCGGGCGCCACCATCAAGGATGCGCCGACCCAGCCGACCCTCTTCGGCGCCCAGCCGCCCCGCCAGTCGATCTTCGTCACGGACTCGGACATCCCCTCGGCACGCTCGCTCCGCTCGCGCGCCGGGGGATTGTGATGGCGGCTACGCCGCATGAAACGGAATGAAGGGAAAGCCGCTAGCCGTTCCAAGCGCCAAAGGCCCTGCGACCGCAGGGAGGCGGAGCCTTCCGACTGTCGATTCCCGCACAAGGACACGACTCCGCCGCCTCGCCGCCAAGTACGAGACGGCGGCGTTCGTCGAGGACGATCCTATCCGCTTCCTGCGCACGGCGTCCGGACCCGGCGTCGAGACGATGGCGTTCGTGGCGGCGTGTCTGAGCTACGGCAGCCGGAAGCAGTTCCTCCCGAAGATCCAGGAAATCGTGGACATGGCCGGCGGGGACGTCCACGGGTGGATTCTCGAGGGCCGGTACGCCCGCCGTTTCCGGGCGGGCGACGGCCGCAGCTTCTACCGGATTTTCTCCTACGGGAGGATGCACGAGCTGTTCGCCGCGCTGCGGGCGCTCCTGCGGCGCCACGGCGGCCTCGGCGCCTTCCTGCGGGCAAACGGCGCCACGACCGCGCCGGCGGCCCTGTGCGCGCTCTGCGGGGCCTTCGCGGGCAGGGCGGCACCCATCGTCCCCAAGGACTGCTCCTCGGCCTGCAAGCGGCTGTGCCTGTTTCTCCGCTGGATGGTCCGCGACGGCTCCCCGGTCGACTACGGCCTTTGGAGCGACTGGTTCGACAAGTCGACCCTCATCGTCCCGCTCGACGTCCACGTCCTGCGGCAGGCCCGGAACCTCGGGCTCGTCGGGACGAACGCGGCGACGATGCGCACGGCGCTCGAGATCACCGCGCGCCTGGCCGAGGCGTTTCCCGGCGACCCGTGCAGGGGCGACTTCGCCCTCTACGGGCTCGGGATCGACGAAGAGTAGTCATCGGAACGATTCGAACGTGACGGTCGCTTCGCCGGATCCCAGCGCATCGGCAAGGCCGTCGGTGGAAACAAGCCGCCCGATGCGCGTGTAGGAATATCCGCCGGCGGAGCCGTAGAAGAGAACGAGGCAGTCCGATCCGTAGAGCATCAGGTCGCCCGCCGCGATGGCGTCGCAGTGGCTGGCGTTCGTCGGCAGGGTCACGCCATAGCAGTACTTCTCGTTTCCGTTCAGCTCGTTCATCGAGATCGTGAGCGGCAGCTTCTCGAGGAACGCGCGGCCCGTTGCGGTGTTCTCGACGACGGCCGCAAAGCGCTTGCCGCCGACGGAGACCGAGATCGCCCGGCTTTCCGCTTCGTCCGTCCGGCCGATGATCTTGATGAATTGAGCGTTTTTCATTGGAAGGTTTGAATAGGTCAGCGTGATTTCCAGGGCGCCGGCGACTTCGGATTCCGATGTCGAGATATCCTTGGCGAACAGGCGTTTTTCGCGCGTGACGTCGTTCGTGGATAGAATCGCGCCCAGCGCTCCGAGGGATTCGGCCCATGTGACATAGATCGTGTTGTTGAAGTCGCGCGCGAGGGAGGACGAGTCCCCATCGGAAAGCACGGCCTTCAGGGAAAGCGAATGGAGACCGTCTTTGTCCAGATCGAACCCGGTCATGGAGATGAAGGAAAAGGCCGTATCCGAACCGTAGAAGCCGTTTGCCGGAACGAGATGAAGCGTCGATTCCTTCTGGATGTTGTAGTCCGCAAGCGTATGTCCATCCTCGAGAGCCCTTCCGGCGAAGATGAGTCTTTGCCGATCGGGAGGAATGCCCTCCTTGTCCTGAATCTTCGCCTTTACGTTCTCGATGGAGTCTCCCGGCTCGACCTCAAGCGTGATGGTCTTGCCCGACAAGTCCTTGACGAAAATTTGCATCCCCGCCGCATGCGTCGCTAGGCCGAAGGCGAGAACGGCGGTTACGAGACGGCGGACAAACGCAGGCAACGGGCGGTGTGTCATGGCGCGTAGTCTACCACACCGCCGGCGGCGGCGAAAGCCCGGTTTTGCGCGCGAGGGGACGTCCCTTTTGCCGACCGCGCCCGGCTTTGCGGCCGGGCTGGCATTCTGGTAGAATGCGCGGCATGAACACCGTCACCCTCGGACGCACGGGGCTGCAGGTTCCCCAGAACGGCTTCGGCGCGCTGCCGATCCAGCGCATCCCCAAGGCGGATGCCGTCCGCCTGCTGCGCCGCGCGTTCGACGGCGGCATGCGCTACTTCGACACCGCGCGCGCCTACTCCGACAGCGAGGAGAAGGTCGGCGAGGCGTTCGCGGACGGCCTGCGCGACGAGATCGTGCTCGCGACGAAGACGATGGCGAAGACGCCGGAGCTCCTCCGCGCCAACCTCGCCGACTACCGCCGCGTCCTCGCCGGGGACGTGAAGGTATGAAGCTCGGACTCGTCCTCGAAGGAGGCGGGATGCGAGGGCTCTTCACGGCCGGCGTCCTCGACGCGCTCTACGGCATGGGAGTCCGCTTCGGCGGCATCATCGGCGTCTCGGCCGGCGCGGCGTTCGGCTGCAACTACAAGTCGCACCAGCCGGGACGCGTTCTGCGCTACAACCTCCGCTTCTGCCGCGACCGCCGCTACTGGGGCGTCGGTTCGTTCCTGCGCACGGGCGACATCTTCAACGCCGAGTTCTGCTACCGGACGCTGCCGCGCGAACTCGACCCCTGGGACGGCGCCGCGTTCGAGGCGGACCCGACTCCGTTCTGGGCCGTCGCCACGGACGCGGACACCGGGGAGCCCGTCTATCCCAGGCTGGAGAAGGCCGACGAAGCGGCCTGCGACTGGATACGGGCCTCTTCCTCGATGCCGGTCGTCTCCCGGCCGGTGTGCATCGGCGGACGCCGATACCTCGACGGCGGCATCGCCGACTCGATTCCCCTGCCGAAGATGCAGTCGCTCGGCTTCGAGCGCAACGTCGTCGTCCTCACGCAGCCGGCGGGCTACCGCAAGGGGCCGGCGCGACTCTGGCCGTTCCGTCCGTGGCTGCGGGGACTTCCCGCAGTGGAAGCCGCGCTCGCGCGCCGCTCGGACGAGTACAACCGCGCCGTCGACTTCGTGGAGGCGGAAGAGAAGAAGGGCGCCACCTTCGTGTTCCGTCCGCCGGCGAAGCTGCCCATCGGCCGCCTGAGCCGCAGCCGCCGGGCCATCCAGGCCGCCTACGACATCGGAAGGGAGACGGCCATGCGGAGCCAGACCGCGCTGCGCGACTGGTTGGCCGTCCGTCCGCCGGAACCGAAGAAGGCGGAACCGATGCGTTTTTCATTGGCGGAAAGGCCATGAAAAGACTCGTCCTGACGGGCAGCCCGCACAAGCGGGGCAACTCGAACACGCTCGCCTCGGAATTCATTCGCGGCGCCGACTGCTTCGTCTTCGCCTCGCCGATGTACTGCGAGTTCCCGGCGTTCTGGCCGGAGAACCGTTGAAGGCATTGCCTGGAAAGCGATCGTCTGATAGACTGGACGACATGCGCCAGACATTTGCAGAGCCGCCGCCGCCCCTCGTCGCCACCGACCTCGACGGAACGCTTCTCGACTATCGGACGAGAAGCGTTCCCGGCGGCTTCGGCGCGGTCCTGGACCGGGTGCTGGCGGCCGGAACGGCCTTCGCGGTCGCCTCCGGGCGGACGCCGGCCTCCGTCCGTTCGCTCTTTCCGGAGCACGCCGACCGCATCTGGATCGCGTCCGACAACGGGGCGCGCCTCTCGCACGGCCCGGACATCGTCTTCGAGCGCACCCTCGAGCCCGAGCTCTGGCGCGCGCTTTCGTCGGAGGCCTGCCGCATCGGAACGGTCGACGTCCTTCTGGTCGGCGCCGAGGCGTGCTACATGCGCGACAGCGGCGCGGAGGCCGCCGAGCTGTTTCGCCGCTACTACTTCCCGCTCCGCACCGCGCCCGACCCCGCCGCCGCGGCCGGCGAAGACCGCATCCGGAAGGTCCTCGTCTGCAATCGCGACCGGCGCCCCGACGCGGAGCTCGACGCGCTCCGCGGACGATTCGGCGACCGCGTCAGCGCCGTCTCCGCCGAGGCGGGCTGGATCGACTTCATGGCGGCGGGGGTGGACAAGAGCTCCGCCATCCGGCGCCTCCAGGATCTGCTCGGAGCAGACCCCGGGCGATGCGTCTGCTTCGGCGACTGGGAGAACGACGCCACGATGCTCGCCGCATGCGGCCGAAGCTACGCCATGTCCGGGGGGCATCCGGCCGCGTTGGCCGCAGCCCGCTTCGTCGCACCCCCCTGCGACGAGAACGGGGAGATCACCGTCCTCGACCGCCTGTTCCCGCCGGCCGGGAATTGACGAAGCCCTTTCTTTGCAGGCCTTCCGCGGCTTCGCCCGGTCTCCGGCTAGTCCACGCGCTTGGTGGACGGCGGCTCGGTGCCGTCGAGGGAGACGAGGCGGTAGGCCCTGGCGCCGTAGCCGAGGGCCTCGGCGTGGTCGAGGATGTGCGGGCCGAGGCGCGTCTCCATCCGCTCGCGGAGCGAGGCGCTCGTCTTCGGGTCGGACGCGTAGACGAGGTCCACGCACGCCTTGTCGAGCGCGACGGGGTCGAGCGAGGCGAGGATGCCCACGTCCGCCATCTCCGGCGGGTGCGGGTGCGCGTCGCAGTCGCAGTCGATCGAGAGGTTGTTCATCACGCTGATGTACACGGCGCGGTCGCCCATGTAGTCCACGACGGCGCCCGCCGCCTCGGCCATCGACTCGATGAAGTCCTTCTGCGGCGGCAGGTCGCCCCAGACCTTGCCCGCGTCGTCGGTCTTCCCGGCCGAGTGGATGCGCGCCTTGCCGGCCGTGGAGGCGACGCCGATGGAGAGGTTCTTCAGCGCGCCGCCGAAGCCGCCCATCATGTGGCCCTTGAAGTGGTTGAGGGCCACGAAGCCCGTGTAGTTCGTGAACGCGGCGCCGATCAGATCCTGTTTTAGGTGGGTCGAGCCGGCGGGGCACGGGATTTCGATCTGGTCGAACTCGTCCATGATCACGACCTTCGCGATGGCGTTGAAGCCGTGGTCCTCGATCGTCTGCCGGTGCTTCGGCGTCTCCTGGCGCGAGCCGCCGTAGGCGGTGTTGCACTCGACGATGTCGCCCTGGAGCGACCGGACGAGCGGCCCGATGAGCTCCGGCTTGAGGTAGTGCGTGTTGCCGGCCTCGCCGGTCGAGATCTTCACGGCGACCTTCCTGCCCTCGAGCGGGCGACCAAGCGCCCGGTAGGCCTTCTCGAGCCCCGCGGGCGAGATGTCGTGGGTGAAGTAGACGGCCGCGGGCGCGGCGGCGGGGGGCGTGGGCGTGCTGTTCATCGTGGCGGGGTCCGTCGGTTCGGTGGTGGAGGCGCCCTGCGCCAATCCGCAGAGCGGCAGCGCGGCGAGCAGGGCGAGGAGGTCGTTGCGTTTCATGCGGACCCATTCTACGGATTTCGCCCCTCTGCGTCCAATCGAAAGTTTCGGAAGCCTCGGCAGGGCTGGCGTGGCCGCCCGGGCGGCAAAAGATTTCTGTTGACACGGTGTCAGAAATCGGGTAGAGTTCCGGTCCGTTGACACGATGTCAGCGATGGAGCCCGGGCGGAGGCCCGGGAGCGCAATGAGATCGAAGCGAATCGAGGAGGACCGGACGAGGGAGATCGTCGACGCCTGCGAGCGGCTCTACGCCGCGACGGGCTTCCACGCCGTCTCGCTGCGCGACATCGCGCGGGAGACGTCGATGTCCCGCCCGTCCGTCTACAACTACTTCCGGACGAAGGAGGAGATCTTCCTCGCGCTCTTCGCCCGCGAATACGACCGCTGGAACGCCGCGCTCGCCCGGCTCCTCGCCCGGCCGGGCGCGCCGGACGACGCCGCGCTCGCCGACGCCCTCGCCCGGACGCTCCGCGGGCGCGGGATCCTGCTCCGCCTGCTCTCGATGAACCTCTACGACATGGAGGCCGGGAGCCGGGTGGAGAACCTCACCGCGTTCAAGCGCTCCTACGGCGAGTCGATCCGCCTCGTGCGGGCGATCCTCGCCAGGTTCCGCCCCGGGATGGCGCCCGCGGCGCGCGAGGCGTTCCTCTGGGCGTTCTTCCCGTTCCTCTTCGGCGTCCACCCCTACACGGCCGTCACGCCGAAGCAGCGCGCCGCGATGACCGCCGCCGGCGTCGACTTCCCCACCGTCGGCGCGGAGTCGCTCGTGCGCTCCTTCGTCCGCGCCCTTCTCAGCCACCCCACACCCCGCCACACCGAAAGGAAAACCACCCGATGAAAACCCGGCTCCACGCCCTTCTCGCCCTCGCCGCGCTGCCGCTCTGCGGCTGCGCGCAGGACGCATCCACCACCAACCAGACGGACTCCGCCGCCATGAACAGCACGAACAAGGCGCTCGTCGCCTACTTCTCCGCCACCGGAACCACCAAGGGCGTCGCCGAGCGCCTCGCCGCCGCCATCGGCGCCGACCTCTTCGAGATCGTCCCCGAGACGCCCTACACGGAGGCCGACCTCAACTGGCGCGACAAGCAGAGCCGCAGCTCGGTCGAGATGAACGATCGCGCGAGCCGCCCCGCCATCGCGGGCGCCGTCACGAACCTCGCGGACTACGCGACGGTCTTCGTCGGCTACCCGATCTGGTGGTACCGCGAGCCGAGCATCGTCGACACGTTCGTCGAGGGCAACGCCGCCGCGCTCGCCGGGAAGACCGTCGTGCCGTTCGCCACCTCCGGCGGCAGCGGCATGGGCGACTCGACCGCCAACCTCCAGGCCCTCGCCCCCGAGGCGAAGGTCAAGGAAGGCCGCCGCTTCCGCGCGTCCGTCTCCGCGGACGACCTCAAAAAGTGGGCCTCGGAGTTCTAGCCGTGCCACCTAACTACCTAACCACCTAACCACCTAACCACCCAACTTTCCATGAGCTACACATTCCACGTTCCCACCAAGGTCCTCTTCGGCGCCGGCGTCCTGAAGAAGCTCCACGAGGAGAAGCTGCCCGGCAAAAAGGCGCTCGTCGTCATCTCCAACGGCAAGTCCACCCGCACGAACGGCTCGCTCGCCGCGCTCGAGGCGGAGCTCGACGCCGCGGGCGTCGCGCACGTCCTCTTCGACAAGATCCAGGCCAACCCCCTCGAGCCCACCGTCCAGGAGGGCGTCGAGTTCGGCCGCGCGCAGGGCGTCGACTTCGTCGTCGGCCTCGGCGGCGGCTCGGTGATGGACGCCGCCAAGGCCATCGCCGCGATGATCCCGCAGCAGGGCGGCCGCGTCTGGGACTACATGGCGACCGGCACCTCGGAGCACCGCCCGTTCAACGCGCCGCTCCTGCCCTTCGTCGCGATCACGACGAGCGCCGGCACGGGCTCGGAGGTGGACGCCGGCTCGGTCATCACGAGCCCCGTCACGCACGAGAAGGGCGCCTTCTTCTCGCAGTGCCCCGCGCTCGCCGTCGTCGACCCCGCGCTGATGGTCACGGTTCCGCCGAAGTTCACCGCCTACCAGGGCTTCGACGCGCTCTTCCACAACACCGAGGGCTACATCGGCAAGTTCGGCAACGAGATGGGCGCGATGGTCGAGCTCGAGGCGATCCGCCTGCTCGGCAAGTGGCTCCCGGTCGCCGTCGCCGACGGCGCGAACCTCGAGGCGCGCACGAAGGTCGCCTTCGCCAACACGCTCGGCGGCTACTCGATGGACGTCTCCACCTGCACGAGCGAGCACGCGATCGAGCACGCGCTTTCCGGCGAGCACCAGGACCTGCCGCACGGCGCGGGCCTCGTCATGATCTCGCTGGCCTACTACAAGACGTTCATCGACCGCGGCGATTGCCCGGAGAAGTTCGTCGAGATGGCCCGCGCGCTCGGCAAGGCCGACGCCACGAAGCCCGCGGACTTCCTCGACGCCCTCGCGGCGCTCCAGAAGGCCTGCGGCGTCGACGCCCTCGCGATGAGCGACTACGGCATCCGGCCCGAGGAGTTTCCCGGCATGGTGAAGCTCGCCCGCAGCGCCGTCGGGATGCTCTTCTCCTGCGATCCGTCGGAGCTCTCCGACGACGACGTCCTCGCCATCCTGCGCGCGTCCTACCGCTAACCCCGAAATGGAAGCCTGACCATGAAAGGGGGCGTCACGGCTATGGCCGCACTTGCAGCCCTGTCCGTCACGGCCGCGTCCGCGGACCCCGTCCCGGCCGCGGACGTGCACTGCCACTTCATCACGCCGGGCTACCTGGCGCTGCTGGAGAGGCACGGCGCGCTGATGGACGAGCTCTACCCGATCCCCGCGTGGTCGCCCGAGGCGCTGGGCGCGTTCCTCGACGAGGCGGGGATCGGCCTCGCCGTCCTCACGTCGGTCGCGCCGCAGCCGCACTTCGGCGACGCCGCGGAGAGCGCGGCGGCCTGCCGCGAGCTCAACGACGAGGCCGCGCGCCTCGCCGCCGCCGACCCGGCGCGGCTCAAGTGGTGCGCGACGCTGCCGCTGCCCTCCGTCCCGGAGGCGGTCGCGGAGGCCGAACGTGCGCTCGACGAGCTCGGCGCCGCCGGCGTGAAGCTCCCCACGAACGCGCGCGGGCTCTACCTCGGCGACGAGGCGCTCGACCCGCTGATGGCGGCGCTCGACGCTCGCGGCGCCGTCGCGATCCTCCACCCGCACCGCCCCGAGCCGTTCGACGCCAAGCTCGCGGACGGCCTCCCGCTCGCGATGGTCGAGTATCCGGCCGAGACGACGCGCGCCCTCGCGCGGCTCTTCGCCCGCAACGTCCCGGCCCGCTACCCGAACGTGAAGTTCGTCGTCCCGCACGCCGGCGCGTTCCTCCCGCTCGCCCTCCCGCGCATGCGCGCCGTCCACCCGATCGTCCGCGCGAAGGGCTTCGCCGGCGAGATCGACTGGGACGCCAACCTGCGCTCCCTCTGGTTCGACCTCGCCGGTTCCCCCACCGCGGAGAGCGTACGGCGCCTGCTCGCCCTCACGACGCCCGACCGCATCCTCTACGGCTCCGACTTCCCCTACGCTCCGGCCCCCGCCCTCGCCGCCGGCCTCGCGAAGCTTCGCGCCGAGCTCGCCGCCGATCCCGAACTCGCGCCCCACGCGGAGGCGATCCTCGCCGGCAACGCGCGGCGGCTCTTTGCATCACACGCAGAGCCCGGCCCCGCCGTTGAATCTCACGCAGAGAACGCAGAGAGCTCGGAGCCCGGTCCCGCGAACCAGGAACCATTGAACATGAAAACCTTCGAACCCTCCCTTTCGAACGCCATCTTCCGCATCGCGGAGATCGAGGTGAAGCCCGAATTCCTCGACGCCTACCTCGCGGCGGCGGGGGACGTCGGCGCGACCTCCGTGCGCGAAGAGCCCGGCGTGCTGTGCATCTTCCCGATGCAGGACGCCGAGAAGCCGACCTCCATCCGCATCGTCGAGATCTACCGAGACGAGGCGGCCTACAAGGCGCACCTCGCCACGCCGCACTTCCTGCGCTACAAGACCGGCACCCCGCACATGATCGAGTCGCTCCGCCTCGCGCCGATGCGCCCGCTCGACCCCTCGATTTTCCCCGTCGTCTTCCGCAAGGTTCCCCCGCCTGCACTTCCCATCCGCCCCAACCCCACAATGCCATGAAGAAGATACTCGTCATCTCCGCCAGCCCGCGCAAGGGCGGCAACTCCGACCTGCTGTGCGACCAGTTCGCCAAGGGAGCCCGCGAGGCCGGGCACGAGGTGGAGAAAGTCCGCCTCGCCGAGAGGAAGGTCGGCTACTGCACCGGCTGCTACGCCTGCCAGAAGCTGCACAAGTGCGTCCAGCAGGACGACGCCAACGAACTCGTCGAGAAGATGCTCTCCGCCGACTCCATCGTCCTCGCGACGCCCGTCTACTTCTACTCGATGGACGCGCAGCTCAAGGCGCTCATCGACCGCACCGTCTCGCGCTGGGACGACTTCGGCCGCTTCAAGGGCACCGAGTTCTGGCTCCTCGTCACCGCCGCGGACGAGGACAAGGCCATGATGGAGCCCACGCTCGCCGGCCTGCGCGGCTTCATGCGCGACTGCATGGAGGGCAGCGTCGAGCGCGGCGTCATCTACGGCACTGGCGCCTACGAGAAGGGAGCCGTCAAGGACCTGCCCGTCTACCAGGAGGCCTACGAGGCCGGAAAGAAGGCGTAAGTTTGAAGCCGCCGCATCCGGGGATGCGGCGGCTTCGGCGCTTGGAGAAGACAACATGAAACGCATCCAATTCCTCGCCGCACTTGCCTTGCCGCTCGCGGCTCTCGCCCAGAACCCATCCACGGAACCATCCGCAATGAACGCATCCACCCTCTCTCCACTCGACGCCGCCCTCGCGGACATCGGCGCCGCCATCGCGCGCGGCGAGCAGGACAAGCTCGCCGCCGCGTTCACCGCCGGCTTCGACGCCGGACTCACGCTCGATCAGGCCAAGGAGGTCGTCGGGCAGCTCTACGCCTACTGCGGCTTCCCGCGGGCGCTCAACGCCGCCGCGACCCTGATGAAGGTCGAGTCGCAGCGAGTCGCGGAGACACAGGGCGAAGAAGGTGGGGCGAGCCGTCCCGGCGAGCCGCAGCGCCAGGCCTTCACCCTCGGCGAGAAGGCCCTTGAAATCGGCACGACAAACCAGACGGAGCTCTGCGGCGTGCCCGTCGCCGGCCCGCTCTTCGACTTCCACCCGCAGCTCGACGCCTATCTCAAGGCGCACCTCTTCGGCGACATCTTCGCGCGCGACGTCCTCGACTGGCGGACGCGCGAGCTCGTCACCGTCGCCGCGCTCGCGGCACGGCCGGAGACCGAGCCGCAGATGAAGGCGCACGTCGGCATCGCGAACCGCAACGGCGTCACGCCGGAGCAGACCGACGCCATCGTCGCGCGCGTGCGGCGTCCCGCCGACCCGGCGGCCCTCCCGAAGGACTGGTCGCCGATCCCGGTCGGCGCGTTCAACGCGGCCTACGCGCAGTATTTCACGGGGCGCAGCTACCTGCACCCGCTCACGACCTCGCAGGTTCCCGCCTTCGGCGTGACGTTCGAGCCCGGCTGCCGCAACAACTGGCACGTCCACCACGCCGAGACCGGCGGCGGGCAGATCCTCGTCTGCACCGCCGGCCGCGGCTACTACCAGGAATGGGGCAAGCCCGCCGTCGAGATGACGCCGGGCGTCACGGTGAACATCCCCGCCGGCGTCAAGCACTGGCACGGCGCCGCGCCGGACAGCTGGTTCCAGCACATCGCCCTCGAGGTCCCCGGCACCGGCGGCCGCAACGAGTGGCTCGAACCCGTCGACGACGCGGCCTACGCCGAAGCGACCTCACAGAACTCATCCAAAAACACCCCCCGGCAATGAAAACAACCCTCCTCTCTCTTTGCGTCGCCGCCACCGCGGCGACCGCCCTCGCCCAGAACCCCGCGCCCGCGGCCGACGCTGCGGCCGACGCCAACCCCAAGGACCCCATCATGCAGATCGACGACCTCCTCTCCACCTCCGGCGCCTTCTTCCTCGCCACCGCCGACGGCGACCAGCCCAAGCTCCGCCCGCTCGGCGCGCACCATGTCGTGGACGGCAGGGTGTGGCTCGGCGTGGGCGAGTTCAAGAACGTGTACCGCCAGCTCGCCGCCAACCCCAAGTGCGAGGTCGTCGCGCTCCAGCCCGAGGGCGGCAAGTGGCTCCGCTGGACCGGCCGCGCCGTCTTCGCCGAGGGCGAGGAGCGCGAGAAGCTCGAGGAGGTCTTCCTCGAGGCCGCGCCCGGCCTGCGCAAGATCTACGACAAGACCCCCGGCAAGCGCATGATGTGCTTCACGCTCGAGGATGCCCGCGCGGAGCTGATTCCGCTGATGCCGCCCGGCGAGATCCTGCTCGACGAGACCGACGGCGCGTGGGACAAGACCTTCCCGCTCTCCGACAAGGTCGAACACGCGAAGGTCTCCTTCCGCAACCGCTACGGCATTACGCTCGCGGCCGACCTCTACAAGCCCAAGGGCGCGGAGGGGAAGCTCCCCGCCGTCGCGGTGTCCGGCCCCTTCGGCGCCGTGAAGGAGCAGTCGAGCGGCCTCTACGCCCAGCACCTCGCCGAAAACGGCTTCGTCGCGATCGCCTTCGACCCCTCCTTCACCGGCGAGAGCGGCGGCACGCCGCGGCGGATGGCCTCGCCCGACATCAACACCGAGGACTTCCTCGCCGCCGTCGACTTCCTTTCGGTCCGGGATGACGTCGACGCGGGGAAGATCGGCATCCTCGGCATCTGCGGCTTCGGCGGGATGGCGGTGAACGCCGCCGCGCTCGATCCGCGGATCAAGGCGACCGTCGCCATGACGATGTACGACATGACGAAGGTCACGCGCGAGGGCTACTTCGGCTCGTCCGACACGACCGCCCAGCGCATGGAGGCGCGCCGCGCGATGGCCGCGCAGCGCACCGAGGACTACAAGGCCGGCGCCTACAAGCGCGCTGGCGGCGTGATCGACCCGCTGCCCGAGGACGCGCCGTGGTTCGTGAAGGACTACTACGACTACTACAAGACGCCGCGCGGCTACCATAAGCGCAGCGGCAACTCCAACGACGGCTGGAACGTGATCGGCTGCCAGTCCTTCCTCAACATGCCGCTGCTCTCCTACGCGCACGAGATCGCGACGCCCGTCCTGCTGATCCACGGCGAGAAGGCGCACTCGCGCTACTTCAGCGAATACGCCTTCGAGAAGATGACCGGCATCTCCGTAAAGGGAGAGAGCGCCAAGGTCGGCAACAAGGAGCTGCTGATCGTCCCGGGCGCCTCGCACGTCGACCTCTACGACGACGTCGCCGGCGCCATCCCCCACGACCGCATCGCCGCCTTCTTCCGCGAGAACCTCAAATGAAAGACACCCGCTTCGGACACTTCAACGCGGATGGCTCGTTCACCGTCACGACGCCCAAAACCCCGCGCAACTGGTACAACTACCTCTTCAACGACGGCTACGTCACCTGCTTCTCGCAGACCGCCTTCGGCGAGGGCTTCGCGCAGGACGACCTCGGCCGCCGCCTCCCGATCGTCACCGAGCGCCACGTGTTCGTCGTCGACGCCGAGACCGGCCGCTGGTGGACCGCCCACGGCCTTCCGCTCTCGCGCAAGTACGAGGGCTTCGCCTGCACGCACAGGCCGGGGCTCACCGTCGTCGAGTCCACGTTCGACGGCATCGCCATGCGCCTCTCGGCCTACGTCCATCCCGAGCACTGCGGCGAAATCTGGGACGTTGCGGTCGAGAACCGCTCGGGCCGCCCGCGCCGCCTCCGCGTGATCGCCTACGACGGCACCAACGTCGACGGCCCCTACAACATCCAGAGCTACAACACCGGCTCGGCCGGCTGGGACGCGGCCCTGAACGGCGTCGTCGCGACCGGCGCCGCCGCGTTCGGCGGCCCGAAGCAGACCGAGGCCTACGTCTTCCTCGCCGGCGACACGCCCTGCACCGGCTTCGACACGCGCAAGAACGCCTTCATCGGCGTCTACGGCAACTTCGCCGAGCCCGAGGCGCTCCAGGAGGACGGCCGCTGCCGGAATTCGGACTGCTGCGGCGAGAAGATCTGCCTCGTCCTGCAGAACGACGCCGACCTCGCCCCCGGCGCGCGCGCCTCGTTCCGCTACGCCGTCTCGTTCGTCCAGGACCGCGCCGAGGCGCCCGC
>CACWKU010000023.1 GCA_902761575.1 uncultured bacterium
GCGCGGGGCAGGGCACGGGCACGGCCGGCGGCGCGCCGGGCGGACCCACGGCCGGCACGGGCGCCGCGTTCACGTCCGCCTGGAACGACCCGGACACGGTCGCCGCGCTCATCCACGCCACGCCGGGCTTCGGCGGCGGCGGAGGAGGAGGAACGAGCTGCAACGCCTCCGGCACGGAGACGTCCGGCGCGATGCGCGGCGGCGCGGGCGGAAGCGGCACGGTGATCGTCCGCATGCGCACCTCGACGGCGCACGACCCGGCCCCGCAGGCCGCGCTCAAGGGCGCGGAGGCGGGCGTCGCGTCCGTCGACTTGACTCTCTCCGTCTTCACGCTCGGCGAGGGCGCGGCGTCGGCGACCGCCACGCTCCTCGTCGCGCCGGCCGGAAGCGCGGCGACCAACGCCTTCCCGATGGGGACCGTCGTCGCGACCGGCTGGACGAACCTCGTCGCGCGCGGGCTCCGCCCGGCGACGTCCTACGCGGGCGTCGTGCGGCTCGACAGCGGCCTCCCGGGCGGCGCGCTCGACCTTCCCGTCGCGTTCGAGACGCTGCCGGAGTCGAACGACCCGCTCGTCTCGGCGGGCGCCTGGACGAACACGGGCACGTGGTCGACCTCCGCGCCGCCCTTCGAGGACAACCTCCTGCGCGCCGCGACGTACGCCGTGAGCTCGACCAAGTGGACCGGCAGCACGAAGTACCTTTCCGACGGCGCCTTCACGACGCAGAACAACGGCTGCGGCCTCGGCAGCGGCAACACCGTCACGTGGACGCTCGCCGAACCGTCGGACGTCTCCCGCATCCGCGCCTACGCCTACTGGCCGAACGACAACTGGATGAAGATCGCGATCGAGTCCGTTTCGTTCCAGGACGAAACCGGCGCGTGGACGACGATCGAGAACAGCGGCACGATCCATTCGAACGGCGACACGACGCAGTCCGCGGAACTTTCCCCGACGGAACCCGGCACGGCGCTCTTCCTCCGCGCGACGGGCGTCCGGATCGCGTTCAAGGCGAACCCGAGCCGCGACGGAACGATCTACCACGAGTTCGAGGCCTTCGCGCCGGCGGCGGACGTTCTTCCCCCGGATCTTTCGATCCTCTCCGCCACGCGCACCGCGACGCGCCTCGCGGCCGTCGTAGGGCTCTCCCGCCCGGCGTCGGCCGGCGCCGTCGCGACCGCCTACCTCGCCGCCGGCTACGGCGGGGAGGACACCAACGCCTGGACCGCCGCCGCGTCGGCTCCGCTCGACGGGGGCGCGGTCGCGCAGAGCTTCTCGATCCCCGCCGCCGACCTCGACGGGATGACCTACCTGCGCTTCCGCTACGCGGAGGAATCCGGCGCCTCGCGCTGGTCCGAGTCGGTCTACCTCCCGGATCTGGAGGTCCTCTCCAGCGTCCCGCCGGCCGTCGCCTTCTCCCGCGTCGCGGGCGCGACCGCCGACACCGCCACGATCGCCACGATCCTCGTCGACGCCGGAACCGGCGCGCAGGACGGCGCGGCCGACGTCTACCTGCAGTACAGCCTGACGGCGGGCGCGTTCGACGGGCTCCAGGGCGCGTGGACGGGCGACGAGCGGCTCCTCGCCTCCGGCGTGCCCGCCGGCCCGACGAACCTCGTGGCGACCGGCCTCCGCCCGGGCCGCGTCTACGCGGCGCGCCTCGTCGCGCGCAACGCCGCGGGAGACGAAGGGTTCTCGGAGCCCTTCTCCCTCGAAACGCCGGTCGAGCGCGACTTTGCCGGCGGCGAATGGGGCCTGCGGCAGGCCAAGTTCCTCGACGTCTCGGCGTTCGAGACGAGGAACCTCCCGACGGTTCCCGCCGACGCCGACGTGGTCGAGGGCGTCATCATGGCCGACACGGAGCGCTACGGGCACTCGACGAAGCGAAACGAGGACTACGACTGGGGCAGCCAGCAGAAGAGCCTCGGCTTCGCCTACGACGGCGCGATCTTCCTCGAGGCGGGGAAGACCTACACGTTCGGGGAGAACTTCGACGACGGCGTCCGCATCGAGATCGACGGCGAGGCCGTCCTCGACAACCGCGACTACACGAAGGCCTCGTACGCCGACTACGCCTGCACGAAGACCGGCTGGCACCGGTTCCGGGCGTGGCTCTTCCAGGACTACGGCAACGTCGGCCTGCGGACCGACCGCCTCGACGGCCATTCGGTCGCGTGGAACACCGCCGGCGTCAAGGCCACCGGCGCGAATCCCGCGTGGCGCGCCTTCGTCGACCCGGGCGACGGCTCGCAGCTGTGGAGCGTCTTCCCGCGCATGCCGGTCGTCGAGGGCTTCTCCAAGGACGGCGACGCGCTCTCGCTGTCGGTCTCCCTCCCGGCCGCCGAGGGCCCGTGCTCGCTGTACGCCGTCTGGGGCGAAGCGAACGCCGGCGCGGACACCAACGCGTGGTTCCGCCGGGCGCTCGTCTCCGGCGACGTCGCGGCCGGGGCGACGAACCTCGAGTACCGGATCGCCGACGCCGCGGAGGCGGCGGTCGTCCGGTTCTACACGGAGGACGCGGACGGCAACGTGGCGTGGAGCGAAAGCTGCTACCCCGACTTCGCCACGCCGGTCGTGCGCGACGGCGGCGTCTCGCACGACGGCGACCGCGCCACGCTCACGGCGAACCTGCTCTCCGCCGGCGTGGGCGAGCTCGTCCTCGTCGTCCAGTGGGCCGACAACGCCGCGATGGCGGGCGCGCGGTCGCAGGCGATCGCGACGGCCGGACCCGGCGTCTACTCCGCCACGGTCGAGGTGGAGCCCGGCGCGACGACATGGTACCGCTTCGTCGCGCAGATCCGCGACGGCCCCGCCGACGTCACGCCGGTCTCGTCCTTCACGACGCTCGCCGGCTCCCGCCTCGCCGCGACGGCCTCGTACTCGGGCCCCTCGCACCACACCGCCACGCTGAACGGCTCGCTCGCGGCCCTCGGCGCGGGCGAGACGGAGATCTGGGTCTACGCCGGCACGGATCCGCAGGCGCTCGAGCCGCTCGACGTCCGCACGGTCGCCGCGGCCGGCGCGTTCTCCTTCTCCGAGACGTTCCCCGGCGCGCCGCACCAGGTCTGGTTCGCGTTCAAGTCCGTCAACGTCGCCGCGGGCGGCACGCGCTGGGAGAGCTGGAGCTCCACCAACACCCTCACGACGGTCGACGGCCTCACCTACACGTGGCGGCAGGACGTCGCCGAGGGCGCCTGGAACAATCCGTCAAACTGGATCCCGAGCGCCAGCGCCGACGACTGCATCGGCTACCCGGACCACCGCAACGCCGCCGTCGACTTCGCGAACGGGACCGTCGCGACCGTGACCGTACCGGGCAAGTTCCGGTTCGGCGGATGGCCCGTGTACCGCAACGACCTCGACCTCACGTTCGTCGGCGACGGCGCGGCCGTCTCCGGCCTCACGGGCGACATGCAGGGCGGCAGCAGCGGCTACTTCCGGAACTGCTCGTGGACGTTCTCCAACCTCGCCCTCACCGAGGACAACGGCATCACGTTCGGCGACACCGGCTCGCGCGACTCGACGATCCGCGCGACGGACGGCGCGGTCGTTTCGTTCGGCGACGCCACCACGCTCATGGGCAGCAACATGTGGATCGTCGTCGACGGCGGCGCCACGCTCGAGTCCCGCAAGAACGGCCCCGCCCTCGCGATGAAGGACGGCGGCATCCGCCTCGACGACGGCACGATCACGGGCGGGCGTATCCTCACCGACTACAACTGGGCGCAGACGACGAACCAGACGATCCTCGTCTCCGGCGCCGCGCCGCGGATCGCGCTCACGGCGGCGTTCCGCAACGGATCGGACGCCGCCGCCAACCTCCAGAACGCCGACACGGCGTTCCTCTTCACCGTGCCGAAGACCGGCTGGGCGGAGCCGGCGGTCTCCTCGGACTCCGCGACCGAGGCGTTCGGCGCGATGCTCGGGGACGGGGCGGGGAGGTACGTGATCTCCCTCGACTCGAAGAGCCCCGCCTTCAAGCGGGCGGGCGACCACGTCGTGCAGCTCGTATCCTGGGCGGGCGGCGTCGACACGAACCACGTCGCGATCGCCCCCGCGCCGGAGAACGCCGAAGTCTTCTGGACATACGGCTGGCCGTCCGTCCGGATCTCGCCGGCCTCCGCGGGCGACGCGCCGACCGGCGTCCGCGCCGTGATCCACGGCGCGAACCTCTCCATCCCGGAGGTCCGTTCCGCCGCGGACGGCGTCGTGGCGACGGTCTCGCTGGACGCGCTCGACGAAGGCGCGGAGATCGTCCTCGTGTCGATCGAGGTCTCGTCCTCGCCGGACGGGTTCGCCGATCCGGACTTCGCGTTCGCCTACGCCGGCAACCCCGTGGCCGAACCGGGCGAGTTCGACATCCTCGCGACGAACCTCGTCCCCGCCACGCCCTACTGGGCGCGTGCCGTCGTCGTCCCGGCGGGCGGCGGCGAACCGTCGCATTCGGCGGTGAGGCTTTTCGTGACGGAAGGCGAAGGCAGCTATGCGTTCGTCCGCGCCGCCGCGCGGTCGCTCTCCGCGCGGGCGACGCTCGCCGCGGCCGGCGTCGGGTCGGCCGGCGCGAAGGTCCGGATCGAGGCGTCGCGCACGGCCGACTTCGCCGCGCTCTGTGGCGCGTCGCGCGAGGTCCGCGTCGAGGACGGCACCTTCGCCACGCTCGCGGTGGAGGACCTCGAGCCCGAGACGTCCTACTGGCTCCGCGCCCGCTTCACGACCGACCGCGGGTTCGTCTTCTACGCCGCCGACGCGGAGGCGCGCGCGACGACCGCCGACCCGATCGACCGGACGATCGTCTTCGTCCCGGGACTCGTCCAGGCGAAGCTCTCCGGTTACGAGAACTGGACGACGGACGTGAAAACGCATGCCACCGCAACCTGCGCGCCCGGCGCGATCATGGCGTCGGTATCGGGGAGTGCGTTCAACCCCTACAACGGGACGACCAACTACTGGGGCCACGAGGAGACCTGGGGCTATGTCGGGCAGATGTGGATGGAAGGCGGACGGACCTACTGGTTCGCGAAGAGCTTCGATGACAACGCCTACGCGAAGGTCGACGGAAACGTCGTTTTTGCGAACGGGTCGGTCGGATCGTTCGCGGTGCCCGAAACGGGCTGGTACGACGTGGACTTCCGGGCCAGCAACAACGGCGGAACCGCGGGTCCCGGAAGCGGAACGGTCGGCCTCGGATGGAACGCGGACGGGCACTCGACGTCCGATTCGTTCAAGGAGGCCGGCCTGTGGTCCAAGATCCTCGATCCGGGCGACGGCTCCCTGCTGCGCGTCGTCTACTCCGAGACGCCGTTCATGGCGGTCGAGTCGGTCTCCTCCGCGGACGGCGTCCTCTCCGTGACGGCGTCCTTCTCCGGCGTCCCGGAGAACGGAGGCGAATTCCGCGCTTTCTTCGGTCCCGCGAACTGCGGCGTCGACGAGCCGGCATGGACGGCCAGCGCCGTTGTCGCGCAGATCTGGGACGGCGACACCGCTTCCACGACCTACGAAGTTCCCGGGGCGGGCGACGCCGCGTTCGTCGTCTTCCGGTTCTCCGGGAAGGATCCCGCCAACGCGCCGTGGCGCCAGTGGAGCCAAGTCTACGACGTCGCTCCGGCCCTTCCTTCCTTCCGGATCGAAGGCTCGCTCGTCGCGTTCACGAACCTCTCCTGGATCGCGCGCTGCACCGGCGTCGGCCAGGGCGCGTCGACGGTGCAAGCCGAGGTACAACTCTCGACCGAGGCGGACTTCTCCGTCACCAACCAGGTCGTTCCGTTCGGCTACGACGGCGTCGGCGTCTTCGAGGCGGCGTTCGCCGGCCTCGAGACCAACAAGACGTACTGGGCGCGCGTCACCGGCGTCAACGACCGCGGCGGGCGGGGCTTCTCGACCGCGATCTCGCGCACGACGCTCCTGCCCGGCCCGCCGGTGACGACGCTCGTGCCCATGTCCGTCGGGTTCTCGTCCGTGGAATGGCAGGCCACGGTGAACGCGTTCGGGTTCGGCGGCGAATCGGCGCGCTTCTGGATCGACGTGTCGGAGTCCGGCGACTTCGATGATGCGGTCTCCTTCGGCGATTTCCTGGCGACGGAGGAGCCGTACGCGACGTTCGCCGAAACGCCCGGACTCAAACCCGGCACGACCTACGCGGCCCGCAGCCACGCCCGCAACGTCTGGGGCGTCGAGGGCGTCTCCGCACCCTGCGAGATCACGACCCGCGCCGAGCCGTTCGTGATGACGGACGTGGGCTCGATCGCCGGCGCCGCCGGAACGACGACGCTCACGATCGAGTGCGTCCGGCTCGAGCCGGGCACGGTCTACTTCGTCACGTTCAACGTCGACGGGTCGTCCATCCGGTCCGTCGGCAACAAGACGACGACGGGCTCCTACTCCGCGGTGTATTCCGGTACGCCCGGTTCGACGCACACGGCCGTTGTCTCCGTCGAAGGCCGTCTCGGCGGCCGATCCTACGTCCGCACCTACGCCACGACCTTCACGATCGGCGAAAACGCCTACGCGATCGGCTCCCTCGCGGACCTGCGCTCCGTCCCGATGCACGTCGGCGACAAGCTCTTGCTCCCCGCCCTTTCGACGGCGAGGGACTACTACGTGCTCCTGGGCGTCCGTCCGTTCGAGCTGCTCGAGGACGGCCGGACGATCCGCGCCCTCGAGCCCGGCTTCGTCGCCGTCGCCGCGTTCGAGTACGATCCCCTGCTGGACGACGTCGTCCGCAACGAAACGATGGGCCTCGCGGTCTGTCTGCCGGAGCCCGTCGGAAACGGTCGCGTCTTCCTCGCGGAGAAGAACGCCGGGAGCTGGAACTGGGCCCTGTCCCGGAACTGGAAGAACCTGACCGACCCCTCCGACGCGTCCTCGTGGCCGTGCCGGCCGGACGACGTCGCCATCGCGCCGGTGGCCAACGGGCAGTCGCTCTCCGTCGACGCCGACGTCACGGTCGGGCAGCTGTACTTCGGCTTCGACGAATCCGCGATACCCGGCGGCTCCTGGGAGAGCGCCATCCGCCTGGCCGGCTCCAAAGCCGCGACGCTGACGTTTGAGTCGTCGAGCAAGGACACGCCCGCGCTCCTTCGCTTCTGCAACCTCGGGAACTCCGCCGCCGCGGACCGCCGTCCGAATCTCCTCATCGGCAACGGTTCGGCGGGCGCGACCACACTCGCGATCCGCCTGGGGAGCGACATGGAGTGGGATGGCGGCGCGTATCCGGACTACACGGACACGGCGAGGCGGAGTCAGTTCGGGAGATACCGTTGCGGAACCGGAGCCGGACGGTTCTGGGAAATTCCGGAGGGACGAACCCTCCACATGTTCAACTTCACGGGATTCAAGAGCTATCAGGACGACCAGGGCGGATTCGCCTCCATCTTGCTGGGCGGAAACTTTCCGTTCACCGGCTCGGGGAAGATTCTCTACGACGGCCCGGGAGCCTGCGCGTGCTACGATCCGTTCATCCCGTTCGAGGGAACGTTCGTCCTCCGCAACAAGCAGCCCTACGACATGTTCTCGATGGGAAGCCGCGGCGGATCGTTCTGGATGCTCAACAGCGAGCACCGTATGCAGAGCGCGGACGACGCGACGCTCTTCGTCGAGGGGCATGCGGGCTATAACGGCGGCATCTCGCACGGGGCCTCCTACGGCGTCCTCTCCTTCGGCAACATCCACAACTACGGCGCCCCCGGCGACTACGCGATGTCCAACTCCTTCCCGGCCAAGGCCTGGATCATGAACGGCGGAATGTACCGCTCCCCGGGACTCATCAAGGACGGGTGGCTCGATGAAAACGGCCTGGCGATCCGCCTTCCGCACGGGGCGGGATCGCTGACCGTGCGGAACGGGCTGTCGGCCTTCTCCCTGGGCGCGACGAAGCAGGTCGCGTCCCCGACGAACAATCTCGCGTTCGACGTTCTTCGCCACGAAGGCGACGGCGTCCTGCACGTCTCCACCGACCGGCTCTACAATTCCTACAAGAACGGCAACACGGGGGATGACGACAGCTGGCGCGTCCGCGTCGCCCTCGGCGGCTTCCACGAACACGCGTTCGGTGGGACGGGGACCGCCGTCGCGCGCCATGGCGCCGCCGACGTCCGGACGAACATCCTCGACCCGACCGCCCCGATCGTGCCCTGGATCGCCTCTCCGGTGGAAAGCGCCGGGTATCTCCGCTTCCCGGGCGCGACGGAGGACGGCGAGCTGGTCCTGGCCGGACATCCGGAGCCAAAGGCGCTCGACTCGGTCTCGAACCCGCTGGAGAACGTTCGATCGTCCGGGCTCTCCGTCGCGCTTACGCACGACGTCACCGTCAACTCGCTCGTACTCGAGGGCCGCTACGACAACGGCGCGGAGCTCGGCGCGGGCCGGACGCTCACGATCTCCTCCGGCGGGCTGGTCCTCGGCCCCGGCGGGACCGACAACAACAAGCAGCCCTTCCATGAACGGATCGACACGGAGGAGGCCTGCAAGGCCGGGACGCGCGGCACGCTGTACTTCCCGGAGAAAGCCTACGTGTGGACGACACGCACGGGAGCCGACCCGAACGAGATCTGGGCGAGGATCGTCGCGCCGAAGGGGCTCGTCGTCTCCTACCCGGGCAAGCTGCTGCTCGGCGGCGACCAGACGGGCATCGACGACCACATCTCCGTCAACGGGTCGGAGCTGCACCTGGGCACGGCCGATGTCGCAACGGAGATCGACGTCCCGGTCCACCTCTACGGAGGCAACTCGTCCGTCGTGATCGACCGGGCCGGCTCCTTCTGCCGCCGCGAGCTGCACTTCCACGACCACGGTACGCTCGGCTCCAAGTTCGTCGCGCTGCCCGGCACGGTCGAAAGGGTCGGCCGGACCTACGTGGACGGCGTCAACCTGAGGAAGGGCCTCTACGGCTCGTCGGAGTCCGGCGCGGACATCGTGGACGACAACCACTTTGCCGGCACGGGCCTCGTCCGCGTCTGCACCGACGAGACCGACAAGACCACGATGATGATTCTGCGCTAACCACCCACTTTCGCCATGAAGCGGAATCTGATTCCTCCTTTCGCTCTCCTTGCCCTTGCCGCGCTGAACGCGTCGGCCGCGATCTACGTCCCCGGGCTCGTTCAGGCGAAGCTGCCAGGGGACCGCAACCTGACGGCCGACATCGCGTCGCACGGGACGGCGAGCTTCGTCCCGGGCACGCTCGCGACGACGATCGACGAGCATGGGACGAGGGAGAATCCCTACGACGGCGTCCGGTGGACGTGGTCGAACACCAACACCTTCGCCTACGCGGGGTCGATGTTCCTCGAGGCCGGGACGACCTATCGCTTCGCCAAGTACGTCGACGACTCCGGCGACGTCTGGGTCGGCGGGACGAAGATCATCGAGAACGGCGGCTGCAACGACACGCCGGTCGGCGCCTACACGTCCGATTCCACGGGCTGGCACGCCATCGAGGCCCGGTTCGGAAACGGGTGGAGCGGCGCCGGATCGAAGGGCGTCGCCAACGGCTTCTGCTGGAACACCAACGGCGTCGACTCGTTCACGACGGGCACGCTGACGGAGGCGGAGGGCTGGCATCCGGTCTTCGACCCGGGCGACGCCTCGCTCCTTCGCGCGAAGCTCTCCGACGAGAGCCATGTCGCCGTTACCGCGATCGGGAAGGACGGCGACGACCTGCTCGTCTCGGTCGCGTTCGCGGACGTCCCGATGGCGGGCGCCTCGCTCGCGGCGTTCTGGGGCCCGGCCGACGGCGACGACACGGCCGCGTTCTGGGAGCATGCCGCCGACGCGGTCGCGACCGGCATCGCCGCCGGCGCATCGCCCGCCGCGCCGGTCCGCATCGCCGGCGCCGCGGACGCCGCCTACGTCGCGTTCCGCCTGTCCGGGACGATGCCGCCCGCAATGCCCTATGCGGACTGGACGCCGACGTTCGCCCTCGCGGGCGCGGAGCCCGTCCTCTCGCTCGCGAGCTCCGTCGTCGCCTACACCAACATCGGCTACATCGTCTCGGCGACCGCGCTCGGCGCCGGCGCTTCGTCCGTCGGCGCCGTGTTCGAGGTCGCGACCGACGCCTCGTTCGCCTCGGTCGTCACGAACGTGCCGCTCTCGTTCGCCTCGCTCGGCGGCGCGTCGGTGCCGGTCGTCGGACTCGCGACGAACACGGCCCATTGGGCGCGCGTGACGGGGACGAACAGCGCCGGCGTCGCGGCGGATCCGGTCGTGCTCGGGCCGCTCACGACGCTCGCGCCCGGAACGCCCGTCGTCTCGATCAAGAAGCTCTACGAGGGCTTCTCGCACACGACCTGGACCGTGACGCTCTCGGAGCTCGGCGTCGGCGCGAAGGACGCGTCGATCTGGCTCGACCTCTCCGCGAAGGGCGACTTCACGGACGCGCTCCCGTTCGGCGGGAGCGTCACGGACGGCGTCCCGGCGACCGTGACGATCGACGCGCCCGGCCTCGCGCACGGCACGACCTACGCCGTGCGCGGCCGCGCCGTGAACGACTGGGGCGTCGCGGGCGTCTCGGCGGCCGACGAGGCCGTCATCCGCGAGGAGCCGGTCGAGATGCGCGAGCCGGGGTTCGAGACCGGCGCCGCGCCCGGCGAGATGGTCCTCTCCATCGAGGCGGACGACGTCGAGCCCGGCGCGACCTACTCCGTGGCGCTCGCGATCGACGGCTCGACGGTGCGGACGTGGACGGGGCTCTCCGAGCCGGGCGTCGTCTCGCTGTCGTGGACGGGGACGCCCGGCCGGGCGCACGAGGGCGTCTTCACCGTCGCCTCGGCCCTGGGCGGCATCACCTGGACCCGTCGATACCCGTTCTCGTTCGTCATCGGCGCGCGCAACATCGCGCTGTCGACGTCCTCGTCGATCGCGGGGCAGATCTTCCGCGTTGGCGACCGCGCGACGATCGCGGACGCCACCGCGGCGGCCGTGCTCGGCGACGGCGTCGCGACGCTCGACGGGCAGACGGTCTCGATGGTCCATCCCGGCTTCACGCTGCTTCGGGACGTCGAGGGCGGCGAGCACTGGTTCGCCGTCTACGAGACGCCCGGCGGAGACGGCGACGTGTTCCTCTTCGACTGGACGGCGAACAGCGACTACGGCTGGACGTCCGCGCCCTGGACGAAGGTCACGGCGAACACGGGCCGCACGGTCCCCGACCACGCCGACGACGTCGCGATGATCCGGGTCGCGCGCAGCGACTACGGGTTCTTCACCCTGCCCGCCTCCGGCGCCACGCTCGGGCAGCTCGTCGTGGGCATGACGGCGAACTGGACGCTGGACCACGCGGACGGAACGACGTCGCCGCTGCGGTTCTCGCGCACGGACGGGGGGACGCCGGCGTTCCTCCTTTCCCGGCCCGACCCGACACCGACCGGCGAGCTGCAGCTGCGCCTCGGCAACTACGACCGCAACGACGGGGGAATCGCCGTGGAAATGTCGTTCGCCGGGCCCCTGATGGACGTGGACTTCTGCGGCGACTCCCCCTCGTCGAAGGCCTACGCCCGCAAGGGATATCTCCATTTCGCGGTCGCCAACGCCCGGTTCGACATCTCCGAGGGGCAGACGCTCCGGATCCGGAACGCCTCCCGCACGCCCCCCAACGGGACCGACTTCGCCGGAATCCGCGGCTGGACGGGCTCCGGGTTCCACGGGCCGGGCACGCTCGAAGTCGACGGCGCCAACTTCAACTGCCAGCAGTCGGACCCCGACGCGTTCGTGGACGTCGGAAGGTTCCGCGTCGTCACGGGCCGGGGGCCGTTCGACGCGGAGAACAACGTCTCGCGCTTCACGGCGCGCTTCAACACGATCCCCTCCGTCCCGATCGAGATCCTCTCCGGACGCTGCCCGACGAACCTCAACGCGCAGACGACGCTCGTCAACTACTGGTCCGTCGGCGTCTCCAACGCCTGGCTCTCGCCGTCGGTCCTGCTCTCCGGCTGCAACTACCAGATCGAGCAGAACGGCGCCTACGCGCCCGGCTGGGACTTCTGGGACGCGACGAACGTCTCGGAGAAGGCGACGATCCGCGGGCACGTCGGGCTCTACGGGCCGCCGTCCTACGGGCGCGACAACCACGTGAACGCGGAGGGCGTCCAGCAGGGCCGCGTGACGCACCACGTCCGCTTCAAGGACCTGGAGCTCTTCGACCGCTGGAGCACGATGCAGGCGAACGGCCTCAACTTCAACCGGGTCAAAGGCAGCAACAACAACACGAACGACATCCAGGGCACGCTCCGCATCGACAACTGGGAGGAACACGTCCGCCGCCCGCCTGGCGTCGACCCGTCGGACTACGACGGCACCGTCTACGCGATCGTTCCGTGGATGACCGTCCACTGCAACGACAACAACCAGGGGCTCGCGGACGCGGACTGGGGCCAGGAGCAGACGTTCCCCGGCGTCCGCGAGACGGACGGCTGCGTCCGGCTGCTGCAGTCGCTGAACAATAACGGGTCTCAGACGCTCAAGGACCGCGGTCCGAACGACAACTTCTACTTCTCGAGCAAACCCGGGTTCTGGCTGGAGAACGCGGACCGGACGCTCTTCTCGCTCGTTTACAGCACGCAGGAACTGCCCCACTACGCCGCCGACGGAAACTTCTACCTCGATTCGTCCAAAGGCGGGCACAAGCTGACGATCGCGAGCGGCGCAATGGCGGTCATCCGCCAGAACAAGTGGCTCGGGCAGCCCGCGGACATGACGCGCAACGGGCGGATCGTCCTTCAGGGCGATCCTTCCTACCTGCACGTCCCGTCGCCGGGGGTCTCCGTTCCGGCGTCCGGATCGGCGAGCGGCGGCGAGGACTACAACATGTGCTGGGTTCCGCTCGTCGCGGAGAAGGACCTCGCGAAGGGCGGCGCCGGATCGATCGGCCTGGCGGGCGACCAGCGCGAGATACACGGGACGCTCGCCGTGAACGGCGGCGAGCTCTGGCTCGGATACCCCGCCTACAAGAAGCACGGCTACCTCTACACCTACGGCAGCCCCGAGCGCGGCTGGCCGATGCACGGGTGCGCGACGGACTGCGACTTCGTCGTGCGCGGCGGCGCGGTGCTCTCGCTCGCGTCGAACGGCTACCGGGGCGTGGACAGCGACGGCGCCGAGGTCGACGAGCCCGTGATCGCGTGGGGCAAGGAGCACCGCCACACGATCGCGCTCGAGCGCAGCGGGAACGCCGTGGGCGGCGTCTACGTCGCGGAAGGCGTCGAGGGAATCGTCTACGAAGCGACGTTCGAGGACGTCGACGGCGCCGTCGGATGGTTCGAGCGCGGCACGTGGGGTTCGTCGGAAAGCCCGGCGCAGCACGTCGACGACGTGCACTTCGCCGGCCCCGGCGTCCTCAAGGTCCAGCACGACCGCCGCGTCCGCCCGACGATCCTGATCCTCCGCTAGCGGGCGGTCGTTGCGCGGGTTCTGCGGCGGGGACGCGCCCCGGCCGCATTTTCCGCTTTCCCCGGCGGCGGCGGTATGCTACAATTCCCGGCACAGTCCCCGCCCGGCGAAGACGCCTCCCGACCAAAGGCTTTCCATGAAAAAACTCCTTCCCGCCTTCCTCGCGCTCCTCGCGCTTTCCGCCGCCGCCGCGAACGACGGCCACGTCGTCTACCGCCCCGGCCTCACCCAGGCGCGGATTCCGCTGTATTCGCCGATGGGCTACTTGACCGCCTATCTGGGCATTCCGACATTCGCGTCGAACCTCCTTGCCAACGCCGAGGCGTCCTGGCTCGACCGGACGCTCGGCGTCTTCAAGGACGGTGCGGTCGGTGACACAGCCGTCAATCCGGTCTCTGGAAAAGCATGGCCATGGATCTTGGAAGAGCAGCACGGCGTTTTCGCCTACGAAGGAGAACTTTGGGTCGAGGAGGGGACAAATTACTACTTCTTCGGACGATGCGCCGACGGCGAAGCGATGGTGGTGGATAGTCAGACTGTCGTCTGGCAGGGTCTCGTCAGCGCCTACAACCTAACGGCGAACGTCCGGACGCTGTGGACGGCTCCAAAAACGGGTTGGGTTCCGTTCAACGTATGGTTCTGGTCGTTTGAAGGCCATACGGGAAGACAGCAAGGTTGCGAATGGGGCGTGCTTTACAATACGGCCAATCTCGTCGTGGAGGGAACGGAGAACCAGTGCCGTGCCATCCCGAAGAATTCATACTCAAACGTCTGGCACCGGTTCGTCGATCCGGGCAACGGAACGTTCCTGCGCACGGCCACGGCCGAGCGCTTCACGACCGTCGGAGAATCCGCAGCCGTGGAGGGCGGCCGTTCGTTCGATCTGGCTTTCGCGGGCGTCCCGACGAATGCGACGCTCGTCGCATTCTCGGGCGTGTTCGACGGATTCCACGGCACGTCTTCCTGGGATTCCGTCTCTTCCGTTCTCGCCGAGATTCCCCCCGGCGACACGACGACGAACATCACGGTCGACCTTGACGAAAACGCAAAGGTACTACGATTCCGGCTGGCGCATTTCAACGAGGAATCTACGGACGGCCTTGAGGTCTTCGAGGAGTGGACGGAGATGTTCGCCGTCTCCGCGTCGCCCGTCGTCCGGATCGATGCCGTTGTGCCCGGCTACACGAACGTCGTCGTGTCGGGGACCCTCGGCTCGTTCGGACTTGGCGGAAACTCCGGCGCGGTAACGGTCGAGGTCTCCACGGAAGACGACATGTCGTTCTCCTCGCCCGTCGTCACGGCGTCCCTGCCCGCCGTTGCGACGCTTGGCGGTTTTTCGGTCGAGTTGTTCGGACTCGCGACGAATGCGTCCTACATCGTCCGTGCGACCGCGGAGAACGACAAGCACGCCTCGGGCGTCTCCGCCGTGACGTCCTTCCGGACGCGTGATCCAGATCCATGCACCGTCTCCGTCGCGACGACGCTCTGTACGCTCGCTTCGGCGGACCTGACGGCGACGGTCTCCGACTGGGGCGGTGGATCGTGGAACGCCGAGGCTTGGATCGACGTGTCGGGGGACGAGTCGTTCCCGGAGGGCGGAACGCAAACGCTTTCTCTCGGTACGCTTTCCGGCCACCCGCCCGTGTCCGCGTCCGCCACGGCGACCGGCCTCCACATGGCGTCGAACTACTTCGCCCGTTGCCGGGCCGTGAATTCGTGGGGACTGGAAAACGTCTCGGAAACGGTTTCCTTCTCGACCTCAGACATGCCGATCGGGTTCCCGGAGAGCGCTCTGACGACTCCGGCGGGCGGCAGCGTTTCCGTCACGCTCGCGCCGACGTTCGTCACGGAGGGAACCGTCTACGACGTATCGCTCGAGATCAAGGTCAACGACAAGGTCGTGGGAACGAATGCTCCGCCCTCCTGGAAGAACCGGACCGCCGTCCAGAACTTCGTTTATCGGCAGTATACCTCGGCCGGAAACAAGGTGGATTTCCGCTACGTGATCGATTGGCGCAATTCGGACGCCGAACGCTCCGGCCGATTCACGATCGACGGGGTGGATGCCGAGGCCCAGCTCGCCGACATCAAGTTCAACCACCTTCCCATGATCGACCCCGCCTACGACGACGGCGAGAACCATGGCGTGTACCTGCGACCGGGGGACAAGGTCGAAATCAGGCCATCGGCCGGCGCCCGGATCGACTGGCACACGAACGCCGTCCTGTCGGTCACGCCGACGAATGGCGTCTATCTCGTCGAAGCTCTTGAACCCGGTGCGACGCTCCTCTACGAAACCGGTGCCGACGGCAATCCAAACGGCGTCACCGGCGCGGCGATCGTCCTGCCGTCCGAAAACCCGCCCGGCGGCATCTACGTCCACCGGACCCTCCCGGTCCTTCCGGAGTTCACCTGGAGCTGGAACGACCCCGGGGAGTGGGAAGTCGTCGTTCCCGGCGCCGGTGCCTATCCGAACGGCGCGGGGGCGATGGTCTACATCGTTTCGGATGCCCTTGGAGTCGAGGAAGGTCAGCGGAATATCGAAATCATTGAACCGATCACCATCGGCTGGCTTGCCGTCGGCCAACTTGGCTGGATCCACCACAAGCAAGCCTCGAAGTCGCACTGGCCGTGGATCTTTTCGGACAACAGGGGCGTCGGCGGGTCCATCCGGTTCGACACGGGGGACGGTTCCCCTTCCTGGCTCCGCCTTCTCGGGCACAGTTACGTCACAAGCCGCGTCCTGTTCGAGGTGCCGGTCTCCATGGCGAACGACCTGGACGTCGACGAGCTGGACCGCATCCAGGACACCGACGGATGGCAGAACACCCGACACCGCGGCTTGTGGTTCATGCGGCCGTTCGACGTCGGTGCGAACGTGTTCCGGACCATCCGGGCCCACCCGTATCCATATAATTTCGCCAAGGGCGCAAGCGGCGTGGAGTCCGCGGGATGGGTTTCGTTCCGAAACAACGTCCTCGGTTCCGGAACCATCCGGCTGGAGGCCGCCACGCACACCGGCCTGATCGGAATGGACTCGCACGGCCACGTCGCGTCGTTCACCGGGACTTGGGACGTCGCCAACGGGGATTTGGATCCGCGGCTCAACTATCGGTACGGAGGCGCGGCCCTGAATTCCTGGGGAATGAGCCTTGGAAACGCGAAGGAAATGATCATCCGCGGTTCGTGGCACCGGGCGGAAAAGACTTGGCCGCGAGGGGCGCTTGTCCGGACGGGCTTCAACGACGTCCGGGAGGGTTACGACACGGGCAACGGTTACCCATCCTGGGCCTGGACGAACGACTGGCGGGACGCCCTTCCGCCGAAGATTACGCTCGATGGCGGAGACCTGCAGATTCAGCCGCAGGGTCCGATGAACAGCGCGGCGCAGGCTGCCGCCAATGAGACGGGCATTCGCCGAAACGTATTCCAGGTCGGCGAGATTTTCATTCCTGTAGGCCCAATGGGACGAATGGATTTCCGAAACAAGAACAACTCAACTCGTTTCGCGCACTCACGGACGGAAATCTCCAACATCGTTCTGGAAGCTGGCGCGGTCGTTTCGTTCGACCTGGACGGAAACCTCGCCAACGTCTCCAACGAAGTCTATTTCGTGACCAAGCCGGAGGGCGCCTGGACGCCCTACGAAGAAGCGGAAGCGGAATTCCTTCCGTTCTTCTTCGCAAACAACCAGGTCGAAGGAACGTCGGGCACGACGATCGACAACATGGAGGCCAAAGCGTTCGACAACACCCGTCTTGCGTTCCGCAACCGGAACACGGGAAAGATTTCGGTGACAAACACGGTGGACGTGGGCGGCGGATACAAGCGCTGGACGGCGGGGGAGGAGCTCGCGGACGGCGCGCAATACTATTCGATGCAGCTGGCCCAGAACGTGACAAACTCGTTTGCTCTTGGTGCGACGGTGGCGAATCTCGCGGGCTACCTCGACATGCGCGGCGGTGCAGCTCTCGGCGTGCCGGGCGTGGACGGCGGCGCGACGCTCGACTTCGGAAACGAGACGGCGCGCGTCTACGTCGGCAACTGGGGCGAGATGACAACCATAGGCTGCAAGCTCGCCGGCAAGGCGGGCTTCGTGAAGGGCGGAAACGGAATCTTGAAACTCCTCGCTACTGCGGAAGGCGTTGCGGGCGGCGTCCGCGTCGCGGGCGGAACGCTTGAACTGGGCGCCGAGACGGTGCGGCGCACGGAAGGGACGAATGTCGTCGAGACCGCCGCCGTCCGCGGGCGCATCGGCGGCGACGTCCATGTTGAGGCCGGATCGCGGCTCGTCCTGTGCGACACGGGCTCGATCGCCCCGAAGTCGAAACTCTTCCTGAACGACCGCGACTGGATTCCGTCCTACGCCCACGTCCGGCTGGAAGAAGGCGTCAAGGCCGTCGTGAAGGAGATTCTCGTCGCCGGCGAAGAGTTGCCGCACGGTTGGTACGGATCGTCCGACGCGCTTCTTCCCGTGGACTTCGTCGACGACGTCCACTTCGAAGGCACCGGACGCATCCACGCCGGCTCCTTCCCGACCATGATGATTCTCAAATAGCGTTCCATGGACTTCGACATCGCCATCGTCGGCGCCGGCACGACCGGCTGCGCCATCGCCCGCCACCTCGCCCGCTTCGACCTCAAGATCGCGCTCGTCGAGGCCGCGGAGGACGTCGCCGCCGGCTCCTCGCGCGCCAACTCCGCCATCGTCCACGCCGGCTTCGACGCGAAGCCCGGCTCGCTCATGGCCCGTCTCAACGTCCGCGGCAACGCGGTCTTCGAGGACTGGTGCCGCGAGCTCTCGATTCCCTACAACCGCTGCGGTTCGCTCGTTTCCGCGTTCACGCCGGACGATGAAGCCACGTTGCGAGACCTCCTCGCGCGCGGCGAGGCGAACGGCGTCCCGGATCTGCGCATCGTCTCCGGCGACGAGGCCCGCGCGCTCGAGCCGCGCCTCTCGAAGGAGGCCCTCTCCGCGCTCTGGGCGCCCACGGCCGCAATCGCCTGCCCCTACGAGTTCTGCATTGCCTGCGCCGAGAACGCCCGCGCGAACGGCGCGGTCTGGAAGCTCGGCGCACCCGTGAGCGCGATGCGCGATCTCGGGGACTCGGTCGAAGTCGCCGCCGGCGACGCGACCTTCCGCGCGCGGTTCGTCGTCGACGCCGCCGGCGTCTTCGCGGACGACGTCGCGCGCCTGCTCGGCGACGATTCGTTCTCGATCCACGCGCGCAAGGGCGAATACCTGTTGCTCGACCGCGCCGCCGCGCCGCTCTCGCGCGTGCTCTTTCCGTGTCCCACGAAGCTCGGCAAGGGCATCCTCGTTTCGCCCACCGTCGACGGCAACACGTTCGCCGGGCCGACCGCGGTCGACCAGGAGAGCAAGACGGACACCTCCGTCACGGCCGAAGGCATCGCGACGCTCAAGAAGGTGGGCCTCAAGAGCGTCCCCGACCTCGACTTCCGCAAGGCGATCACGCTCTTCGCCGGATTGCGCGCGCAGCCGAGCGAGGGCGATTTCGTCATCCGCCGCAGCGCCGCGTGCCCGCGGCTCGTCCTCGCCGCCGGCATCTGCTCGCCCGGCTTCACGAGCGCGCCCGCCATCGCCGAAACGGTGGAGGGCATCCTCGCCGAGGCGGGGCTCGAACTGCGCCCGCGCGCGGACTGGAACCCGAAGCGCGAGCGCCCCGTGCCGTTCCGCAAGATGGACGACGCGCAGCGCGCCGCCGCCATCGCCGCGAACCCGCTGCACGGCCGCATCGTCTGCCGGTGCGAGACCGTCACCGAGGCGGAGATCGTCGACGCCATCCGCCGCGGCGCGACGACGCTCGACGCCGTCAAGCGCCGCACCCGAGCCGGCATGGGCCGCTGCCAGGGCGGCTTCTGCTCGCCCCGCGTGATGGAGATCCTCTCCCGCGAGCTTTCCCGCCCGTTCACCGCGCTGACAAAGGACGGCGGGGCCTCGCTGCTCGTCGCTGGCGCGACGAGGGGCGAGACCCCGCAATGTGCGAAGACTCCAAAGTCGGACAATTCGAAAGGCTCCGATTCCATTCGCGGCGAAGCCGCGCCCGTCATTGCGAGCGAAGCGAGCTCCGTCATTCGCGGCGAAGCCGCGGACGTCATTCGTCATTCCGTCGCCGCCGACGACCACGTCGCCGACGTGGTCGTCGTCGGCGGCGGCCCCGCCGGCCTCGCCGCCGCGGTCGCGGCGCGCAAGGCGCGGCCGGACGCGCGCGTCGTCGTGCTGGAGCGCGACACCGCCGCGGGAGGCATCCTGCGCCAGTGCATCCACAACGGCTTCGGCCTGCACCACTTCGGCGAGGAGCTCACCGGCCCCGAATACGCGGGGCGCTTCGTGAAGCAGGCGGAAGAGGCCGGCGCCGAAATCTGGACCGACACGATGGTCCTCTCCGTCACGAAGGACCGCGAAATCGTCTGCATGAACCCGAAGCGCGGGCTCGTGCGCCTCCGCGCCGGCGCGGTCGTCCTCGCGATGGGCTGCCGCGAACGCACGCGCGGCGCGCTCTCGATCCCGGGCACGCGCCCGGCCGGCGTCTACACCGCGGGCTGCGCGCAGAGGCTCGTGAACATGGAGGGTTTCCTCCCCGGGCGCAAGGTCGTGATCCTCGGCAGCGGCGACATCGGACTCATCATGGCGCGCCGCATGACGTGGGAGGGCGCCGAGGTGAAGCTCGTCGCCGAGCTCATGCCGTATTCCTCGGGCCTCAACCGCAACATCGTGCAGTGCCTCGTCGACAACGGCATTCCGCTCAAGTTCAACCACACCGTCGTGCGCATCCTCGGCAAGGAGCGCGTCGAGGGCGTCGTCGTCGCCGAAGTGGACCCCGCCACGCGCGCGCCGGTCCCCGGCACCGAGGAGACGGTCGAGTGCGACACGCTGATGCTCTCCGTCGGGCTCCTCCCCGAGAACGAGCTCACGACCGCGGCGGGCGTCGCGCTCGACCCCGTGACCGGCGGCGCCGCCGTCGACCAGACGCGCCAGACCTCGGTCCCCGGCGTCTTCGCCTGCGGCAACGTCCTGCACGTCCACGACCTCGTCGACAACGTCACCGCCGAATCGCTGCTCGCGGGCGAGGCGGCGGCGATCTTCGCGACGGGAGAGGGGCTGCGCCCCTCCCCCAACCCCTCCCGGGCGGTTCGCGCCGCGGGCGCGGTCCGCTATGTCGTGCCGCAGCGCGTCGCGGCGGACGCGGAGGGCAAGATCGACCTCTACTTCCGCGTGGGCGCGGTGCAGAAGCCGGCGGTGTGCGAGGTGCGCTGCGGCGGGGAAGTCGTCGCCACGCGCCGCAAGCCCGTGATGACGCCGGGCGAGATGGAGAAGATCACCGTCGAAGGTGCGAAAATCACGGGCGACATCGAAGTCTTCGTCTCCTCGCCGGAAACCGCGCCCCGCGCAGGCGCCCCGGCACCCGCGGAAGCCGCGCCCCCCGGCGCGACCGAGATGACCTGCATCTGCTGCCCGATGGGCTGCCGCCTGACCATCGCCCCGAAGGAAGGCGGCGGCTGGACCGTGGCCGGCAACTCCTGTCCGCGCGGCGCGAAGTACGCCGTGCAGGAGATGGAGGCGCCGGAGCGCGTCGTCACCTCGACCGTGCGCGTCGAGTGCGGTGCCACACCGCTCGTCGCCGCGAAGACCGCGAGCCCCGTCCCGAAGGGTTCGATTCCCGCGTGCCTCGACGCCATCCGCGCGCTCGCCGTTCCCGCGCCGATCGCGGTCGGGCAGGTTCTCGCGCCCGACCTTGCCGGCACGGGCGTCGCGCTCGTGGCGACGGCGGACGCCGCGCGGTAGCGGCCGCGGGGTTCCGCGGCCGCCGTGTCCGCCGGGACGGCGGTCCGGGTGCTACCGGCGCTTGCGCTGGACCTTCTTCTCGTAGTCCTCGACCGCGGCGAACCAGTCCTCGCGGGCGGGGACGCCGGCGCGGCGGCACCACTCGGCCCAGACGTCGCCCATCGGGTAGTTCTTCACCTCCTCCTGGAGCATCAGGAGCTCGGTGAACCTCCCTTCGGACTGCAGCTTCGCCATCCTCGCGTTGGGCTGCAGGAGCGCGGCGAGGAGGGCCTTGAGCATGTTGCGCATGCCGATCACCCACGCGGCGACGCGGTTGATCGACGCGTCGAAGTAGTCGAGCGCGAGGATCACGCGGTCCGGGCCGGCGAGGGCGATCTCGCGCGCGATGTCGGCGAGCATGTCGTCCTGGCGCAGGACGTGGTCCGAGTCCCATCGCACGGGGCGCGAGACGTGGAACGCGACCTTGTCGGCGAAGAGCAGCATCGACGAGATCTTGTCCGCGACGTTCTCGCTGAGGTGGAAGTGGCCGCTGTCGAGGAGGCAGAGCACGTTGTTCTTCGCGGCGTAGTTCATGTAGAACTCGTGCGAGCCGACAGTGTAGCTCTCCATGCCGATGCCGAAGAGCTTGCTCTCGATCGTGACCTCGACGAGCGAGCGGTCGTAGTCGGTCGCGAAGATCTCGTCAAGGGATTTCTTGTAGACCGCGCGCGGCGTGGTGCGGTCCGCGGGGATGTCCTTGAGGCCGTCGGGGATCCAGATGTTGAGCGCGGCCGGCGTCCCCATCTCGCGGGCGAAGTACTCGGCGATGCGGAGGCACGCGACGGTGTGGCGGATCCAGAACCTCCGGACCTTCTCGTCCTCCGAGGAGAGCGTGCGGCCGGACGCGGCGAGCGGGTGGGAGAAGTAGGTCGGGTTGAAGTCGAGGCCCTTCAGGCCGGCCTTCTTCGCGAAGGCGACCCACGGCGCGAAGTGGCGGGGCTCGAGCGCGTCGCGGTCGACGAAGCCGTCCTTGCCGAAGATCGCGTAGTTGGCGTGGAGGTTGAGGCGGTGCGCGCCGGGGATGAGAGAGAGGGCCTTCTCGATGTCGGCCATCAGCTCCTTCGGCGTGCGGGCGCGGCCGGGGTAGTTGCCGGTCGTCTGGATGCCGCCGGAGAGCGCGCCGTCGTGGTCGAAGCCGACGACGTCGTCGCCCTGCCAGCAGTGCATGGAGACGTGGAACCGGCCGAGGGTCTTGAGGGCGGCCTCGACGTCGACGCCGAGATTCTTGTAGAGGGCCTTCGCGGAGGCGAAGCGGGGGGAGGCGGGCATGGTTTGCTCCTTGGATTGGATGTCGTTTTGCGGACGCCCATTGTACGCCAAACGAGATCCGCAATCAACCGGAAAACGCCGGAGAAATCGGGGAAAAATCCGGCAAGGCGGGACGTGGTGCGCGAAAGGCTAGCGCGCGAGGGCGGCGAAGAGGGAGCGGACGCGGACGGCGAGGGCGGGCGGGAATCCCTTTTCGCCGTAGAGCTCCGAGGCGCGGAGGCGGTAGAGCCCGGTCGCTGGGCGGGGCTCCGTGTCTTCGGCGGCGCGGGTCACGCGCAGGACCGCGGTGCGGAAGTCGGGCGACGGTTCGAGGACGGCTTCGGACGACTCGCCCGGGAAGGGCGGATCCAGCCGGATCCTCTGCGCGGGCGCAGCGGCGCCGTCCCGCGTCCACCACGAGGCGTCGAGCGAGACTTCGACCGTTTCGCCGGGCTCCGGGACGGGCGCATGGAATGCGGCGCCGTCGCACGCCCAGCGGCCCTCCTTGCCGCGGCGGGGCTCGTCCCATGCGCCCGGCGCGAGGCCAAACGGCGAATGGCCGGGAAGGACCATGGTCGTGTCGCCCGGCGCGGCCGGGCGCACGCGCAGGAAGGCGAAGACAAGTTCGCGCGAGACCGCCTGCGCGGTGCGGAAGGTCTTGCCGTCGACGCGGGAGACGGTCCCGTCGACCGGATTGACCTCCGGGACGAGCGCGATGCCGTCGTCGAGAATCGGCGCTTCGACGTGCGAGCACGCGACGACGTAGACGGGCCGCTTCTCGCATTCGTCGCGCAGCCACTTGACGACGGGCGCATGGCCGAGCGATTTCGCGACGCCGTCGTTCAGGCCGAACGCCGCGCGCCCGGGCAGCGACGTGAACGGCGCGCCCTGCGAGAAGTAGTCGAAGAGGAAGAGCGCGCCGGGGTTTTCGCTCATCCGCGACTCGACCGCGAGGACAAGCTCGGAGGAGCCCGTCTCGCCGCCGCCGAGCGCGGCCGGGGCCGTCCGGACGCCGGCCGCGACGGAGCAGACGAGGAGCAGGAGCGTCCAGCGGAGGCGCCCCTGTCCGCGGCGCCACCAGAGCCCCCGCGTCTCGGCGGGTCCCTCGGACTCCTCGGGCGCGGGCTCGAGCGCGCCGAAGAACGCGGCGAGCGTCAGCAGCGCGAAGGGCGGCAGCGAGCGGCGCAGCGACCAGATCCCGACGTGGACCTCCTGCCCCTGGATGACAAGGAACGGGAGCGACGCGAGCGCGCACCCCGCCACGAGGGCGCACGTCGCCGGACGGCGCGAGCGCAGCGTCATCCAGACGGCGGCCGCGAGCGGCGGGAGCGCGCAGACGATGCCGTCGAAGTCGCGCGAAAGAGCGCGGCGCGCGGCGGGATGCAGGAGGGCGGCCGCGACGGCGAGCGCGACCGCCGCGCCGCAG
>CACWKU010000024.1 GCA_902761575.1 uncultured bacterium
GGCCGCCTCGCCCCGCCGCCCGCGCTCCCGCCGGACGCCCCCGGCCTCTCCCGCGTCCACGACGCGATGCTGCGCGCCGCCGCCGGCGACCCCGCGCGCGAGCCCGAGGCGTTCCTGCTGCTGCGCGAGCTCATGGCATCGGACCTGGCGCTCACGCCCGCCGCGCCGCGCCGCGACACGCTCGAGAGCCAGATCGTCTGGGGCCGCGCCCCCGCGCGCCTCGACCTCGCCGGCGGCTGGTCCGACACGCCCCCGTGGTGCCTCGAGCGCGGCGGGCGCGTCGTCAACGTCGCCGTCGACCTCAACGGCCAGCCGCCCATCCAGGCCTTCGCGTTCGTGCGCGCCGAGCCGTGCGTCGTCCTGCACTCGATCGACCTGGGCGTCTCCGAGCGCATCGAGACCTACGAGCAGCTCTGCGCCTCGTCCGAGCTGGGCCCGTTCTCCATCCCGCGCGCCGCGCTGCGCCTCGCGGGCTTCGACCCGCGCTTCGCCGCGGACGCCGCGCCGACGCTGCGCGAGCAGCTCTCGCGCCGCATGGGCGGCGGCATCGAGATCTCGACCCTCGCCGCGATCCCGAAGGGCTCCGGCCTCGGCACGAGCTCCATCCTCGCGGCCACCGTCCTCGGCGTGATCGGCGACCTCTGCGCGCTCGGCTGGAGCCGGGAGGACCTCTTCGCGCGCACGACCGTCCTGGAGCAGCTGCTCGGCTCCGGCGGCGGCTGGCAGGACCAGGTCGGCGGCCTCGCGCCCGGCGCGAAGATCGCCACGACCGGCCCCGGCCTGCGGCAGGAGCCCGCCGTGCGGTACCTGCCCGACGGCCTCCTGCGCGACCTCTTCGACTCGGGCCGCGCGCTGCTGCTCTACACGGGCGTGACGCGCGTCGCGCGCTCCATCCTCGGCGAGATCGTGCGCTCGATCTTCCTCGGCGAGCGCCGCTCCGCGGCGATCATCGAGGACATCGCGCGCAACGCCGACTTCGCGACCGACGCCATCCAGCGCGCCGACGAGGCGGGGCTGCGCGAGGCCATCCGGCGCAGCTGGGACCTCAACCGCGCGCTCGACGCGGGGACGTTCCCGGACTCGATCCGGCCCTTCACGGACGTCCTCGACCGCCACGGCGCGGTCTACAAGCTCCTCGGCGCGGGCGGCGGCGGCTTCCTCCTGATCCTCGCGCCGGACGCGGCCTCCGCCTCGGCGATCCGCTCGGAGATCCTCGCCGCGCCGCCGAACCCCGGCGCGCGGTTCGTCGCGCCCTCGCTCTCCCGCGGCCTCCAGATCACCCGGTCGTAGCGCGAAAAGTCCGCGTCAGGCGTCGCGGCGGAAGAGCGAGAGCTGCGTCCGGCCGTAGCGGCGGTCGCGAAGAAGGTCGAAGCCCTCGCACGCGGGGAGCGGCGTGCCCGCGCGCTGCTCCGCGACGAAGAAGGAGACCGGCGCGAGGAGCCCCGAGTCGCGCACCGCGGCGAGGAGCGCGGACATCCCGTCCGGCTCGCCCTCGCGCTCCACGTAGGGGGGATCCGCGAAGACGATCGACACGCTCCCGGGCGGCAGCGCGGGGCGCTTCAGCCACGCGCCGACGTCCGCGCGGAAAAGGCGAAGCGCGGGCGGCGCCCCCGCCTCGCCGAAGCACTTCTCGAGATTCGCCTCCAGCGTGCGCAGCGAGCGCGGCGAGCGCTCGACCCACGCGACCGCCCCCGCCCCGCGGCTCCACGCCTCGAGCCCCACGGCGCCCGTGCCGGCGTAGAGGTCGAGAAAAGACGCGCCCGGCAGGACCGAGGCGAGCATCGAGAAGAGCGCCTCGCGCACGGCATCCTGCGTCGGGCGCAGGACGCCGTCGGGCGGCGCCGCGAGGATGCGGCCGCGGAGGCTGCCGCCGGCGATGCGCACGCTAGAAGTTCTCGGCGAGGCGCTCGAAGTAGTCGCGCGGATGCGCGCAGGCGGGGCACTTCTCCGGGGCCTCGGGGGCCTCGGTCACGAACCCGCAGTTGCGGCAGCGCCACGCGATCGGCGTGCCGTTCTTGAACATCGTCCCGCCCTCGACGCGCTCCAGGAGGCGGCGGAAGCGCTCCTCGTGGTACTTCTCCGCGACGGAGATCATCCGGTACATCGTCGCGATCTCGGGGAAGCCCTCCTCGTCGGCCTTGTCGGCGAACGCGGGATACGCCTCGCTCCACTCCTCGTGCTCGCCGCCGGCGGCGGCGCGGAGGTTCGCGGCGGTGTCGCCGATCACGCCGGCCGGGAAGGACGCCGTGATCTCGAGCGTCGAGCCCTCGAGCCACTTGAACATCTTCTTGGCGTGCTCCTTCTCCTGATTGGCGATCTCCTCGAACACGGCCTGGACGAGGACGTAGCCGTCCTTCTTGGCCTGCGAGGCGAAGAACGTGTAGCGGTTGCGGGCCTGCGACTCGCCGGCGAAGCTCGTCAGCAGGTTCTTTTCGGTCTGGGTTCCCTTGAGGGATTTCATGTCGGTTCCTCCGTCGTCCGCGGGAAGGGCTCCTCGCCTCCCCGCCCGGACGAAACCGCACTCTACCACGCCGCGCCTCCGCCGGTCAAGGGAAAGCCCGCTCCGCTTGCCTCCCGGGAGGCGGATGCGGTATGATGCGTCCCATGCAAGACACGGAGTTCCTCGCGCTCGGCTTCTGCAGCAACGACCACATCGCCGTGCTGCCGTTCATCCCGCACGACACGAAGGTGCGCATGCTCTCGCACGCGATCTTCGGCGGCGGGCCGGCGGCCAACGCCGCCGCCGGCGCCGCCGCGCTCGGAATGCGCGCCGCGTTCGCCGGCACGGTCGGCGACGACCCCGACGGCCGCACGATCCTCGCCGACTTCGCCGCGCAGGGCGTCGACACGTCGATGGTGAGGGTCCGCCCCGGCGCCACGAGCGCCATCGCCTACCTCTGGATCGAGGAGAGGTCCGGCGCGCGATCCTGCGCCTGGACGCGCGAGGGGCTCGACGAGCTGCGCGCGGACGAGATCGACGCGGACGCCGTCGCCCGCGCCCGGATCCTCCACCTCGACGGCCACAACGCCGCCGGCGCCATCGCCGCCGCGAAGGTCGCGCGCGAGGCCGGCGTCCTCGTGAACTACGACGCCGGTACGCACCGCGACGGCATGGAGGAGCTGCTCCCGCTCGCCGACCTGCTCGTCTGCTCGGAGGAGTTCATCCTCCGGCTCACCGGCCTCTCCGACGCCGAGGAGGCGGTCCGCGCGGTCTGGGCGAAGTACCGGCCGAAGGTCTGCGGCGCGACGATGGGCGCGCACGGCTCGATGTGCTTCGACGGCCGAGACTTCGTGAAGTGTCCCGCCTTCCCGGTCGAGAAGGTCGTCGACACGACCGGCTGCGGCGACCTCTTCCACGCCGCCTTCGCGGTCCGCTGGCTCGAGACGCACGACCTGCTCGACTGCCAGCGCTTCGCCGCCGCCACCTCCGCGCTCAAGTGCCGCGGCCTCTCCGGCCGCCCGCCCGCAGCCCCGACCCGCGCCGAGGTCGAGGCGTTCCTGTCCGCCCATCCGAAACCATGAACCCGATCCGTTCCGAGATCCCCCTGCTCGAGGGCGAGCGCTGGTGGGGCGGCGCCGGCGGCGACGGCGAGCGCCAGCCCTACGGCGCCGGCGACTCGCCGCGCGTCGACCTGCGCACCGCCGGCTTCACGTCCTCGCCGCTTCTCGTCTCCTCGCGCGGGCGCTACGTCTGGAGCGAGCGGCCCTTCGGCTACGAGTTCCGCGGCGGCCGGCTGCTGCTCGACTCGGACGCGGAGCGGATCGCGCCGGTGCGGGCGGGCGAAACGCTCCGCGACGCCTACCTCGCCGCCGCGCGGGCGCACCTGCGGTTCGACGGACGCGTTCCGCCCGACGTCTTCTTCGCCCTCCCCCAGTGGAACAACTGGATCGAGATCTTCCTGCGCGGCGTGAACCAGCGGTCGGCCGACGACTACACGGCCGAGCTCGCGGCGAGCGGGTTCCCCTGCGGCGTCTGCATGATGGACGGCTTCTGGATGTCGCACCAGGGCTCCTACGAGTTCTTCGCGAAGGACTTCCCCGACCCGAAGGGGATGGTCGCCCGCATGCGCGCGCACGGCTGGACGCCGCTCATCTGGACCGCGCACTTCGTCTCCCCCGACAGCCGCGAATACAAGCGCCTGCGCTTCCACGAGAAGCTCGGCGGCCTCGACCACCTCGCCTACCGCGCGAAGCCCGGTTCGCACGACGCCGCCGTCGTGCGCTGGTGGAGCGGCGTCAGCGCGGTCTACGACCTCACGAAGCCAGAGGCCGCCGCCTTCTACGCGAGGACGCTGCGGGACTTCGCCGCCGAATACGGCCTCGCGGGGTTCAAGTTCGACGCGGGCGACCCGCGCTTCTTCGTCGAGGACTGCCGCTTCCACGACGAGGCGGCCGAACCGGTCGACTACGCGCGGCTCTACGCGGAGCTCGCCGCGCGCGAGTTCCCCTTCCACGAGATCCGCACGAGCTGGAAGTGCGGCGGCCTGCCGCTCGTCACGCGCCTCAACGACCGCGCCCACGCCTGGACCGGCCCCGGCGCGCAGGACACCGCGATCCCGCAGATCGTCGCGGCGGGCCTCCTCGGCTGCCCGTATTCGGTCGCCGACATGGTCGGCGGCGGGCTCGAGGTCTCGTTCGTCGGGCGCGAGATCGACGAGCGGCTCTTCGTCCGCTCGGCGGCGCTCCAGGCGCTCCTGCCGATGATGCAGTTCTCGGCCGCGCCGTGGCGGCACCTCTCGCCGGAGGGCGTCGCGCTCTGCCGCGCCTTCGCGGACCTGCACGTCGCCTTCGCGCCCTACATCCTCGAGTGCGCGCGCCACGCCGCCGCGACCGGCGAGCCGATCGTCCGCGCGATGGAGTACGAGTTCCCGGGCCAGGGCTTCGCGCGCCCGATGCAGCAGTTCATGCTCGGCCCGCGCTGGCTCGTCGCGCCCGTCCTCTCGCCCGACGACACGGTGGCCGTCGAGCTCCCCGCCGGCCGCTGGCGCGACGACCTCGGCGCCGTCCACGACGGCCCGACGACGCTTCGTCTCTCCGGCGTCCCCCTCTCCCGCCTCCCTCGCTACGAGCTCGCCGGCCCGCCGGCCGCCGGCCGTCCGGGTCAGACCCAGAACGAGAAGTAGAGATAGGCGCCGAGGATCATCGCGCCGACGACGGCGGTCGAGATCACGTCGACCGGATGGATCGACGCGCGGACGGCCGCCCTGTCGATCGAGGCGAACGTGAGGCCGTCCGTCCTCTCGCGCGGGGGCGGCGCGGAGAGAAGCGACGCGACGACGATCGCGACGGCGCTCGCGAGGAAGAGCACGCCGCAGGCGTAGTAGGCGTTGAAGTCGCCGATCCGGGCGAGGAAGGCCGGATCGGAGATCTTCCCCTCGCCCGTCCCGAAGATCGTCTGGACCGTGAGCTTGCCCATGCCGAGGACGAACCCCGTCGCGAGCCCCCAGACCGCGCCCGCCGCGTTCACGCGGCTCCAGAAGAGGCCCAGCAGGAACACGGCCGCGATGGCCGGCGCCAGGAAGCTCTGGACGTTCTGCAGGTAGTTGTAGACGCCGCCGCCGGCGACCTGCTTGATGATCGGGATCCAGACGAGGCCGAGCGCGACGACGACCGCCGTGGCGACCTTGCCCACGCGCACCAGCTCCCGCTGCGAGGCCTCCTTGCGGATCTTCTGGTAGATGTCGATCGTGAACAGCGACGCGCTGGAGTTGAAGAGGCTGGAGAGCGAGCTCATCAGCGCGGCGAGGAGGCCGGCCACGACGAGCCCTCGCAGGCCGGAGGGCAGCAGCCCCGTGACGAGCGTCGGGAAGATCTGGTCGCTCACCAGCTCGCCGTTCTCCGTCGGGATGTGGAGCGCGCCCTGCTTGTTGAGCGCCGCGCCGATCATGCCCGGGACGAGGAAGATCAGGATCGGCATGACCTTGAGCGCGGCGCCCCAGATCGTGCCGCGGCGCGCCGTCTCGAGGTTGCGGGCCGCGAGCGTGCGCTGGACGATGTACTGGTCCGTGCACCAGTACCAGATGCCGATGATCGGCGACGCGATGCAGATCGCGAGCCACGGGAAGTCCGGGTGCGAAAGCGGGTGCCAGAGCGCGTACTTGGCCACGTCCTCGCGGACGAAGTCCTTCAGGCCGGCCCAGCCGCCGTCCAGCCGGTCGAGTCCGAACCAGAGGATGAACGCCGCTGCGCAAGTGAAATGCGACCGGACCGGCCCGCATGCTCCGGGCTCCCAAGGCGCGGCGTTCCGAAATGCATGGCCGCTCAACGAAACCCGGACGCGGCGGCCTCGCGGAAGGCGCGCCCGGAATCGGCGCGGCCGCCGCAGCACCCATCGCCGTCGCGCGCCTCCCGCACACCCCGCCACGCTACCGCGGGCGTGGGCGGGCGGGGCGCGAAAGAGGAACGCCGCCCGGTCCGCGGTCGCGGGACGGGCGGCGTCGGAGGAGGGGATGGCGGGCTAGAACCAGCGGGCGAGGAGGCCCGCGAAGCCCTTGCCGTGGCGGGCCTCGTCCTTGGCCATCTCGTGGACCGTGTCGTGCACCGCGTCGTAGCCGAGCTCCTTGGCGAGCTTCGCCAGCTCCAGCTTGCCCTCGCACGCGCCCGTCTCGGCCGCGGTGCGCATCTCGAGGTTCTTCTTCGTGCAGTCGGTCACGACCTCGCCGAGCAGCTCGGCGAAGCGCGCCGCGTGGTCGGCCTCCTCGAAGGCGTAGCGCTTGAACGCGTCCGCGACCTCCGGGTAGCCGTCGCGCTCGGCCTGGCGGCTCATCGCCAGATACATGCCGACCTCGCAGCACTCGCCGTTGAAGTTGTCCTGCAGGCCCTTCACGACGCGCGGGTCGAGGCCCTTGGCGGAGCCGACGACGTGCTCGCACGCCATCGCGGGCAGCGCGAGCTTGCCCTTGGCGGGGGCGCCGGCGGCGGCGGGCGCGGCGGCGGGCTCCTCCATCTTCTTGAACTTGTCGGCCGGGGCCTTGCAGACCGGGCACTGGGCGGGCGGCTGGTCGCCCTCGTGGACGTAGCCGCAGACGGAACAGACGTATTTCATGGGGATGTCTCCTTGGTTTTCGGGGCGCGCGGCCCCGTGTGGTGGTTGTTGGGTGGTTTGCGGGCCGCACTCTACCCGATTCGCCCCGCACTAGCCAAGTCTAACATTCGCCGCCGTGCCGCGCGCGTTTGCGCGGTGGCGCGCGCTGTGGTAGACTGCGCCGCCGTTTCCGCAATCCAATTCGCACCGAGCCATGTTCAAGCCCGTTTCGAGCAAGGTCGACTTCGACGCCCTGGAGAAGGGCGTCCTCTCCTTCTGGAAGGAGAACGACACGTTCCGCAAATCCCTCGCGCAGACCGAGGGCGGGGAGGAGTTCGTCTTTTTCGACGGCCCCCCCTTCGCCACCGGCCTTCCGCACTACGGGCACCTCCTTGCCGGCACGATCAAGGACATCATCCCGCGCTACCAGACGATGCGCGGCAGGCACGTCGAGCGCCGCTTCGGCTGGGACACCCACGGACTCCCCATCGAGGCCCTCGCCCAGAAGGCGCTCGGCATCGACGGCGCCGCCGGCATCCGCGACTTCGGCGTCGACAGGTTCAACGAGCAGTGCCGCTCGATGGTCCTGCGCTACGTCTCCGAATGGCGCGAGACCGTCACCCGCATGGGCCGCTGGGTCGACTTCGACCACGACTACAAGACGATGGAGCCCACCTTCATGGAGACGGTCTGGTGGGTCTTCAAGCAGATCTTCGACCAGGGCCGCGTCTACCGCTCCCGCCGCATCGTCCCCTACTCCTGGGCGCTCAACACCCCGCTCTCCAACTCCGAGGCCTCCTCCAACTACAAGGACGTCCAGGACCCCACGGTCACCTGCCGCCTCCGCGTCCTCTCCATCCCGGAATCCTCCCCCGCGGCGTCCAACCCCGCCCTCTCGTCGCTCGTCACTCGTCACTCGTCACTCGACGGGAGCGGCGACGCCGCTCCCGTCTACCTCCTCATCTGGACCACCACCCCCTGGACGCTCCCCGAGAACCTCGCGGTCTGCGCCGGCGCGAAGATCGACTACGTCGTCGTGCGCGACAAGGGCGAGGGCGTCTGCTACACGATGGCGGAGGCGCGCCTCCCGGCGATCTACAAAAAGGCGGACGACTACGAGGTCGTCGCGCGCTTCAAGGGCGATGCGCTCAAGGGCTGGACCTACGAGCCGCTCTTTCCCTACTTCGAGGCCGAGCGCGTCCGAGGCGCGTTCCAGGTCCTCAACGACGACTACGTGACGACCGACGACGGCGTCGGCCTCGTCCACATCGCCCCCGCCTACGGCGAAGACGACTTCCGCGTCTGCCGCGAGAACGGCATCGAGGCGTTCGCCGACCCGCTCGACGCGGACTGCAAGTTCACGGACGCGGTCCCGGAATACGCCGGCCGCTTCTGCAAGGACTGCGACAAGGACATCATCAAGCGCCTCAAGGCCGAGGGGAAGCTCGTCCACCAGGCGACGATCACGCACTCCTACCCGTTCTGCGAGCGCACCGACACGCCGCTCATCTACCGCGCGATCCCCGCGTGGTACATCCGCGTCGAGGACCTCCACGAGCGCTTCGCGAAGAACAACGCCGCCGTCGCGTGGATGCCCGAGTACGTCGGCGAGAAGCGCTTCGAGAACTGGCTCGAGGGCGCGCGCGACTGGAACGTCTCTCGCAACCGCTTCTGGGGCTCCTGCATCCCGATCTGGGTGAACGAGCAGGACGAGAACGACCTCATCTGCGTCGGCTCGGTCGCCGAGCTCGAGGCGCTCTCCGGCGAGAAGGTCACGGACCTGCACAAGCACTTCGTCGACAGGATCGTCATCCGCAGGGACGGCAAGACCTACCGCCGCACGCCCGAGGTGCTCGACTGCTGGTTCGAGTCCGGCTCGATGCCCTATGCGCAGGTCCACTACCCGTTCGCGTTCCCGGACAAGGAGGCCTTCCTCAAGCGCTTCCCTGCCGACTTCATCGCCGAGGGCCTCGACCAGACCCGCGGCTGGTTCTACTCGCTGATGGTGCTCGGCACCCTGCTCTTCGACAAGTCGCCCTACCGGCACGTCGTCGTGAACGGCCTCGTGCTCGCCGAGGACGGCAAGAAGATGAGCAAGCACCTCAAGAACTACCCCGACCCGATGGAGCTCGTCTCCTCCTGCGGAGCGGACGCGGTGCGCCTCTACATGATCAACTCGGCCGTCGTCCGCGCCGAGAACCTGCGCTTCAGCGAGAGCGGCGTGCGCCAGATCCTGCGCGACCTGCTGATCCCGTGGTGGAACGCCTACTCGTTCTTCGTCACCTACGCGAACGTCGACGGCTGGCACGAGGAGCGGCTTGAGACGCCCGACTCCCCGAACGAGCTCGACCGCTGGATCGTCTCGTCGCTCGAGACGCTCGTCGCGGACGTCACCGCCGCGATGGACCGCTACGACCTGCAGAAGTCCGTGCGCCCGTTCGTCGCCTTCGTCGAGAACCTCACCAACTGGTACATCCGCCGCTCGCGCCGCCGCTTCTGGAAGTCGGAGGACGACGCCGACAAGCGCCACGCCTACCGCACGCTGCGCTACGTGCTGGTGCAGCTCTGCAAGATCGCGGCGCCCTTCACGCCGTTCATCGCCGAGGAGATCTACCGCAACCTGCGCGGCGCGGACATGCCCGAGTCGGTCCACCTCTGCGCCTTCCCCGAGCCGAACGCCGCCGCGCGCGACGTCGCGCTCGAATCGCGCATGGCCGCCGCGCAGCGCGCCGTCGCCCTCGGCCACAACCTGCGCAAGCAGCGGAACCTCAAGGTCCGCCAGCCGCTCGCCCGCGCCGTCGTCGTGTGCGCCGCGCCCGGCTTCGAGGAGTCGCTCGCACCGATGGCTCCCGTCATCGCCGAGGAGCTCAACGTCAAGGCCGTCGAGTTCGCCTCCGACGAGTCGCGCTTCGTGACGCTCAGCGCCAAGGCCAACTTCAAGGTCCTCGGCAAGAAGCTCGGCCCGCGCATGAAGGCCGCCGCCGCCGCCATCGCCGCCCTCCCCGCCGCGGACATCGCGAAATTGCAGGCGGGTGAAGGGGTGTCGATCCAGCTTCCGCCCGCTCCCGGTGGGGCGAGCTCTCCGAGCGAGCCGTTCACGCTCCTCCCCGAGGACGTGCTCGTCCAGCGCCAGGAGAACGAGGGCCTCACCGTCGCGAACGACGGCGACCTCACGGTCGCGCTCGACCCGAAGCTCACGCCGGAGCTGGTGGCGGAGGGCATCGCGCGCGAGTTCGTCTCGCACGTGCAGTCGCTGCGCAAGGAGGCGGACCTCGACGTCGCGGACCGCATCCGCGTCTCCGTCTCCACCGACGCCGAGGCCGCCGCGGCCCTCCGCGCCCACGCGGAGTTCGTGAAGGCCGAGACCCTCGCCCTCGACCTCGCGATCGAGGCGGGCGAGGCCGGGGGTTCGGGGGGCGCCGCCCCCCGGTCGTTGGACCTCAACGGCCACCCCGCCGCCATCTCCCTCGCGAAGGCGTAGCCGCCGCGCCGCGCAAGCCCGGCTCCGGTGGGGCGAGGCGTCCCCGCCGAGCCGCCGTGCCCCGCGGGCGGAGTCTCAGCGCAGCTTCGCGAGAAGCTCGGCGGGACGGGCGGACTTCCCCTTCTTGTCGTTTTCGATCTCCTCGGAATTCGCGACCTCAGGCCAGGGGTGCGATGCTTGCTTCGTAGCGCATCGCACCCCGCTTGTCTTTCGCAGCGGCCCGTCTGGCTCGCCTCCGCGGGCTAAGGCTTGGCCGTCCGGTCCGAGCCGCGGCTCCGGACATCCTCCGGACGGCGGTGCCGAAATCTGATTCCACCGTGCGTGATTTTCAGATGATTGTCCGCTCTGGAAGTGAAGACATTGCTGAAAATCACGCACGGTGAAATTGCAGTATGACCCGTTGACATGGATTCTCCGACCGTGTTGCAGATTTGCGGATGGTGGCAATCGGAGCAGGAGGCGGGGGGCTGGCCGCAGTGGACCTGCGCAGCCCCCCTTGCGGTAACATGGCGGGGCGTGCGGGAGGCACGCGACGGCGGCGGAGATGCGCCCGGGTTGACCGGGGTTGACAAGCGCCTCCTCGCGGTTCATAATTTGACCTCGACGAACCGCGAAAGGAAAGGCACCATGTCCACGGCCCTCACCCTGCACAACATCGACGACGAACTCTACGCCGCCGTCCGCGACTACGCCCGCGAGACGAAGACGAGTCTCGGGGCTGCCTTCAAGCAGCTCGCCCGCCGCGCGCTCGGCCTCCCCACCGCGGAGGAGAAGGCGCGGATCGACGCCGCGAACGCCCTGTTCGGATGTCTTTCAGAAGAAGACGTCCGCCCGATTCGAGAGGCGCTGAAACTGCAGTCGCAAATCGAACCGGAGATGTGGAAATGAGCCGCCGGTTTCTTCTTGATTCGAACGTCATCATCGACCACATCGAAGGGTGCAAGCATCTTCCCGAGACGGTTTTGAAATCCGAGACGATGTTCGTCAGCCGGATTGCAATCGCGGAAATGAAAGCGGGATTCGACGACACACGGCGCGGAATCAGGGCGCGGGAGGCTCTGGAGTTGTTCCTTCGGCTCTCGAACGTCGTCGAAATCACGCTCACGTCCGCCACGACGGACCTCTACGCGAAGGTGTTCCGGTCGTTGCACGCGGCGGGGCGGCCCATTCCCGTCAACGACATCTGGCTCGCCGCGCAGGCGCTCGAACACGGCGCCGTGCTCGTTTCCCGCGACCGCCATTTCGAGGCCGTCGCCAACCTGCGGACCCTGGTTCCGGACGATTGATCCGGGAACGCGAAAGGAAGATCGATGGACAACGAACCACTCGAACGATTCGCATACGCGGCGTTCCCGCCCGAGGGCGCCGCCCCGCGCGGGATCGTCGTCCACTTCATGGGCCTCGGGAGCCAGTGGCAGGCGCGCGAGGGGGACGGGCCGCACGGCCTCGAGCGCGAGGGCGCCGCCGCCGCGGCCGCCGCCGGCGCGGTCTTCGTCGTGCCCTACCTCGACCCGTGGAACTGGATGAACGCCGGCGCCGTCGCGACGACCGACCGGATCGTCGACCTCGCGAAGGCGCGCGCCGGCCTGCCGGCCGACGCCCCCGTCGTCTCGACGGGCGGCAGCATGGGCGGGCTCTGTGCGCTCGTGTGGCCGCGCTACACGCGCCACCGTGTCGTCGCCGTCGCGGCCAATTGCCCGGTGTGCGACCTGCCGTTCCACTACACGGAGAGACCCGACATCCCGCGCACGCTCCGGGCGGCGTTCGCCGCGGAGCCGGACTTCGCCGCCGCCCTGCGCGCGCATTCGCCGCTGCACCTCGCGCCGGAGCTTCCGGACGTCCCCTACGCCGTCCTCCACTGCTCCGCGGACCAGGCCGTCGCCAAGGCCGCGCACTCGGACAAGTTCGTCGCCGCGATGCGCGCGCTCGGCCGCCGCGTCGAATACGTGGAGGTCCCCGGCCGCGGCCACTGCGACCTCGACGAGGCGGCGCTCGGCCGCCTCCGGTCGTTCGTCCTCGCCTCGCTCCGGGACTGACCCGCGATGGAGGCCCAGGACGAGATCGCGGAGGCGCTGCGGCGCGTCTTCGGCCACGCCGGCTTCCGCGCCGGGCAGCGCGGGCCGGTCGAGGCCGTGCTCGCCGGGCGCGACGTCGTCGTCGTGATGCCGACCGGTTCCGGCAAGTCCATCTGCTACCAGCTCGCCGCGATGCTGCTCCCCGGCACGACGCTCGTCGTCTCGCCGCTCATCGCCCTCATGAAGGACCAGGTCGACGCCCTCGCGCGCCGCGGCGTCCCGGCGGCCTTCCTCAACTCCTCGCTCTCCGCCTCCGAGATGGACGAGCGCATGGCCCTGTTCGAGGCCGGGCGCTACAAGCTCGTCTACGTCGCGCCGGAGCGCCTCCGAAGCGACCGCTTCCTCGCCGCCCTCGCGCACGTCGCCGTACCGCTCGTCGCGATCGACGAGGCGCACTGCATCAGCCAGTGGGGCCACGACTTCCGCCCCGACTACCTCGCGCTCGGCTCGCTCGTCGCGCGGCTCGGCGCCGGCGTGCGCGTGATGGCCGTCACCGCGACGGCGACGCCCGAGGTGCGGCGCGACATCGTCGCGCAGCTCGGCCTCGGCGCCGCGCCGCGCGGCGAGCCGTTCGTCGGCGTCCAGGGCTTCGCGCGCCCGAACCTGCGCCTCGCCGTGACGCCGTGCCCGACGCACGACGCGAAGGCGGCGCGCGTCGTCGCCCTCGCCGCCGCCCACGGCACGGGCATCGTCTACTGCGCCACGCGCAAGCAGGCGGGAATCGTCCACGGGCGCCTCCTCGCCTCGCCCGCGCTGCGGGGGAAGGTGACGCCGCTGCTCTACACCGGCGGGCTCGACGACCGCGCCCGCGCCGAGGCGCAGGAGCGCTTCCTCGCGGCGGAGAGGCCGGTTGTCGTCGCGACGAGCGCCTTCGGGATGGGCATCGACCGGCCCGACATCCGCTTCGTCGCGCACTGGGACGTCCCCGGCTCGATCGAGGCCTACTACCAGGAGGTCGGCCGCGCGGGGCGCGACGGCGCGCCCGCCTGGTGCGAGTTATTGTTCAACTACGCCGACGTCCGCACGCAGCGCTTCTTCATCGAGGGCGCGAACCCGACCGAGTCCGAGGTCCGCGCGGTGCTCTCCGCCGTGCGCGCCGCGTGCGAGAAGGGGCCGGTCGCGCTCTCCGAGGACGCGTGGGCCGAGGCGGCCGGGATGAAGAACCCGATGGCCGCCCGCACCGCGCTCGGCATCCTCGAGCGCGCCGGCTACCTGCGCCGCTCGCCGTCCGCCGGCGGCGCGCGCGGCGCATGGCAGACCGAGCTCCTGCCCGACCCCGGCCCCGGCCCGCTCGACGAGGCGATGCGCGGGCGCCTCCGCAAGCGCGACTTCGACGAGGCGCGCCTCCGCGCGATGCTGCGCTTCGTCGACTGCCGCGGCTGCCGCCAGGCGTTCCTGCTCGACTACTTCGGCGAGGCGCCGCACGCGGGCATCTGCGACGGCTGCGACAACGACGGCGGCGCCTTCTCCGCGCCGCCGCTCCCGGAGGATCGCCGGACCGCGGTCCGCAAGGCGCTCTCCTGCGTCGGCCGCGCGCAGGGCCGCTGCCCCGCGGAGCTCGTCGCCGAGGTCCTCCGCGGCGACCGCACGCCGGAAGTCCTCGCGGAAAGGCTCGACGCGCTGAGCACGTTCGGGCTCCTGCCGGACGCCGACCCCGCCGAGCTGCGCGCGCTCCTCGCGGCGCTCGTGCGCGCGCGCTGCCTCGCCGAGGGGCCGGGCCGCGAGCTCGTCCTCACCGACTACGGCCTCCGCGTCGCGAAGGACGAGGTCCCCGGCTTCACGATCCCCTGGCCGGGCGACGCCCCCGCTCCGCCCGCCCGCGCCCCGCGCGCCCCCCGCGCGAAACCGGCCCGTCCCGCCTCCGGCGACGCCGCTCCCGCCAAGCGCAAGCGCCCGCCGCCGCCGTGGGTGTGGAAGAAATACCGTCGCGGCGCCCATTGACGGAAGAAGGCCGGCGGCGCGTCGCGCGCCGCCGGCCCTCCGGGAACCGGACGGAAGGCCCCTAGCGGACCTTGCCGGCCTTGACGCGCTTCTCGACGACCTCCTTGGCGATGCCGGCGGGGACCGGCTCGTACTGGTTGAAGATCATCGTGAACGCGCCGCGGCCCTGCGTCAGGGTGCGGACCGTGTTCGAGTAGCCGAACATCTCCGCCAGCGGCACCTGCGCGTGGATCACCTTCTGGCCGCCCTTGTCCTCCATCGACTCGATGCGCCCGCGGCGCTGGCCGATGGAGCCCGAGACGGCGCCGAAGTAGTCCTCCGGCATCGTGACCTCGACGTTCATCACGGGCTCGAGCAGCTGGGGCTTGGCCTCCAGCATGTACTTCTTGAAGCCCGCGCGAGCGGCCAGCTCGAACGCGATCGCCGAGGAGTCGACCGGGTGGAACGAGCCGTCGTAGAGCGTGACTTTGGTGTCCACGACCGGGTAGCCCGCGTAGGGGCCCTTCTCCATCGCGGCCTTGACGCCCTTCTCCACGGCCGGGATGAACTCGCCCGGGATCGCGCCGCCGACGATGGCGTTGACGAACTCGAACGGCGTGCCCGCCGGCTGCGGCTCGAGGCGGAGGTAGACGTCGCCGTACTGGCCGGAGCCGCCCGTCTGCTTGACGTGCTTGTACTGGCCCTCGGCGGTCTGCGTGATCGTCTCGCGGTAGGCGACCTCGGGCGGGTTGACCTGCGCCTCGACGCCCCATTCGCGCTTGAGGCGATCGACGATGATCTCGAGGTGGAGCTCGCCCATGCCGGAGATGATCGTCTCCTCCGTCTCCTGGTCGTAGGCCACGACGAAGGTCGGGTCCTCGTCCGCCAGCGCCTGCAGGCCCATCGAGAGCTTCTCGGAGTCGGCGTGCGAGACGGGCTTGATCGAGATGGAGATGACGGGCGCCGGGAACTCGATCGACTCGAGCATGATCGGGTGGTCCTCGTCGCAGAGCGTGTCGCCCGTGCGGGTGCGCGCGAGGCCGACGAGCGCGACGATGTCGCCCGCGTAGGCCTCCTGCAGCGCCTCCTGCTTCTTGGCGTGCATGCGGACGAGGCGCGCGACGCGCTGCTCCTGGTCGCGGCCCATGTTCCAGACGGTGGCGCCCGTCTCGAGCTTGCCGGAGTAGATGCGGGCGTAGACGAGCTTGCCCATCATCTTGTCGGAGACGATCTTGAAGGCGAGCGCGGCGAACGGCTCGTCGTCGGAGGGCTTGCGCACCGGCGGCTCCTTGCCCTCCTCCTGCTCCTTCTTCGTGAGCGCGCCCACGACGGGCGGCAGGTCCAGCGGCGAGGGGAGGAAGTCGACGATCGCGTCGAGCAGCGGCTGCACGCCCTTGTTCTTGAACGAGGTGCCGCAGAGCATCGGCTGGATCTTGCGCTCGATGGTCGCCTTGCGCAGCGCGCCCATCAGCTCCTCGGTCGTGAGCTCGCCGCCCTCGAGGACGCGCTCGAGGAGCGCGTCGTCCGTCTCGGCCGCGGCCTCGACCATCTTCTGGCGCCACTCCTGCGCCTGGTCCATGAGCTCGGCGGGGACCTCGCCCTCGATGACCTTGAGGCCCTGGCACGACTCGTCGAAGCGGAGGGCCTTCATGCGGATCAGGTCCACGACGCCCTCGAAGGCGTCCTCCTTGCCGATCGGGATGACGACCGGGACGGGGTTGCCGCGGAGGATGGTCTTCACGTCCTCCATGCAGCCGAAGAAGTCGGCGCCGACGCGGTCCATCTTGTTCACGAAGATGACCTTCGGGACCTTGTACTTCTCGGACTGGCGCCAGACCTGCTCGGACTGGGGCTGGACGCCGGCGACGGCGCAGAAGAGCGCGACCGCGCCGTCGAGGACGCGGAGCGAGCGCTCGACCTCGGCCGTGAAGTCGACGTGTCCGGGGGTGTCGATGATCGTGACCTGGTGGTCGCGCCAGAAGCACGTGGTGGCGGCGGAGCCGATGGTGATGCCGCGCTCCTGCTCCTGGACCATGAAGTCCATCGTGGCGGCGCCGTCGTGCACCTCGCCGAGCTTGTGGTTCTCGCCCGTGTAGAAGAGGATGCGCTCCGTGGTGGTGGTCTTGCCGCCGTCGATGTGGGCCATGATGCCGATGTTGCGGTACTTGTCGAGCGGGATCTTGCGTGGCATTGCCGGATTCCTTGTTGCTGGTGCGCGCGTCGCGCGCGGGGTTTCGGGTTGTTTTCGAAAGGGTGGTTGCGTGAAAAACGCGCGGGATTCTAGCACAGGGGACGCCCCTCGTTCAAGCCTTTTTCCGCTTGACACGCCGCACCCCCTCTGCTATCCTCCCGCGCCGTTGCCACGCAACCCCATCGGAGTGTAGCGCAGACTGGTAGCGCGTTTGGTTCGGGACCAAAAGGTCAAGAGTTCAAATCTCTTCACTCCGACCACTTGAGGCCCCCGCGGACCCACGGTCCGCGGGGGCTTCCCTTTCCCTCCTTCGCCGCGTCGCCTTTCGCCCTTCCTCGGGCCCATCCTCGACCGGCGCGCGCTCTTCGACGCGCTCAACGCCCTCGCGCTCCTGGACGAGGCGCACAGCGACACGTCCCTCACGGAGCTGGCGCTCGCGTGGAGGCGCGACGCGGCGAAGACCGCCTGCCGTCCGGCGCTTTCCCTGCGCGAGTTCTTCGACCGCTTCCTCGCCCGCTACCGAGAGGAGCAGACGGCCACGCGCAGCCACATGCGCTGGATGGTCCGCGCGATGTGCCGCGCGCTCGGTCCGGCGATGCCGGTCGCGGCACTCCGCCGGGAGGACGTCCTGGGCGCGCTCGAGCCGTTCCGGTCGGCCCGCTCGTGGAACGGCCTTCTCGCGGACGTTGTCACGGCCATCCGCTGGGGCAACCGCGAGGGTCTCTGCGACCTGCCGTTCGTCGCGACGCTCAAGGCCCGCCCCGTGGAGTTCCGCGAGCCCTCCTGGTTCCCGCCAGACAAGGTCGAGCGCATTCTCCGGATGGCCGAGGCCCACCCCGGCGACCACCGCGCCGCGGCCGGGATGCGCCTCTCGCTCGGCTTCTTCGCCGGCGTCCGCTCGGTCGAGGCCGAGCGCGCCTCGTGGGAGGACCTGGACCTCGACGGCGCCGTCCTGCGCATCCCGCGCCCCAAGGGATACACGAACGGCATGAAGCCCCGGATCGTCGAGCTGGAGCGCAACGCCGTCGCCTGGCTGCGCCGGTGGCGGCGCTGGACGCAGGGCCGGCGCCGCGGCCGCGCGCCGCACGGCCCCGTCGTCCCCCGTCCGCCCCTCTTCTCGGAATGGAAGAAGGCGTGGCTCGCGCCGGCCGGCCTCTCGTGGGGCCGCGACGAGGACGCGAACGTGATGCGCCACACCTACGCCACCATGACCGCCCTCAACCTCGGCCACGGGCATTCCACCGCAATGCTCGAACGGCACTACCGCGGACTCGTGGCGAAGGACGTCGCCGAGCGCTACTGGACGATCTATCCGAAGGAGGGATGAGTCGGGGCGGCGGGCTGTCGCCTCGCCGCCCCGCCGATGTGCCTGGAGAGCGGCCTGCGGCCGCGATATCGTTCCACGCGAGAATCCGAGAACCCGACACCCCGGGAATCCGTCAATGAAAAGAATACCATCCTTCCGCAAATCCATCGTCAAAGTCGATGCCCTGCTCGCGAAATACGCGAGCAGCGCCTCGCTTCTGGACGCCCTCCATGCGATGGCGATCCTCGATGACGCCGAGGCTCCCACCCTGACCGAGCTGGTTCTCTCCCATCTCCGCTCTGCGCGCGGCCATGCCCGCGTCCGTCCGCCGCTCGCGCTGGGCGAGCTTTTCGACCTTCGCGTGGCGCGCTACGCTCCGTCGCAGACCCGGAGCATCTCGGCCCTGCAATGCGCTCGGCGCTTTCTCTGCTCCCGCCTGGGCGAGGACCGCGCCGTCGAGACGATCTCCGAGGAGGAGATCGCCCGCGCGCTCGACGGGTTCGACGATCCGCAATCATGGAACTCCGTTTTCCGGCGGCTACGCCTCGCCTTCAACTGGGCCGTCCAGGCGGGGCTCGTCGAGCGCAGCCCGCTCGGACGCCTCGCCCCGCGCCGGATCGACTGGCGGGAGCCCGCCCATTTCCTACCCGACCGCGTCGAGCGCATCTTCCGAGCGGCCGAGGCCCATCCCGGACCGCTCGCCGGCGCCGTCGGGATGCAGCTCGCGCTCGGATTCTTCGCCGGCGTCCGCACCGCCGAGATCGCGCGCGCCCGCTGGGAGGACATCGACCTCGACGGCGCCCTGCTGCGCGTCCCGCGTCCGAAGGGCTTCACGAGCGGCCACAAGCCCCGTCTCGTCGAGCTGGAGCCCTGCGCCGTCGCCTGGATGCTCCGCTGGCGCGACTGGCTCGTCGCCGCCGGCGGTCGCGCCGTCGGCCCCGTCGTCCTCAACCCCCGCCGCTTCGCGCTCTGGAAGGCCCGACGGCTCGCCCCCGCCGGCGACTCCTGGGGCAACGACGCCGCCCATAACGTCATGCGCCACACCTACGCCACGATGCACGTCGCCGCCTTCCGCGACGCCGCCGCCACCGCGCTCAACCTCGGCCACGCCGGCGGGACCGAGCTGCTCGAGAGGCACTACCGGGGCGTCGTTCCGAAGGCCGTCGCCGACGCCTACTGGCGCATCCTCCCCTCCGCCGCGCCCCTCCCTCCGCCCGAGCCCCTCCCCGGCCGCGGCTTCCGCTCCGATCTGAAACGCCCGCTCTAGCACGCGACCGAAATGATTTGTCCGTCGCGCTTTTTTCCGCGGCGGAACCGCATGCACCTTGTTTTGCGGGGGCTCTGCACGGGTGCAAGGATGTTTACCATTCCGGAGTCATATCCGGTTTGGTAATTACCATTCCGGAGTACTATCCGGAATTTTCTTGACACCGCGGTCCGTTTTCCGCCCGCGTCGACTGCTTCGCCGAACGCTCTCCCGTCTCCGTTCCCGCCCTCACCTTCCTATCGCAGCTGCTCTAGTACGTTTCGGCGACATCCGCCCGAGGCGCGCGTTAGCCCCATTTGAAGCGCGTCTGGCCCGGCACAGGGTTCGAAAGGCCCCGCGGGCGGGCGCGCTCCCGCCGGCCCGCGGCGGGCATGGCGGCGCGGCTTTGCCGCGCAATGACTCCTTTGCGCCCGCGTGGGGCGCTGAAGTCGTCTCATCGAACATCGTCGGGTACGAGAAGGTCGCCGTCAACAAAGGGTGGACCATGATCGGAGTGCAATTCAACCAGGTCGGTGGGGAGCCACTCGATTTGGGAACCGTTGGCGTCCTGGATTCTAGTATGGATGGTTTCGACGCGGAAGGCTCGTTCCCCAACGAGATGCGTGTTTTCGACGGAACCGACTACACTTACTACGGATGGTCCGGCTCGAGCGGAACTGACTTGCTTGACAACGCGGATCTCGACAACCAGTGGATTGACACCACCGAACTAGCACCCGTCGATGAAGAGATGAAGCCGGCTCAGGGTTTCTGGATCAAATCGGAAACCGGCGGCACCATTACCCTCTCCGGTGAGGTTCCCACGGCCGACACGATTCAGGCGGATGTCGGCATTGGCTGGAACATGATTGCCAATCCCTATCCGGGCGCTGTTCTTGTTGAAAACTTCGGGACACTTGACTCTACATTCGCGGGTTTTGACGCAGAAGGCAACTTCCCGAACGAGATGCGCGTCTGGGACGGTGAGAACTACGCCTACTACGGTTGGTCGGGCAATAGCGGTTCTTCTCTTCTCGAAAATCCCGACATTGACAATAAGTGGATTGACACCACGGAACTTGCCGTCACCGATGACAAGATTGAGTTCGGCAAAGCTGTCTGGATCAAGGCCTCCAGCTCCGGCAAAATCACTTTTTCCAAACCCTAACCAGGAACCCAACCCATGAAGAAACTACTCGGACTGGCTGTTTGCCTTGGCCTTGTCGCCTCGGCTTCCGCCGCCACCCTCAACTGGGGCGCTGCGACCATCAAGTTTGACAGCACCTCGCTCAAGAACAGCGAAGCCGTCAATGGCTACTTGATTTACCTCGGCGGAGCAGGAACGGCATTTTCCGCGTCCTACGACATCTCCTCCGATTCGGTCAGTACCATTGTTTCCTCAATCGGAACGCAGGTCGCCACGGCCAACAAGCCAAATGCTCTCGGAACGTTCAACATCAAGTCGACTTTCGACACGTCGAAATACGGCAATGGTGACGTCTTTGGAATGCTGCTGACCTACACAAACGAGGGGAAGACGTATTACAACCTCTCAACAGCGACCATCGGCATGACTGGTCTTGTTGAAGAGCCACCAACCGACCCCGACAAAATGACGTTCTCTTTCTCGTACGCATCAGGCGATGACGCGAAGACCGTCTCTGCTGGCGGTGGTTGGCATGCTGCCGTTCCCGAGCCCTCGACCGCCATGCTCGCGCTGGCCGGTCTCGCGCTCCTGATCAAGCGCCGCCGCGCCTAATCGGGCATCAACCACAAACAAGAACGCCCGTCGGGAAATCCCGGCGGGCGTTTTCTTGTTGTTGTGGACTGCTCCGCTTACGCCTTGCGACGCTTCAGGAGCAGCGCGAGACCCGCGAGGGCGAGAGCCGCCGTGGAAGGCTCAGGAACGGCGACCCAACCGCCACCAGCCTTGAGCTTTCCGGTTTCGCCACCCGTAGAATACGAGAAGGTGTAGTTTGCCTTGTCGGGATTCGTGGGTGGGTCGGCAACGCCGTTTGCCATCGTGTAGACGGCGGTCGAAAGATTGTACCAATCCTTCGATCCGTCATTGTAATGGAGGAGCATGCCAAACACGTCTCCGTTGTCGTACTTCGTTCCCATCTCGAACTGGTAGTCGCCATTGAGCTTCGCAACGGCGGATGTCTTGTTCTTGGTATCGACTTGCGCACCGATGGAAGACACAATCGAGGACACCGTCGATTCCGTCGTGATCGAATACTCCGAGGCATAGGACCCGGATTCGAGGAAGATCAGATAGCCGGTAACGGCGGTGCTGTTTTTCAATGTAGCACCATCAAACGCGACTTGCGTCGCATTCCAGTTGAGTGTGACGGCCGATGCGACTGAGGTTGCCAGTGCGCAGGTGAGGGCAAGGATTGTTTTCATGTTCATGTTTCTTGGTTGCTTTGTGGGGGCCGCTTATTGGGCGGGGTTGGTGAAAGTGATGGTTCCTGCGGCATCGGTTTTGATCCAAACACCATGCCCGAAGAGCACCGTTCCGTCGGATTCCTCAAGGTCGCCGTTGAGCCACTTGTTATCAAGATCGGAGTTGTCCAAAACATCCGTTCCGGAAGTCCCAGACCAACCATACATGTCGTATCCAAGACCATTCCAGACTTGAAGTTCGACTGCAAAGTTGCCATCTGCGTCGAACCCGGGAAATCCCGAAGAGAGAACACCGAAATCCGTCACATTGATTTGTCCGGGATAAGGGTTTGCGACCATGTTCCATCCCGTCCGCAGGTTGACCGTAATGGTATCCTCTGACGGAACTTGGCCCGCAATGGTCGCCGTTCCGGCCGAACCCGCCTTTACCCAGACGCCTTCCGCCTTGTCAAGGACATCGTCGGTGAGTTCAAGATCGCCATTGAGCCACTTGTTGTCGAGGTCGGAGTTGTCGAGAACATCCGTTCCCGAAGTGCCAGACCAACCGAACATGTCGTAGCCGAGACCATTCCAGACTTGGAGTTCCGTCGCGAAATTGCCGTCGGCATCAAAGCCAGCCATTTCGGGGTTCAGCGCCGCGAAGGTCGAAAGATCCATCGCTTCGCCTTGCCCTACCTGGACAAACTGAATACCGAGCATATTCCAGCCGGCATTCAATGTGATCTTCTCATAGCCCACAATGTTCGATGAGACGACTTCAGCGCCCCACGCGGGCGCAAGGCGCCCGCCACCAAGCCCGCCGCGGCCCGGCGCGGAGCGCGGCCGCGGGGGACTTCCCTATTGACGCCCCATGCGGGCGCAATGGAGTCATTACGCGGCAGAGCCGCGCCACCAAGCCCGCCGTGGGCTTCCATTTTCCACTTGACTCCCGATAAGCATTCGCTTATTATCGATGGCGTTACGGAACCACATGACATGCCGGGCAAGACCATCCTTGAAACTCCACAGGCGAGGGCGTTCGTCGATACGATGGATGCGCTTTCCCGCAAGAAATACGCGGCCTTGCTCGCATTGCTTGCGGAACATGGCTTCCTGTCCGCGCCCGCCGCCGAGAAAGTGGCCGGCGAAGCGAACCTCTTTGCGTTGCGAATTCTGACGCGAAACAACTACCGCTACTTCTACTGCTATGACGATGGCACGACCATCTTCATCCTTTCCGGATATTCGAAACGGACGGAACAGATTCCCAGGCGAGAGATCGACAAGGCGAACAACATCAAGAAGGAGCTCGGACTATGACCAAGGAACAGTATGCAAAAATGAAGGCGGACACGGATGCGCATCTGGCGAAGATCCGTGCGGAGCCCGGCTACGAGGAAGTGCTGGCCGAAGTTCGTTCGGAAGTCGAGTCGGCGACTCTTCTTGCGACGATCATCGAAAAGTCGAATCTCCCCCAACGGGAGATCGCACGGCGGATGAACGTATCGCAGCCCTATGTAGCCCAGCTCAAGAAGGGACGCAAGATCACCCTTCCGACGCTCTTCCGTCTGGCGGATGCATGTGGAATTCATCTCCGCATCTCCGCTGCAGCGGCGCTGTAGCGGCGAGAATACGCCAAAACGAAAGTCAGGCGGCTTCCCGCCTGTTCGCGGCCTTGCATGGCGAAGAGGACCCGCCACGCCGGCGGCGGCCGTAGGACTGCCATGCCCGAAAACGAAAGCCCGCCGGGCCGGTCGTCTTGCGTCTGGCGTCTCGCCAGACCCGAGGCGCCAGACGCCAGACGAAAACAAAAGACCGCCGGGTTTCCCCGGCGGTCTTCCGTTTGTTGGGGTTGGTCCCTTACGCGCGGCGGCGCTTCAGGAGCATGCCCAGGCCAAGCAGGCCCATAAGGGCAACCGAGGGCTCGGGGACGGCCGGCGCAGCCGTCCAGTTCGAGGCGCGAACCGTGGCCGCATTCCAAGTCATGGCGCTCGTCGGTGGAAGGGGATCACCCGTAGTCTCATATCCCTTCGCCTGTCCGGATACGGTTTTGTAGTACCAGGAAGTTTTTTCCGAGCTGTCCGTCAGACTTGTGACGATTACAGCGAAGAAATCGTTGAGAGAGGAACTAGAGATCTCGGGCCTCTCAACGGGGGTAGTTCCGGCAGCCTTGCCACCAGTTTTGCACTTCGCATCTTCGAGAAACGTCGCCCCGGTGACGGCGCTTGACGAGAAACCAGACGCCCCGAAGGCACCGGAGATGGTTTCGTCCGTAGCCGTTCCGAGGAAGAAGTAGATGGTCGCAGCATCATTTGCGATGTTGCTTGTGCCGGTAGTGATTGTTCCGTCTTCTCCGACGGTAAAACTCTTGATGCCTCCACTTCCGAGTGACCAGAGAATGGCAGAACCGTAGGCGCTCGAGCAGGCGACCGCCATTGCGATGAACGCAAGAATTGTCTTTTTCATTGTTTTCGTTTCCTTGTTGGTTGCGATACTATTCGACGGAAATCGAAACAGTATCAGATTCGGACATCAGCCAGAAACCATCGTTGAGTTGAACTTCTTTTTCGGCGCGAAGTCCGGAAGCTTCGTCTGTCCAACCGGGACCAAGGTCCTCTTCACCCGTCTCGTCATAGGTTTCTTCGGCATATGTGAAGGCGTCGTATGTCGTTCCGTTGAAGAACTGAATGCGGTCTCCATCGGCAATGTTTTCAAACGTGACGGATTGAAGATCCTTTTTCACGGGAGTCGGAACCGCGACAAGGGCGAACACACCTCCGCAGTTCGCAGAGTACGAACCATCTGGTTTGACCTCGCCACCAAATGTCATGGTTGCAGATTCTCCACTCGCGCGAAGCCAGAAGGCCTGACCGGGAATCAAGGCTCGCTCAGCCCTCAGGCCGGTAACCTCGTCCGTCCAACCAGGACCAAGATCTTCTTCACCCGTCTCGTCATACGTTTCTTCCGCATACAGATATGCATCATACGTCACGCCATTGAAGAACTGGATTCGATCACCGTCGGCAACACCTTCCAGAACCAAATCCTGGATATCCAGAGTGTTTGCGCCAATAGTGGTGAATTGAACGCCGACAATCTGATTGTTGTCGGGATCAACGCTAAGTTTGTGGTATCCGACGATGTTCGATGAGACGACTTCGGCGCCCCACGCGGGCCGTTGGCGCCCTCAATTTCAAGCATTTTCTTCGCCTTGGAAGCAAAAAGTTCGATCAAGTACAACTTATTGTAAAATCAACCGATATCGACATATTCACCCCCGTTTTGCCACTTCGCCAGATCCGGGGCGTGCAACTTTTTTGAGGCCTGAGGCGGGTCAAGCCCGACTTCGGTCGCCCACCATTCACCAAACGGCGCGGGCGCTCGCATGCGCACGATGGGCGCTCCCACACGTGTGCGTGTGCGCGTCCCACACAATGTCTCGAACGTTCTGTCCGCCCCCTCGCGCGCCGCCGTTGCCGAAGCACCCTTCGTTCCCTCCGTTCCGATCTTCCCGCCCGCGTGGGGCGCCGAAGTCGTCAGCTCGAACATCGTGGGATACCAAAAGGTGACTCTAGCATCCCAATTCACCCTCATCGGAAGCCAGTTTCTCAATGTGGGAACCGGTGTAAAGGATCTTCAGGAGTTCGTCACGGACAGCACGATGCCGGGGCTCGACGCGGACAACAACTACGCCTTTCAGACGGAAATTCGTCTTTGGGACGGATACAACTACGACACATACGGATGGGATCCCGATGGCGATCCAAATACTCCGAACAGCGACCATAAATGGGTTGATGATTACCTGAATGTGATCGAAAACGTCTCGATGGGGGTTGGAACGGCGGCTTGGATCAAGGTCCCCGCATCGACGGAGGCAACGCTTACCGTCTCGGGAGAAGTTCCCGAGGGAACGACCACTTCCGTCGCAATCCACAGCGGATTCAACCTCCTCTCCAACCCTTTCCCGGTTGCCACGGACATCCAGTCCATTCAACCCAGCGCAGAGATTCCCGGCCTCGATGCCGAAAACAATTATGCATTTCAAACCGAAATCCGCGTTTGGGACGGATACAACTACGATACATACGGATGGGATCCCGATGGCGATCCAAATGTTCCGAACAGCGACCACAAATGGGTAGACGACTACCTGAACGTGGTTAACGTGACCATTCCGATGGGACATGGATTCTGGATCAAGACGACAGAAAACGGATCCGTGACCTTCTCCAAGTAGAACTTTCCGAAAACAACCACAAACACGAAATCAAACCCATGAAAACAAAACTGCTTCTTTTGGCGATTTTGCTCTCCGCAACCATCTCTCACGCGGCGAGTTTCAAATGGTCGGCTGCGGCACCCGCCGCATTCGATGGAACAAAACTGGAAGGCACGGCGAAGGGATACCTCGTCTACTTGGGAACCTCAACTTCCGCCTCCGATCTCTTCACGATTGATTACACCGCACCCGGGACAATCACTCCCGCGACCAGTGTGCAGAATGTCACATCGGGAACGGGAAGAGCTGCAGGAGCCATTTCGGCAACCTACAAAGACACAGATACCGGAGACGATGGACACCATGTTGCCACGGGGGCTCATTTCGGTATGTTCCTGGTTTACAATGACGGAACCGACACTTGGTACAACTTCTCCTCGACTGTCGCCACCATCACTACGGATGCGACTGGTGCTTTTGAAGCGAAGTCGTTCGCGTTCGACTATTCGACAAAAACGACGATTGAGTCGGACGGACAAACCCCTTCGGGCTGGACGAAGATCAACATCGTCCCGGAGCCTTCGACCGCCATTCTCGCGCTGGCCGGTCTCGCGCTCCTGATCAAGCGCCGCCGCGCGTAAGGGGCCAACTCCAACAAACGGAAGACCGCCGGGGCGACCCGGCGGTCTTTCCTTTTCGTCTGGCGTCTGGCGCCTCGGGTCTGGCGAGACGCCAGACGCCAGACATCGACCCAACCGACTTCACCGACTCCACCGACGAAATCGGGTTTTCCCCTCCCTTCCCGAAGGATCGCGGGGGAGACTCGACTTTGTCGGTTGGGTCGATCGGGTCGGTGGAGTCGATTGGCCGCGGTGGGGGGAAAGCATCCCCCAAAAATACGGCCGGACATCGACTCCACCGCGAAACGACATCCTCCCCGCGCTACGCCATCGTCGCGAGCATCTCCGGCGTCACGCGGGCCGGGGAGGGGCGGCCGTCTCGCCAGTCGCGGAAGGCGGCGAGCATCGCCTCGCCCATCCGGCGCACCTCGCCGCCGGAGCTGCCGGCGAAGTGCGGCGTGAGCAGGACGTTCGGCAGCGCGCGCAGGGGCGAGTCCGCCGCGGGCGGCTCGGGGAAGGTGACGTCGAGGACCGCCGTGCGCCCCGGCTCCTCCCGCAGCGCGCGGGCGAGGTCCTCCTCGACGACCTGCGCCCCGCGGCCGGTGTTGAGGAAGGTGGCGTTCGGCGGCATCCGCGAGAAGAGCGCGTAGCCGAGCAGCCCTCGCGTGGCGGGGTTGTCCGCGAGGTGGTTGGAGACGGTCTGGCACGTCGCGAAGATCTCCTCCAGCCCCGTCTTGCGGACGCCGAGCGCCGCTGCGCGGGCGTCGTCGAGGAACGGGTCGTAGCCGAGAACCTCGACGCGGTGCGCCCGCAGGGCGCGCGCGACGAGCGAGCCGATGCGGCCGCCCGCGCCGAGCAGCCCGACGCGGGCGCCGAGGTTGCCCGGATACGCCGCCGCGGCGCGGCGCTCGGCCTCGGACGCGGCCGGGCCCTTCGGCCCGTGCCGGAAGCGGAAGAAGCCCTTGTTCGCGAGCAGGATCTGCGCGACGGCGACCTCGGCGACGGGCACCGCGTTCTCGCCCCACGCGCTGAAGACGGCCACGCCGCGCGCGAGCAGCGGCCGCGCGAACGCCTGCACGCTGCCCGCCGCGTAGAACACGGCGCACAGGCGCGGGAGCGCGTCGGCGAGCTCCTCCTCCGAGAGCGCGGGCATCCCCCAGGTGGCGAAGAGCGCCTCGCAGTCCTCCGCCGCCCCGGCTCGCAGCTCCTCTACGGAGATCGGCTCGGGATCGAGCCCCGCCTCCTCCCGCAGCGCATCGACGAGATCGGGCGGATACACCCGCCCTATCGCCTCGCCCCCGACCATTCGCGCTTTCCCCTTCATCCTCCCCCACCTTTCTCCTTCAATTCCACCGTGCGTGATTTTCATTGTTTTCTCTTCTCCCGTTCTGTCGATTTCTTCGTTTTGTCGGCCATTTTCCGTTCTTCCCTATGCCAGCCGTCGCCTTCGCCCGCGCTCGCGTTTCTCCCGTTCGTCCCGCTCCGCGCGCAATCGTCGCATGAACCCCGCCACGGTCGCGCTTTCCGGCGCGGCGAGCAGCGCTCGCAGTCGCTTGCGCGCGCCGGGCAGCCGTTCACGCAACGTCGGTCGCACCTTCCTCTCGACTTCCGGATCGGCCGCGAGCAGCAGCTCCGCCGGAACGGGATCGAAGAGGTCCTCCGAATCGCGCGCCTCCCACGCAAGCCTGCGGTAGCCCGTGAGCGCCGCGTAGTGCGGGAGCAGTTCCGGGCAGTTCTCGAAGATCCAGCCGCGCAGGCCGCCGTTGCGCCCGACGATTTCGCCGTCGCTGTCACGGATGAGCGAACTGTCCGTCGTCGCCTCCGCGTCGAGCAGCATCGACCCGAGCCGGATCTTCTCCTCCACCTTCCCGCGTCCGCGCGCCTTCTCGAACTGCTCGCGCACCTCGTCGCCCGTCGGCGCGGGCTTGGCGGAGAAGACGCAGAGCCGGCGGATCGGAGCGCCCTTGCGGCGGGGACGGTCCGGCAAGTTCGGCATCCCGGGTTCGCGTGGCGGGGTGCCGGACCCCGCCACGGCCTTCTCCAGCGTCCCGAACCAGTCCTGCCACGCCAGGTTCCGCTTCGCACGAGCCTTGGCGCGGAGGGCCGCGGAGCAGGGCCGGCGCGAAAGAGCAAGCGCCTCGCGCTCGCGGGCGGCCTCGCGGCGGACCCGCTCCGCGGCGAGGGCGCGCAGGACGCGAAGGTACTCGATGCGGCCGGAGTCTCGCGCGTCGCGGAGGCGCTGCGCGCATTCGCGGGCGAAGGCGCGGTCGACGCCCGCCCGGGCGCGGTAGGCGCAGAGACGGACTGATCGGAAGAGGGAGGCGGCGCTCTTCGAGAGCAAGGGCAGAATGGTCGTCTCGAGCGCACCGGGCGTGTCGTCGGGGGAGTCGATGAAGAAGACGAAGAGGGGGATGACGCCGGGAATCGCGATTCCCATGGAGTCGAAGCCCGAAGTCGCCCAGCGGTATTCCTCCCACGCGTGGCGACGGAGGGCGGCGTTGATGCGCGCCTCCTCGCGGCGGCGGTCGGCGCGGCGAAGGGCGGCGGCGGAGATGGTTCGGCGGCGGGGGCGGCGGGACATGGCGGAAGGGGAATGGAGGACGGAAGGACGGGAGCGGCGTTGTTCGATCGAGAGTCGGGCGAAAACGGCAGAACGTGAACCGCCGCAGTGGTGGAGAACGCACGCGATTCTACACCGCAGGAGCGGCGAAAGCAAGGAAAATCACGCACGGTGGAATTGAATGGTTTTGAAGCGGTTTGGTTGGTGAAATGGCGGGCCGGTCAGCCGTTGAGAAGGGGGTGGCGGCGGATGGGGAGGCCGCGACGCAGGCGGAGGGCGTGCCAGGCGCTCGGGATGTCGCTTCGCACCGCCTGGCGGAGGGCTACGGCGCGGGGGAGTCCGGCGCGGAGAGGAGGGCGTCGAGGCGGGCGAGCTCGTCGTCGGCGAAGGCGGGACCGTCGAGGGCGGCGAGGCTCGCGAGCAGCTGCTCCGGACGGCTGGCGCCGACGATGACGGAGGTCGTCTCGGGGCGGCGCAGAATCCAGGCGAGCGACATCGCCGCAAGCGTCTGCCCGCGTTCGCGGGCGAAGGCGTCGAGGCGCGCCACGCGCGCGAGCAGCGCGGGCGTGAGGCTGTCGGCGCGCAGGAAGGCGTTGCGCGAGGCGCGGCTGCCGGCCGGGACGCCCTGGAGGTAGCGGTCGGTGAGGACGCCCTGCGCGAGCGGCGAGAAGACGATCGTCCCGGCGCCGGACTCCGCGGCGGCGCCGAGCCAGCCCTCGGTCTCGGCGCGGCGGTCGAGCAGGTTGTAGCGCACCTGGTGCAGGATCATCGGCGTGCCGTTCGCGCGCAGCGCGGCGGCGGCGCGGCGGACGCCCGCCGCGTCGTAGTTCGAGACGGCCGCGTAGAGCGCCTTGCCGCGGCGGACGGCGTCCGAGACCGCGCCCATCGACTCCTCGAGCGGCGTGTCCGGGTCGGGGCGGTGGTGGTAGAAGACGTCGACGTACTCGAGCCCGAGCCGGCGGAGGCTCTGGTCGAGGCTCGCGAGCAGGTACTTGCGCGAGCCGTGGTCGCCGTAGGGGCCGGGCCACATCCCGTAGCCGGCCTTGGTCGAGACCACGAGCTCGTCGCGGTGCGCGCGCAGGTCGGTCGCGAGGATGCGGCCGAAGTTCTCCTCGGCCGAACCGGGCGGCGGGCCGTAGTTGTTCGCCAGGTCGAAGTGGGTGACGCCGCGGTCGAACGCCGCGAGCACCATCCGGCGCATCGTCTCGAAGTCGTCGCCGCCGCCGAAGTTGTGCCAGAGGCCGAGCGAGATCTCCGGCAGGAGGAGTCCGCTCGCGCCGCAGCGGCGGTATCGCATCCTGTCGTAGCGGTCGGGGGAGGGAGCGTGTTCCATGGTCGATCGGGGGCTGGAGCGGTGTGGCGGGGTTCCGCGTTTACGCGATCGTGTTCATGCCCCGGCTCTACTCCGCGCGAAGGGCGAGGAGCTGCCAGGGCCGGAGCGAGAGGGCGACGGCGCCGTCCGCGCCGGGGGCGAAGGCCTCGCCCGTGGCGGGGGCGACGAGGCGCTTCACGCCTTCGGGGAAGCGCACGCGAACGTCCGCCTTCGGCGTCCAGCCGGTGTGCACGAGCGCGTAGTAGTCGCCCGCCTCGCCCGCGTCGATGCGGCGGAGGACGACCTCCGCGTCGTCGCACGCGCCGTCGAGGCGCGCGGAGGGCAGCGCCGGGAGCGCGAGGAAGTTGCGGTTGAACTCCTGCACCGGGCCCGGGAAGCCGCGCGTGAAGTTGGAGCCCATCAGGTAGCCGAGGTTCACGGGGTCGCCGTTCGCCATCGCGCTCACTTCCGCCATCATGCAGGCGCGGCCGGCGCGCTCGAAGTCCGCGATCGCGTAGCCGATCATCAGCTTGCCGTCGGCGTCCTCGACCATGTTCTCGTTGAGTCCGTAGTGGCGCACGATCGTGTCGGTGCCGTTGCCGTTGCGAAAGGCGTCGAAGGCGAGCGGGTCGTTCACCGTGAAGAGGCGGTGGAACGCCATCGAGATCCACACGTTGGTGAGCGCGGCGTAGTGGTGCGGGTCGTCGCCCGGGCAGGCGTGCTGCCACTCCCAGGGCTCCCACGTGCCGGCGGGCGAGACGACCTGCCGGAGGTAGAGGTGGCTCGCGAGGATCGCGGGGTCGTTGAGGTCGACGACCTTGCCGGGGAGGAGCTTCTCCCACGCGGCGGGGTCGTCCGTGAAGAGCCCGCCGCGCCCGGCGAGGCCGGGGCCGCCCTCGGACTCGTCGTTGTCGAGGATCGCGATGGCGTCCTTCACGCCGTTCGCCTCGAGGTAGGCGCGGACCGCCTCGAGGAAGGCGGCGCGCTTCTCCCCGTACCAGTCGATGTAGCGGGCGTAGAGCGCGGGATCCGCCTTGAGGCGCTCGCGCGAGACGGGCCGCCCGCCGTTCGCCTCGGCGGCGAAGCGCGCGCGGGTGGCGTCGGCGAAGCTCACGGCCCACTGTCCGGGGCGCGGGCGGAACCACGCGCCCGCGAAGCCGCCGCGCGCGACCTCGTTCGTGAAGCGCAGGATCGTGCCGTCGAGGATATACTTGAGCTCGACGAGCGTGTCGGGGTCGGTGATGTCGACGCGCAGCTTGCCCTCGCTCCACCAGATGTGCGTGTAGTTGGCGCCGCGCGTCTCCCTGTCGGGCTTGTTGTCGAGATCGAGCGGCTCGGCGCGCTTCTGCGGTCCGAGGGACTTCTCCCAGTTGCCGTTCACGCCGCCGTATTCGTAGTAGGGCAGGATCTCGAAGCCGTACTTGTCCACGGCGAGCGGCACGGCGCGCGACCAGACGTCCCAGGCCGCCCTCTGGCTCTTCCACATCCACGAGGTCTTGCCCCCGGGATACGAACCGTCGTCGTGCTTGCGCCAGTGCGGGTCCCAGTGCTGGTTGTGGCCGAACTCCAGCAGGTCCTTGCAGAACGTGTTCTGCCCGAGCATCTTCATCGCGCGCATCTTCTGCTCGAGCCAGTCGAGGCCGTCGTTCCCCGGGCAGATGTTGTCCATCGCGCCGTCGCTCATCTCCTCGCGCCAGAAGATCCTGCGGTGCGGCAGCGGGGCGGGCGGGAGCGGGAGGTCCGCCCAGAGCGCCTTCTCGTCGGGGATCTCGCAGAGCAGCACGCGCGAGACGGCGAGGCCGGCGCTCTCGGGGTGGTTCGCCTTCGGATACTGCGCGAGGATGAAGTCGAAGCCCTCGGTCGCGACGTCCGTGACCAGCGCGTGGTCCTTGCCGTCGGGTCCCTTGGCGCTCTCGGCGCGCTCGGAGGCCTTCTCGCCCGGAAACGTGAGCGAGGTCCAGAGCCGCCACTCGCCGCTCTGCGGGATCTTGAGCGACTCGGGATGGTGGTCGACGTAGCGCGCGGCCCACGCGTCGCCGATCGCGGCGCCGGTGTAGAACGAGCGGCGCGAGTTGTTCGCGTTGTTGCGCACGAGGTAGTCGCGCGGAAGGTCGTCGGGATACTCGACCACGACGACGTAGGCGCCGTTGGGCTTCACGCCCTTCCCTTCGCCGAGGCGCCACTTGAGCAGCGAGCTTCCCTTCTCCTGCACCGGAAGCGCGCGGCACGCGCGGCCGAGCAGGTTCGTCGCGACGCTCGCGCCGGCGGGGATGTCCTCGAAGCGGTGGTCGCCCGGCGCCGCGGCGGCGCAGTCGACCGCGTCGACGACCGTCACGGCGCCGAAGAACGGCAGCTCGACCGTGTCGCCGGGCGCGACGGCGTCCGGCAGCTGCCGCGCGAGCGGATCGGCGGGCGCTTCGTCGGCGGAGGCGGTGGCCGCGCAGAGCGCGGCGGCGGCGAGGAGGAGGGGCGTGGTCCGGTGTTTCATGGGTTAGCTCCGGTGGCGGGGTTGGTTTCGGTGGCGGGGTTGGCGACAGGGTCCGTGGCGGGGTCCGCGGCGGGCGCGGGCGGCGCCGGCAGCGCCGCCTCCTCGCGCAGCGCCGCGTCGAGCAGTGCGCGGAAGTCGGGATCGACGTTCAGGCGGGCGACGGCGACGCCGGCGACGAGCCGGCCGCGCTCGACGTCGCTCGCCCAGTGCACGCCGCAGACGAGGCGGCTCTCGCCGGCCTCGAAACCGCGCGCGAGGACCGCCTCCGCCGCGGCGGGGCGCACCTCGGAGAGGATCAGCGCCGCGGCCCACGCCGTTGCGGCGTGGCCGGAGGGATACGAGTCCGCGCCGAGCTGCGTGTCCTCCGGCCGTAGCGGCGTCTCGCCGAGCTCGGCGAATGGACGCGCCCGCGGGTAGGTGCGCTTTAGGTCGCGGTAGGCGCGGCGCGTCGTGTTGATCCCGAACCGGAGCGCCGCGCAGAGCGCGGGCGTCTCCGCGTCGGAGATCGCGCGGCCGTAGGCGGGCGAGAACGACTCGAAGAGGTTCTCCCAGGTGAAGACCGCGTCGCGCGCCGCCAGCTCCGCGCGCGCCGGGTCCGCGGTGCGGAGCGCCTTGGCCTCCTCGTGGCGCGCGCGGTCCCACGCCTTCGTGGCGGAGCCCTCCGCCGGCGGCGGCGGGACGTAGAGCAGCGGGTTCGGAAGCTCCTCCTTCGGGATCCATTCGCGCGAGGGCGCGGGGACGGACGAGCATCCCGCCGCGACGAGCAGCGCGGCGGCGGCGGCGAGACGAAGGGCGGCGGCGCGTTTCATGGCGGACATTCTAGCAGACCTCGCCGCGCGAGCGCAACGGAGGCTCGAACGGCGCGAGCGGCAGGTCGAAGGCGGGCGGCACCATTCCGTGGCCGACGGGCTCCGGCGCGGTCCCCTTCTCGCGCCAGCGCGAAAGGAGCCCGAACTCGTCGCGGATCGTCTGCACGCCGGGGCCGCCCATGTGCTCGCGCCCCGGCAGCAGGTAGTAGCGGCAGAAGCCGCGCGCCGCCTCGAGCCCGTAGCGCCCGGCGACGCGACCGTACCAGTCCGCCGTCGCGTGCCACGGGACGCACGAGTCCGACGTCCCCGAGTAGACGAGCAGCTTCCCGCCGCGCGCGCGGAAGGCGTCGAGGTCCGCGCTCTCCGCGTCGAGGTCCGGCGCGAGCGCGGCCGCGTAGCGGTCGAAGTCCGCGCCGAAGTCGAACCGCGCCGGATCGAAGCCCGGGCCGAAGACCCAGTCGAAGATCCAGAGGTTGCCCGTCGCGGGCGCGAACGGCCCGCCCGGCGGGAGTCCGCCGTGGATGCGCCGGCCCGTGACGGCGTGGCGGGGTCCCTCGACGAGTCGCCGCAGAGCGTCGAGATGCTCGGGGCCGAGCGACGGGTCGCGCTGCGAGGCGCCGCGCAGCGCCGCCTCGAGGCGCGCCGGCGTCCAGCGCGGATCGGAGGCGAACCGTCCGCGCGCCCGCTCCAGCCGCTCGTCCGGCGCGAACGCCGCGAGCGCGGCCTCGTGCCACGCCCTCTCCTGCGCCTGCGTGAAGAGCAGGGAGCCGTCGGGACGGTGCAGCGCCCGCCAGTTCCAGAGGAAGTAGGCGTGCAGCGCGGTTCGCGCGTGCGCGGGGACGGCGGCGAGGATCGCGTCGCAGTCCTCCGGGTGGCGCTGCGCGAGCATCATCCCCTGCTGCCCGCCGGTGGAGCCGCCGAGGAAGTAGGCGAAGCGCGGCGCGCGCCCGTAGGCCGCCGCCGCGAGCGCGCGCCCGGCGGCCATCGCCAGGTGCGTCGCGCGGTGTCCGAAGTCCTTCCAGACCTCGGGATTGCCGGCGCCGGCGCGGGCCGGGTCGCGCTTCGTGCCGAGGTCGGTCGTCGTCGTCGCGCGGCCGCAGCGCAGGTGCGCGCCGAGCTCCTTCGAGGGCAGCCACCCGCCGCCGCCGCCGTTGCCGATCCCGACGAGCCGTCCGTCCCACCGCTCCGCCGGCGGCAGCGCCACCTCGACGCGCACGCACGACCCCGGCGCGGGCTCCAGCTCCAGCTCCGCGAACACCGTCCCCGCCGGCGCCTCGACCGGATTGCCGTCGGGATTCGCGTATCCCGCGTCCCCCGCCACGCCGATCGCCATCCTCGCCCGGCACGTGGCCAGCTCCGGCTCGGCGTCCAAATCCGAAACGGAAGGCGTGAAGAACGTCCCTCTCCCTTCAATTCCACCGTGCGTGATTTTCATTGTTTCATCTTCTCCAGCATTGCCGTTTTCATCAATATTTTCCCTCTGTTTGATCTCCGGGCTTCTTGTCTTTCCCTGCCTCGTCCGGCCTCAATCCCCAGCCGCTTACGCCAGCCGTCGCCTTCGCTCTCGCTCGTGTTTCTCCCGCTCGTCCCGTTCGGTCCGCAATCGCCGGAGGAACCCCGCCACGGTCGCGCTCTCCGGTGCGGCGAGCAATGCTCGCAATCGCTTCCGTGCGCCGGGGAGCCGCTCGCGCAATGTCGGTCGCACCTTCCTCTCGACTTCCGGATCGGGCGCAAGCAGCAGCTCCGCCGGCACGGGGTCGAAGAGGTCTTCCGAGTCGCGCGCCTCCCACGCGAGCCGACGGTAGCCCGTGAGCGCCGCGTAGTGAGGCAGCAGTTCCGGGCAGTTCTCGAAGATCCAGCCGCGCAGGCCGCCGTTGCGCCCGACGATTTCGCCGTCGCCGTCGCGAATGAGCGAGCTGTCCGTCGTCGCCTCCGCGTCAAGCAGCATCGACCCGAGACGGATCTTCTCCTCCACCTTCCCGCGTCCGCGCGCCTTCTCGAACTGCTCGCGCACCTCGTCGCCGGTCGGCGCGGGCTTGGCGGAGAAGACGCAGAGCCGGCGGATCGGCGCGCCCTTGCGGCGGGGACGGTCCGGCAGCTGCGGCATCCCGGGCTCGCGTGGCGGGGTGCCGGACCCCGCCACGGCCTTCTCCAGCGTCCCAAACCAGTCCTGCCACACCAGGTCGCGCCTTGCCCGCGCCTTGGCGCGGAGCGCCGCGGAGCAGGGTCGGCGCGAGAGCGCGAGCGCCTCGCGCTCGCGGGCGTCCTCGCGGCGGACCCGTTCCGCGGCGAGGGCGCGCAGGACGCGGAGGTATTCGATGCGGCCGGAATCCCGGGCGTCGCGGAGGCGCTTGGCGCATTCGCGGGCGAAGGCGCGGTCGACGCCCGCCCGGGCGCGGTAGGCGCAGAGACGGACCGTGCGGAAGAGGGAGGCGGCTCCCTTCGCGAGCAAGGGCAGAATGGTGGTTTCAAGCGCACCGGGCGTGTCGTCGGGGGAGCCGATGAAGAAGACGGAGAGTGGAATGACGCCGGGAATCGCGATGCCCATGGAGTCGAAGCCCGAGGTCGCCCAGCGGTATTCCTCCCACGCGTGGCGGCGGAGGGCGGCATCGAGGCGGGCCTCCTCGCGGCGGCGGTCGGCGCGACGAAGGGCGGCGGCGGAGATGGTTCGGCGGCGGGGACGGCGGGACATGGCGGGTGTACAGTTGGATGTGGAAAGGAAGGAGTCGGATGCGATAGGGAAGCAGAGGCGGATGCGGGGCGGATAAACGATGGAAACCGGAGGATGGAGTCCGCGGTGGCCGGAAGATGGACGATGGGGCCGCGGATGGGGCGGAAGATGGCGCGATTCTACACCGCAGGAGCAGCGAAAGCAAGAAAAATCACGCACGGTGGAATTGGATGGATGTCGCGTGCGATTTGCGTTGACGGGGACTAGACCGTCGACAGGGACGGTGCCGCCCGACGAAGTTTGCGGGCGCGGATGGAGGCGGGCGCGGATGAAGGCGGGCGCGGATGAAGACGGGCGCGGATGGAGGCGGGCGCAGATGGGCAAACGCGACGCGTGCGCGCGGATGAGGCCGCGCGCACGCGTTGCGCTGGGATGAAGGAGAACCCGTGACGGATAGGGGGAGTGTCCGCTGAACGGAGGAGAATCCGCGACGGCGCCGCGGAACGGGCTCCGGCGGGGAGGGTCTAAACCTCGAAGGTGTTGCCCTTCGGGGGCTCGTCCTCCGCAGCGCGGGCGGCGTAGTCGCCGGCCGGGAAGATGGCGTTCAGGACGATGCCCGCGAGCGAGGCGACCGCGAGCGGCGAGAGCACCGCGTGGAACTTGCCAATCGCAAGCGGGAGCGTCACGCCGCCGAGCGCGGTGACGAGGATCACCGCCGCGATGATGAGGTTGCGGCTCTTCGAGAAGTCGACGTGGTTCTCGACGAGGTTGCGGATGCCGACCGCGGAGATCATGCCGTAGAGCACGAACGAGATGCCGCCCACGATCGGGCCGGGGATCGTCGCGATGAGCGCCGCGAACTTCGGGCAGAACGAGAGCAGGATCGCGAAGACCGCCGCGATGCGGACGACGATCGGGTTGAAGACGCGCGAGAGCGCCAGGACGCCCGTGTTCTCGCCGTAGGTCGTGTTCGCCGGGCCGCCGAAGAGCGAGGCGAAGGTCGTCGCGAGGCCGTCGCCCGTGAGCGTGCGGTGCAGACCCGGGTCCTTGATGAAGTCCCTGCCGACCGTCGAGGAGATCGCGCTGATGTCGCCGATGTGCTCCATGATGGTCGCCAGCGCGATCGGCACGATTGCAATGATCGCGCTCCAGATCTGGCCGCCGTTTGAGAAGTCGACGCCGAGGACCGTCATCTCCCGCCGGACCGGGAAGCCGATCCAGGCCTCGCCCGCGACCTTGGAGAAGTCCACCTCGCCCATGCAGCAGGCGAGGACGTAGGAGACGACGAGCCCGATCAGGATCGGGACGATGCGGATCATGCCCTTGCCCCAGATGTTGCAGACGCCGATGACGGCGAGGGCGACGAGGGCGAGCGTCCAGTTGCCCTTGCAGGAGCCGACGGCGACCGGCGCGAGGCCGAGGCCGATGGCGATGATGATCGGGCCGGTGACGATCGGCGGGAAGCAGCGCATCACGCGCTTGACGCCGAACGCCTTGATCGCGCCGGCGAGGACGAGGTAGACGAGGCCCGAGCACGCGACGCCCAGGCAGGCGTAGGGAAGAAGCTCCTTGTGCAGGACGGCGTCGCCGCCCGGAACATCCGCGAAGACGGTCACCGCCGCGTAGCCGCCGAGGAAGGCGAAGGAGGAGCCGAGGAAGGCGGGGACCTTGCCGCCGGTGATGAGGTGGAAGAGCAGCGTGCCCGCGCCGGCCATCAGGAGCGTCGTCCCGATGTCGAGGCCCGTGATCAGCGGGACCGTGACGGTCGCGCCGAACATGGCGAACATGTGCTGGAGGCCGAGGACCAGGGCTTTCGGGGCGGCCAGCTTGGCGCCCTCGCCGACGGGGGAGGAGGTGTTGTCGCTCATGGGCCCGCGATTCTACCCCTCCGCCCCGCCCGCCGTCAAACGGAAAGAACGCGCGGATTCGCTTGGACGCGAGCCTCCGTTTGTGGTAGCATCCGGAACCGCTTCCCGCGCCATTTCCGCCAACCCATCGCATCCGACATCCATGAAGACCCCCGACTGCGGCCATTTCTCCAAGGACGGCCTCGAATACGTCGTCACCCGCCCCGACACGCCCCGCCCGTTCGACAACATGCTCTGGAACAAACAGCTCCTGGGCAACGTCCAGCAGACCGGCGCCGGCTACACCGACTACCAGATCGGCTCCTTCGAGATGACCAAGCTCTCGCAGGGCATCGGCCGCATCTGCGACTTCGACGTCTACGGCCGCGACACGTTCCTCAACCGCCTCGTCTACGTCCGCGACAACAAAACCGGCAAGTTCTGGAACATCGGCTGGGAGCCCGTGAAGGCCAAGCCCGCGCGCTTCCGCGCCCGCCACGGCCTCGGCTACACGGTCATCGAGAACACCACCGACGGCATCGAGTCGTCCTTCCGCGTCTTCGTCCCCGCCGGCGACGAGCCCGCGGAGTACTGGACGCTGCGGCTCCGGCTCGCGCCGGAGGGTCACACGGTCGAACGGTCACACGGTCGGATGGTTGGACCGTGTGACCGTCAGACCGTCAGACCGTCAGACCTGTCGCGGGCGGCAGCCCGCGACCTCACGGTCTTCGTCTACGAGCAGATCTCGTTCAAGTACATGTGGGGCTTCAACTCCTACGGCGACATGTTCTACCGCAATTCGCGGCTCGACGCGAAGCGCAACATGGCGATCTTCACGAAGCACCCGTTCGTGACGCCCCACCCGTGGCAGACGGGCTTCCTCGCCGCCGACCGGAAGATCGACGGCTTCGACGGCTCGAAGGACTTCTTCGTCGGCACCTACAACCAGCTCAACGAGCCCGAGGCCGTCGTGAAGGGCCGCTGCACGGGGTCCGTCGGCTCCTCCGACGCCACCATCGCCGCGCTGCAGTTCAACCTCGGCAAGGTCAAGGCGGGCGAGGAGATCGTCATCAACCTCGTCCTCGGCGTGAGCGACTCCGAGGCGCACGCGGCGGCCGCCGCGAAGAAGGGCCTCGCGTCGGTCGAGAAGAAGTTCGCCGCGCTCGTCGCCGCGAAGAAGGCGCTCGCCGCCCGCAACGCCGCGCACACGCCGGACCCGCAGTTCGACGCCACGTTCAACGCGTGGCACAAGCAGCAGGCGCTCTTCGGCGCCGAATGGTGCCGCTGGGGCTGGATGGGCTACCGCGACATCGTCCAGCACGCGATGGGCTGCTCGTCGTTCTACCCGGAGCGCACGCGCGAGATTCTCCTCACCGCCTTCCGCCACCAGTATTCCTCCGGCCTCGCGCTGCGCGGGTGGAACCCGATCGACACGAAGGAGTACTCCGACTCCGCGCTGTGGCTCGTCTTCACGCTCTGCGCCTACCTGCGCGAGACGGGCGAGAAGGACTTCCTCAAGGTCAAGGTCCCCTTCTACGACAAGGGCGAGGCGACGGTCCTCGGGCACATCCGGCGCGCGCTCGACTTCCTCGAGCGCAACAAGGGCGCCCACAGGCTGCTGCTCATCAAGTTCGGCGACTGGAACGACTCGCTCACCGGCATCGGCAAGGGCGGCAAGGGCGAATCGGTCTGGCTCTCGATGGCCTACAGCGAGGCCCTCCAGCAGATGGCCGGGCTCTACGGCTGGCTCGACGACGCCCCCGCCGCGATGGACGCCCTCTCCCGCGCCTCGGCGATCAACGACGCGCTCAACAAGGAGGCGTGGGACGGCGACTGGTACGTCCGCGGCTTCGACGACGACGGCAACCCGATCGGCTCGAAGAAGAACCGCGAAGGCCAGATCTACCTCAACACGCAGAGCTGGGCGATCATCTGCGGCGCCGCCTCGCCCGAGCGGCGGAAGAAGATCCTCGCCGCCATCGACAAGCGCCTCCGGACGCCGCTCGGATACCAAATGATGGCGCCGGCCTACAAGCACTTCGACCCCGTCATCGGGCGCGTGACCTCGATGGAGCCAGGCATCTGCGAGAACGGCACCGTCTACACGCACTGCAACTCGTGGATGGTCCTCGCGCTGCTGCGCGCCGGCCTCACCGAGCGCGCGTGGGCGCTCTACCGCGACGCCACGCCGGCCTACGGCGACTCGCCGCTCAAGAAGGCCAACCCGCGCTACGTCTACGGCAACTGCTTCTTCGGCCCCGAGCACCGCAACGCGCCATTCCGGATGGAGTTCAACTGGATCACCGGCTCGATCGCGTGGTTCTTCAACGAGGAGCTCGACGACTTCCTGGGCATCCGCCGCGACTACGCGGGCCTGAAGATCGCGCCGCATCTCCCGAAGGACTGGAAGGGCTTCACGCAGGACCGCACCTGGCGCGGCCGCACCTTCCACGTCACGGTGAAGGGCGGCGGCGACCGGGTGAAGGCCGTCTCGATCGACGGCAAGTCCCTCCCCTCCCCCTTCGTCCCCGAGGCGCTCGTGAAGGACGGTTCGAAGATCGTCGTCGAGATGGCGCGCTAGAGCTCCACGCCGCGCAGCTTCGCGATCAGGACGCCGTAGTTCACGATCGGGACGCCGGCCGCGGCGCAGTCCGCGATCCGGCGCCGCATCTCGCGGCGCGAGAGCATGCAGCCGCCACAGTGGACGACGAGCGCGTACCGCGCGAGCTCCTCGCGCGACGGCCATCCGCGGCCGCTCGTCGTCTCGAAGGCGAACGACCTCCCCGCGTAGGCCTCGAGCCAGCGCGGGATCTTCTGCGTCCCGATGTCGCCGCACTGCCGCCGGTGCGTGCAGCCCTCGCTCACGAGGACGCGCGCGCCCTCCGGGAGCGAATCGACCGCCGCCGCGCCCGCGGCGAGCGCGTCGTAGTCGCCCTTGTAGCGCGCGAAGAGGATCGAGAAGCTCGTGAGCGGCACGTCCCGCGGCACGACCGCGCGCACCTCCGCGAAGACCTGCGAGTCGGTGACGACGAGCTTCGGCGGCGACGCGAGCGAGGCCAGGACGCCCGCCAGCTGCGGCACCTGCGCGACGACCGCCGTCGCGTGAGCGTCGAGAATGTCGCGGATCGTCTGCTGCTGCGGGAGGATGAGGCGGCCCTTCGGCGCGGCGGAGTCGACGGGGACGACGAGCACGACGACGTCGCCCGGGGCGAGGCGGTCGCCGACGAGCCGCTGCGAGGCGGGCTCGTCGAGCTTCGTCGCGGCGAGGGCGTCGCGCAGCGCGGCGACGCCCTCGCCCGTCGCGGCCGAGACGGCGAAGGTCGGCGCCGCGGCCTCGGCGGCGACC